>NZ_JBBCKP010000014.1:0-176745 GCF_037153275.1 Pseudomonas sp. USHLN015
GCAGCTTGCAGCTTGCAGCTTGCAGCTTGCAGCTTGCAGCTTGCAGCTTGCAGCTTGCAGCTTGCAGCTTGCAGCTTGCAGCTTGCAGCTTGCAGCTTGCAGCTTGCAGCTACTGTTCAAATATTCACCAGTTCTTCTTGCGCGGCCCCGGGCGCTTCTCTAGAATGTCGCCCCTTGCCGCCCCGGCAGGCGCTCGCGCGCCTTCCTCGCCGGCAAGCCAAAACGAAACATTCACTCCTTGCCTGACCACATCGTTGGCAGGCTACAACCCGTAAGGAGCATTTATGCGTCATTACGAAATCATCTTCCTGGTTCACCCGGACCAGAGCGAGCAGGTTGGTGGCATGGTCGAGCGCTACACCAAGCTGATCGAAGAAGACGGTGGCAAGATTCATCGCCTGGAAGATTGGGGCCGTCGTCAACTGGCCTATGCAATCAACAACGTTCACAAGGCTCACTACGTGATGCTGAACGTCGAGTGCAGCGGCAAGGCCCTGGCCGAGCTGGAAGACAACTTCCGCTACAACGATGCCGTCCTGCGCAACCTGGTCATCCGTCGCGACGAAGCCGTTACCGGCCAGTCCGAGATGCTCAAGGCCGAGGAAAACCGCAACGAGCGCCGCGAGCGCCGTGAGCGCGTTGAAACTGACTCCGCCGTCGATGGCGATGACAGCGACAACGACAGCGACAACGCTGACGAGTAATCCACGGATCTATTGAGGAGCCAAGTTCATGGCACGTTTCTTCCGTCGTCGTAAGTTCTGCCGTTTCACCGCTGAAGGCGTGAAAGAGATCGACTTCAAGGATCTCAACACCCTGAAGGCGTACATCTCCGAAACCGGCAAGATCGTTCCTAGCCGTATCACCGGTACCAAAGCCAAGTATCAGCGTCAGCTGGCTACCGCTATCAAGCGCGCCCGCTACCTGGCCCTGCTGCCCTACACCGACAGCCACGGCCGTTGAGACCGGGTAGTCGACGCTTCAAGGGATAGATCGCATGCGCGCACTGGCTGAATTCACCATGCGAGGCCGCATGCAGGCAACGCTGGCCGTGGCCGGCGCTGCAGTGGTTCCGCTGTTGTTCTGGCTGAGTGCCTCCGCAGGCAGCCTGGTGCTGTTGCGAAGGGGGTTCAGTGATGCCGTCGGCATCCTGGCCTGGGCGGTACTGCCGGCTGCGTGCTGGTGGTACCTGGGCGATCCGAGCATCCTTCTGGCCCTGCTCGGGACCCTGGTGCTGGCGCAGATTCTGCGCGTCAGCGAGTCCTGGAGCCATGTGCTGATCGGCAGCGTGGCATTGGGCCTGGTGTTCGCACTGGTGCTCGGCAACGCCTACTCCGAGATGATCGGGGTGCTGGCGACCGAGGTCACCAAGGTGCTGGCCCAGGTCCGCGGCGATGCCCAGCTTTCGGGCGAGGAGCTCGACAGGTTGCAGGCCGCGATGGTGCCGACCCTTACTGGGGTCATGGCGTCCTCGCTGCAGGCCACCTGCCTTCTCTGCCTGGTGCTGGCGCGCTATTGGCAAGCGGCGTTGTACAACCCGGGCGGCTTCGGTCGCGAATTCCGGAGTCTGCGCCTGAGGCCCGCGGTTGCCGTGGCCCTGCTGCTGGGATGCATCCTGATCCCGGCGCTGGATGCACGTGCCGCGTTGCTCGGGCCGCTGTGCAGCGTGCCGCTGCTGTTCGCAGGTGCTGCCCTCGGGCACGGGCTGATCGCCCTCAAGCGCCTCTCGGGTGGTTGGCTGATAGTGCTGTACCTGGCCGTGCTGCTGATCGGGAACTTGATCTGTCTTTTGGCTGTGATCGACAGCCTGTTTGATTTTCGCGGACGCCTGGCTCGCAAGAACGGCGCCGGCCCCGCGAACGGTGAAGGTTAATAGTTAAGAGGATTCCCAAATGGAAATCATTCTGCTGGAAAAAATCGCCAACCTGGGCAACCTGGGCGACAAGGTGAACGTCAAGGCTGGTTACGGTCGTAACTACCTGCTGCCGCAAGGCAAGGCCACCGCTGCTACCGCCGAGAACGTCGCTGCGTTCGAAGCTCGCCGCGCTGAGCTGGAAAAACTGGCTGCCGAGAAGAAAGCTTCGGCTGAAACTCGCGCTGCCCAACTGGCTGAGCTGGAAGTGACCATCACTGCCACCGCCGGTGACGAAGGCAAGCTGTTCGGTTCCATCGGTACCCACGACATCGCTGACGCCCTGACCGCCTCCGGCGTCGAGGTTGCCAAGTCCGAAGTTCGTCTGCCGAACGGCACCATCCGTCAGGTTGGCGAGTACGACGTAGCTGTGCACCTGCACACCGACGTTGAAGCGACCGTCAAGCTGATCGTCATCGCTGCCTAAGTCGGCGCGTCCGGGCAACCGGACGGAGCATGCTTGCACTCAGGTGCGGGCACGCTAACAATCGGGCACGTCATTGCGAGAGCGGTGACGTGCCCGTTGTCTTTCTACCGCATGCATTCCCGAGCCCATGAACGAAATCAGCCTTCCCGAACAGTTCGACCTGGAAACCTCCGCTCTCAAGGTGCCACCGCACTCCATCGAGGCCGAGCAGGCGGTGCTGGGGGGCCTGATGCTCGACAACAACGCCTGGGAGCGGGTACTCGACCAGGTCTCCGATGGCGACTTCTACCGTCATGACCATCGCCTGATCTTCCGCGCCATCTTCAAGCTCGCCGAGCGCAACGCACCCTTCGACGTGGTGACCCTGTCCGAGCAACTGGACAAGGAAGGGCAGCTGTCCCAGGTGGGCGGCCTGGCCTACTTGGGCGAGCTGGCGAAGAACACCCCCTCGGTGGCCAACATCAAGGCCTATGCGCAGATCATTCGCGAGCGCGCGACCCTGCGCCAATTGATCGGCATCAGCACCGAGATCGCCGACAGCGCCTACGCGCCCCAGGGCCGCACCGGCGAGGAGATCCTCGATGAGGCCGAGCGCCTGATCTTCCAGATCGCCGAGGCGCGCCCGAAGACCGGCGGCCCGGTGGGGATCAACGACATCCTGGTCAAGGCCATCGATCGCATCGACGAGCTGTTCAACAACGGCGACGCCATCACCGGCCTGTCCACCGGCTTCGACGAGCTGGACAACCTCACCAGCGGCCTGCAGCCGGCCGACATGATCATCGTCGCCGGCCGCCCGTCCATGGGTAAGACCACCTTCGCCATGAACCTGGTGGAGAACGCGCTGATGCGCAGCGACAAGTCGATCCTCGTCTACTCGCTGGAAATGCCCTCGGAATCCATCGTCATCCGTATGCTCGCGTCCCTTGGGCGCATCGACCAGACCAAGGTCCGCGCCGGCCGCCTGGACGATGACGACTGGCCGCGCCTGACTTCCGCGGTCAACCTGCTCAACGATCGCAAGCTGTTCATCGATGACACCGCCGGCATCTCGCCGTCGGAGATGCGTGCACGCACTCGCCGCCTGGCCCGCGAGCACGGCGAGATCGGCCTGATCATGGTCGACTACCTGCAGCTGATGCAGATCCCGGGCTCCAGCGGCGACAGCCGAGTCAACGAGATCTCCGAGATCTCCCGCTCGCTCAAGGCCCTGGCCAAGGAATTCAACTGCCCGGTGATCGCCCTGTCCCAGCTCAACCGCGGCCTGGAACAGCGCCCCAACAAACGCCCGATCAACTCCGACCTTCGCGAATCCGGGGCGATCGAGCAGGACGCCGACATCATCCTCTTCGTGTACCGCGACGAGGTCTACCACCCCGAGACCGAGTACAAGGGCGTCGCCGAGATCATCATCGGCAAGCAGCGTAACGGCCCCCTGGGCACCGCGCGCCTGGCCTTCCTCGGCAAGTACTCGCGCTTCGAGAACCTGGCGCCGGGCAGCTACAACTTCGAGGACGAATAAAGCTGGAAGCCTGAAGCTGGAAGTGCCGTATGAGGGGAGAGCGCGCAGCGAGCCCCACGCGATCGGCGTCCGACATGACTCTGCCATGGTGGAGCGGTGAAGCGTGGTCCACCCCACGCCCGGGCTGCTAAAACAAATGAGCCCAGGGGTTGACGCTCTCCGTCGATCCCCCAGGCTCTTCCAGCTTCCAGCTTCCAGCTTCCAGCTTCCAGCTTCCAGCTTCCAGCTTCCAGCTTCCAGCTTCCAGCTCTAATCCCGCCATGGATCAATGAAGAGGGGCGCCTTGCCGTTATCATGGGAGCCCGTTTTCGTTCATGAGCCCCTTCCATGCGTCCGCTGATCGCCGCCGTCGACCTTTCCGCCATCCGCCACAACCATGCCGTCGCCAAGCGCTGTGCCCCGGGGCGCCAGGTGTTCGCGGTGGTCAAGGCCAATGCCTATGGGCACGGCGTGCGGGAGGTGGTCAGCGTGCTCCACGATGTCGCCGACGGCTATGCGGTGGCGTGCCTGGAGGAGGCCGCCGAGGTCCGGGCCATGGATGACCGCGCGCGCATCCTGCTGCTGGAGGGCTGCTTCGAGCCCCGTGAGTACCTGATCGCCGCCCAGCTCGGGCTGGATGTGGTGGTGCAGGGCGAGCGCCAGGCCGAGGCCCTGCTCGTGGCCGAGACCAGCCGCCCGCTGAATGTCTGGCTGAAGCTGGATTCCGGCATGCACCGCCTGGGCTTCGATACCGAGGCCCTGCGCCAGTGGCACGGGTTGCTGCATGGCGCCGGCAAGGTGGCCGAACTCAACCTGATCAGCCACTTCGCCTGTGCCGACGAGCGTGGCCACACGCTCACCGAGCAGCAGGTGGAATGCTTCCTCGGCCTGCTGGACCTGGATTTCGACCAGCGCAGCCTGGCCAACTCCGCCGCCATCCTCACCATCCCCGCTGCCCACATGGACTGGGTGCGTCCCGGCATCATGCTCTACGGCGCCACCCCATTCGCCGACCTCGCCGCGCGCGAACTGGGGCTCAAGCCGGCCATGAGCCTGACCGCCGAGCTGATCGCCGTACGGGATGTCGCGGAAGGTGAGAGCGTTGGCTACGGCGCCTCCTGGGTCGCCGAGCGCCCCTCGCGTATCGGCATCGTCAGCTGCGGCTACGCCGACGGCTACCCGCGCAACGCGCCCAGCGGCACGCCGGTGGTGATCCGTGGCCAGCGTGCGCCGCTGGCGGGGAGGGTGTCGATGGACATGCTGGCGGTGGATCTGACCGACCTGCCCGAGGCCGTCGAAGGCGACGCGGTGGAGCTGTGGGGGGCGCAGCTGCCGGTGGACGAGCTGGCCGCCGCCTGCGGCACCATCGGCTACGAGCTGCTCACCAAGGTCACCGCACGGGTGCCGCGTCGTTACCTGAGCTGAGGCTCAGACCAGGCCGCTGGGTACCTTCAGCACGTCCAGCTCCAGGCGTGCCTCGCTGGACAGTTCGCCGTCCGCGCCGAAGATCGCGAAGCCCGAGCGGCCCTTCTCCTTGACCTTGTACATCGCCTGGTCGGCGGTCTTGTAGAGGCCGGCGAACTGCCGTGCATGTTGCGGGTAGAGCGCGACACCTATGCTGATGGTCACCGTCAGCTTCTGGGCGCCGTAGTGCACCGGCTCCGCCAGCTCGGCCAGCAGGCGCTCGGCGATCTCCCGGGCGTGGGGCTCGGCGTCCGGCCCGCAGATCAGCACCGCGAACTCGTCCCCGCCCAGGCGCGCCACGCTGTCGCCCCCCCGCACGTGCTCGCGCAGGCGCTGGCCGATGCTGCGCAGCATCGCGTCGCCGGCATCGTGCCCGTACTTGTCGTTGATCGGCTTGAAGTGGTCCAGGTCGATCAGCATCAGCGCCACCGTCTCGCTGCGCCGGCCGGCGTTGGCCAGGGCGGTTTCGGCGCGCTCGATCAGGTAGCGGCGGTTGGGCAGGTCGGTGAGGGCATCATGGAAGGCCGCGTGCTCCAGCTCCTGCTCGCGTTCGCACAGGCGCTGGTTGGCGGCCGCCAGTTCGGCGGTGCGGTTGGCCACGGCGGCCTGCAGTTCGTCGGCACTGGCCTGCATCTGCGCCAGGCGCGCGGTCTTCTCGCGGTCCACCTGCTCCAGCGCGGCGGCTTTTTCCTGCTTGAGCATCTGGATGCGGTAGGCGAGGGCGAAGGAGAACAGGATCGACTCCGCCGCCACGGCGATGGGGAACATGTAGGCGGTGAAGTTGGTGGGCTGGATGATCCCCGCCGCGCGCATCACCAGCACCGCCGTGCTGACCAGCACGGTGCCGTAACCGACCAGGTAGAAGCGCGCCGGGATGAAGCCCTGGTACCAGCGCACCCCGGCGCTGATCAGCGCGGTGGGCACGGTGACGATGGGCGTGATGGCGATCAGTAGGGCGCCCTCGGCGCGGTAGCCGAAGGCGTTGATCAGGATGGCGATCGCATAGAGCACGCAACTTACATTGAAGGCGCGCTCGGCCCAGACCAGCCCGCGTCGGGTGTACAGCAGCTCCTGGGTGAAGCGCATGACGAAGATGCCCCAGAGCGAGGGCAGGCTGATGCGGTCGAGCCAGAAGGGCACCGGCGAGCCGCCCCAGAAGTACTGGAAGCCGTGGCCGGTCATGCTGAGGATGAACACCAGGGCGCAACCGGTGGCCAGTACGTACCAGAGGTAGGCCTTGTCACGCAGGGCCACGAGGATGAACAGGTTGTAGAGGAACAGCGCCAGGATCACCCCGTAGATCAGGCCGAAGCCCATGTCCTCGGTGGCGCGCAGGTCCTGCAGGTCATCCAGCTGCCAGACCTTGAGCGGAAAGGAGTTGCCCGCCGGGTCGTAGCTGCGGAAGTAGAAGGTCAGCGGTTCCGTGCCGAGTTCCGGCAGGCGGAACACCATGCGCCGGTAGTCGAAGTCACGGCCTTCGGCGAAGGGCACCGACTCGCTGGTCTCGCGTTCGCTCCAGCCGCCCTGGCCATCGGGCAGGTAGAGGCGCACGCGGTAGACGGTGATGCCCGAGTTCTCCAGCCACCACTGTGCGGGCGCATCGGCGCTGCGGCTGAGTTGCACCTTTACCCACCAGGCACTGCGGCTCTGCCCCACGGAGGCGCGTCCATCCGCCGGAACGAAGCGCGACTGCACGGCCGGATCGGCCATGTCGGCGATGCCGAGTGTCCCGCTGGCGTCTTCCAGCAGCTCTATATGGGTGTTCAAGGGGGTGCCGCTGCTGTCGGCCTGCAACTGGAAGGGAGCTGCGCTGGTCTGGCCGCAGAGGCCGAGGATGCCCAGCAGAATCATTGTCAGATGGATTAGGCGAAGCACCGCACGCTCCTTGTGCCCGTAACCACTGGGGGGCGGGCGGTATTGTTATCGGCAGGAGTATAGCCATTAGGTATCAAAGTGATGACAGCTATATGTCGCCGGCTGGAAAAGGCATCGGAAAACCTACTGCCAAAGTCGGACTTGTTCATTTTTTGTGCTATATTTCGCGCCCGCTTTTTCACCTGAGATCCGACGGTCCCTGCCATGCAAGCCGCCAAGCCGCTGTTCGACTATCCGAAGTACTGGGCCGAATGTTTCGGTCCTGCACCTTTCCTGCCAATGAGTCGGGCGGAGATGGACCAACTTGGCTGGGACTCCTGCGACATCATCATTGTCACCGGTGATGCCTACGTCGATCATCCTTCGTTCGGCATGGCGATCATCGGCCGCCTGCTGGAGGCCCAGGGCTTCCGCGTCGGCATCATCGCCCAGCCGGACTGGCGCTCGAAGGACGACTTCATGAAGCTCGGCGAGCCCAACCTGTTCTTCGGCGTCGCCGCCGGCAACATGGATTCGATGATCAACCGCTACACCGCCGACAAGAAGATCCGCTCCGATGACGCCTACACCCCGGGTGGCGTCGCCGGGCGTCGACCGGACCGCGCCAGCCTGGTGTACAGCCAGCGCTGCAAGGAGGCCTACACCCACGTGCCCATCGTGCTGGGTGGCATCGAGGCCTCGCTGCGCCGCATCGCCCACTACGACTACTGGCAGGACAAGGTCCGCCACTCGATCCTGATCGATGCCTGCGCCGACATCCTCCTCTACGGCAACGCGGAGCGCGCCGTGGTGGAGATCGCCCAGCGCATGGCCCAGGGCGAGACGATCGACTCGATCACCGACATCCGCGGCACCGCCTTCATCCGCCGCGACACCCCGGAAGATTGGTTCGAGATCGACTCCACCCGCATCGACCGCCCGGGCAAGGTCGACAAGATCATCAACCCCTACGTCAACACCCAGGACACCGCCGCCTGCGCCATCGAGCAGGAGAAGGGCCCGGTCGAGGACCCGAACGAGGCCAAGGTGGTGCAGCTGCTGCCCAACCCGCGCCTGACCCGCGAGAAGACCGTGATCCGCCTGCCGTCCTTCGAGAAGGTGCGCAACGACCCGGTGCTCTATGCCCACGCCAACCGCGTGCTGCACCTGGAGACCAACCCGGGCAACGCCCGCGCTCTGGTGCAGCGCCACGGCGACACCGACGTGTGGTTCAACCCGCCGCCCATCCCCATGACCACCGAGGAGATGGACTACGTCTTCGGCATGCCCTACGCGCGGGTGCCGCACCCGGCCTACGGCAAGGAAAAGATCCCCGCCTACGAGATGATCCGCTTCTCGGTGAACATCATGCGTGGCTGCTTCGGCGGCTGCACCTTCTGCTCCATCACCGAGCACGAGGGCCGCATCATCCAGAACCGCTCCCACGACTCGATCCTGCGCGAGATCGAGGAGATGCGTGACAAGGTGCCCGGCTTCACCGGCGTCGTGTCCGACCTCGGCGGCCCGACCGCCAACATGTACCGCATCGCCTGCAAGGACCCGGAGATCGAGCGTCACTGCCGCAAGCCGTCCTGCGTGTTCCCCGGCATCTGCGAGAACCTCAACACCGACCACAGCTCGCTCATCGAGCTGTACCGAAAGGCACGCGCCCTGCCAGGGGTGAAGAAGATCCTCATCGCCTCGGGCCTGCGCTACGACCTCGCCGTCGAGTCGCCCGAGTACGTCAAGGAGCTGGTCACCCACCACGTCGGCGGCTACCTGAAGATCGCCCCGGAGCACACCGAGCGCGGCCCGCTGGACAAGATGATGAAGCCCGGCATCGGCAGCTACGACCGCTTCAAGCAGATGTTCGAGAAGTACTCGAAGGAGGCGGGCAAGGAGCAGTACCTGATCCCGTACTTCATCGCCGCCCACCCCGGCACCACAGACGAGGACATGATGAACCTCGCCCTGTGGCTCAAGCGCAACGGCTTCCGCGCCGACCAGGTGCAGGCCTTCTACCCCTCGCCCATGGCCAGCGCCACCGCCATGTACCACTCGGGCAAGAACCCTCTGCGCAAGGTCACCTACAAGAGCGAAGGGGTGAAGATCGTCAAGAGCGAGGAGCAGCGCCGCCTGCACAAGGCCTTCCTGCGCTACCACGATCCCAAGGGCTGGCCGATGCTGCGTGCCGCGCTGGAGCGCATGGGCCGCGCCGACCTGATCGGCAACGGCAAGCACCAGCTGATCCCCACCCACCAGCCGGAAACCGACGGCTACCAGAGCGCCCGCCGCAAGAACTCCACCCCGGCCGGCAGCAAGAAGGTCGGCAAGGCCATGCTCACCCAGCACACCGGCCTGCCGCCCCGTGCCAGCGACGGCAGCAAGCCCTGGGACAAGCGCGAGGAAGCCAAGGCTGCGGCCCAGGCCCGGCGCCAGGCGGAGAAGAGCGGCGCCGGTAAGGGCGCCAAGAAGCCCGGCAAGCGCCCCCCGGTACCGCGCTGATCCGCCGTGCCGTGAAATGAAGACACCAGCCCCGTGCTGGCGTTTTCGTTTCCAGCCACGGTCCACGGTCCACGGGATGCAGGGGGTGACTTCAGTCGCCCGCTTTCTTGCCCCGGATGGGTTCTTGAAGGGACTGGTTACAAAATGTTTTTGGCACTATAGTTCCAATCTCATAAAAACAACGACGGAGCCCGCCATGCGTATCGCCTCCCTTTCCCTTCTCGCGCTCTCGGTGCTGCTGGCCGGCTGCGGCGAGCAGGACAAGACGCCCACCACCCACGTGGATTTCCAGAAGGAGCTGCAGGCCAAGCTGATCAAGGCCAAGCCGGGCACCGTCATCGAGATTCCCGCCGGTACCTACCAGCTCGACCGCAGCCTCAGCCTCAAGGCCAGTGGCGTCACCATCAAGGGCGCCGGGATGGACAAGACCATCCTCAACTTCAAGGGCCAGAAGGCCGGTGCCGAAGGGCTGCTGGTGGACGCCTCCGACTTCACCATCGAGGACCTGGCCCTGGAAGACACCAAGGGCGACGCGCTCAAGGTGGTGGGCGGCAAGAACATCGTCATCCGCAACGTGCGCACCGAATGGACCAACGGCCCGGCCACCGAGAACGGCGCCTACGGCATCTACCCGGTGCAGACCGAGAACACCCTGATCGAAGGCGCCGTGGCCATCGGCGCCTCCGACGCCGGCATCTACGTCGGCCAGTCGCGCAACGTCGTGGTGCGCAACAGCCGCGCCGAGCGCAACGTGGCCGGCATCGAGATCGAGAACACCATCGGCGCCGACGTCTACGACAACCTCGCCACCGGCAACACCGGCGGCATCCTCGTGTTCAACATGCCCAACCTGCAGCAGCCGGGGCACGGCACCCGCGTCTACCGCAACCAGGTCAAGGACAACGACCACGACAACTTCGGCCACAAGGGCACCCCCGTGGCCAGCGTGCCGGCGGGCTCCGGCGTGGTGATCAACTCCAACGACGACGTGGAGATCTTCGACAACGACATCAGCGGCCACCGCACCGCCAACGTCATCGTCAGCAGCTACTTCAGCACCGGCTACACCAACCTCTCCACCTCGGAGAACTTCGACCCCTACCCCGAGCGCATCGCCATCCACGGCAACCGCTTCGGCCCGGGTGGCGACAGCCCCGACAACCTCGAGCTCAAGGCCCTCAAGGTCGCCAAGTTCGGCCTCGGCGGGCGGCTGCCCGACATCCTCTGGGACGGCTACGTCAACCCGGCCAAGCTGGTGGACGGCAAGCTCCCGGCGGAGCTGGGCATCTGCGTCGACAACGGCGAGGCGGTGCTGATCAACGTCGACGGCCCCAACGGCTACAAGAACATCACCACCGACATGTCCGCCCATCGCTGCAAGCTGCCGGCGCTGCCGGAAATCGTCCTGGGCTCGGCCAAGGAGGCTCCCGGCGCATGAAGCGAGGCCTGCTGTTGATCGCCCTCCTGCTGCTCGCCGCCTGCGGCCGGCAGCCGGAGCCGCGCTTCATGCCCGAAGGCGACGCCTACCCCGAGAAACTCAGCGAGTGGGGCATGCTGCGCCTGGCCGACGGCCACCTGCAGCCGATGGCCGCGGTGCTGCCCTACGACCTCAATACCCCGCTGTTCACCGACTACGCCCACAAGATGCGCACCCTGTGGATGCCCGACGGGCAGGCGGCGCAGTATGGCGAAGACCACTTCGACTACCCCGTCGGCACCGTGCTGACCAAGACCTTCTACTACCCCCGCGACGAACAGGGCCGCCTGCTGAAGAACGGCCAGGACGACCGCGACCCCCGCGAAGGCCTGGCCCTGGACCGCGTGCGCCTGGTGGAGACGCGCATCCTGCTGCGGCAGAAGGACGGCTGGATGGCGCTGCCCTACGTCTGGGACGAGGCACAGAAGGAGGCCACCCTGGAATGGGCCGGGGCCAGCTTCGACCTGGAGCTGCTGGATGCGAAGGGCGAACGCCTCGCCGTCGACTACCAGGTGCCCGACGCCAACCAGTGCGCCGGCTGCCACGAGGAGCGCCACGGCGAGGGCGTGCGCCCGCTCGGCCCCAAGGCGCGGCACCTGAACAAGGACCTGGTCTATGCCGACGGGCCCGACAACCAGCTCGTCCACTGGCAGAGGCGCGGCTTCCTCAGCGGCCTGCCGGCAGCGGTGGCCAGCGTCCCGCGCAACGCCCTGTTCGGCCAGCCGCGCGACGGCGAGAGCCTGGAGTTGCAGGCCCGCAGCTACCTCGACGCCAACTGCGGGCATTGCCACAACCCCAAGGGCCCGGCGCGCACCTCCGGCCTGTTCCTCGACGCCGCCGCGCCGATGGGCATCAACTTCGGCCTGTGCAAGCAGCCCGTGGCCGCCGGCAAGGGCTCCGGCGACCGCCTGGTGGACATCCACCCGGGCAAGCCGGAGGAATCCGTGCTCACCTACCGCGTCGAAAGCACCGACCCCAGCGTCATGATGCCCGAGCTCGGCCGCTCCTCCGTCCACCGCGAGGGCCTCGACCTGCTCGAACGCTGGATCGCCGGCCTGCCTGGCGCCTGTCGCAGCTAGCGACCTGTAGGTTGGTGCCGAGCGCAGCGAGGCCCAACGGTGCGGACCCAAAACCGCGTCGTTGGGCTTCGTACCTCAACCCAACCTACGCTCCCCTAACCGCCCCCACGCCCGTCATCTTCCCCGACTATGCTCAGGCGCTGACCCGAAAGCCGCCGGCACGCGACGCGAACCATTTTCGTGCGCGCCGTTCGAAGCAGTGCGTCCCGAGCCCCGTTCCAGTGCCGGCGCGGGGCGCACCCATCGACAAAACAGCACCTTGCGCGCTGGCATGAGACTTGCGCAGCAAGGCCATCGCTCAGGCTCGCAGGAGGCACGCCGTGTCGATCCACGTCGCACTGCACCACGTCACCCATTACCGCTACGACCGCGAGGTCGCCCTCGGTCCGCAGATCGTCCGCCTGCGCCCGGCGCCCCACAGCCGCACGCGCGTCCTCGGCTATTCGCTGAAGGTCGAGCCGGGCAAGCACTTCATCAACTGGCAGCAGGACCCCCAGGGCAACTACCTGGCGCGCCTGGTGTTCCCGGAAAAGACCCGTGAGCTCAAGGTCGAGGTGGACCTGGTCGTCGAGATGGCGGTGTTCAACCCCTTCGACTTCTTCCTCGAGCCCTATGCCGAGCAGGCACCCTTCGCCTACACCGCCGACGAGCAGCGCGAGCTGGCGCCCTACCTCAGCCGCCAGCCGGCCACGCCGCTGTTCGCCAGGTACCTCGCCGCCATCGACCTCACCCCGCGCGCCAGCGTCGACTTCCTGGTGGCGCTCAACCAGCGCGTCTCCCGCGACATCCGCTACCTGATCCGCATGGAGCCCGGCGTGCAAACGCCCGAGCAGAGCCTGGAACTGGGCTCCGGCTCCTGCCGCGACTCCGCCTGGCTGCTGGTGCAGCTGCTGCGCCATATCGGCCTGGCGGCGCGTTTCGTCTCCGGCTACCTGATCCAGCTCACCGCCGACCAGAAGGCCCTCGACGGCCCCAGCGGCACCGAGGTGGACTTCACCGACCTCCACGCCTGGTGCGAGGTGTACCTGCCTGGCGCCGGCTGGATCGGCCTCGACCCCACCTCCGGCCTGTTCGCCGGCGAAGGCCACGTACCGCTCGCCTGCAGCCCCGAGCCGTCGTCCGCGGCGCCCATCAGCGGTGCGGTGGACGAGTGCGAATGCGAGTTCTCCCACGACATGCGCATCGAGCGCATCTGGGAAGCGCCCCGGGTCACACGGCCCTACAGCGACGAGCAATGGGCGGCGATCCTCGAGCTTGGCCGGCGCATCGACCGCGACCTGCTGGCCCGCGACGTACGCCTGACCATGGGGGGCGAACCCACCTTCGTCGCCATCGACTACCCCGACGACCCGGAGTGGAACACCGCCGCCCTAGGGCCGAACAAGCGCCGCCTGGCCGCCGAGCTGTTCCATCGCCTGCGCGGGCATTACGCCCCCAACGGCCTGGTGCACTTCGGCCAGGGCAAGTGGTACCCGGGCGAGCAACTGCCGCGCTGGTCGCTGAACTGCTTCTGGCGCCGCGATGGCGAGCCGATCTGGAACGACCCGGCCCTGTTCGCCGACGAGACCCGCGGCTACGACGCCAGCGCCGAGCTGGCCGGGCGCTTCCTCGCGCAGCTGGCCGGCCGCCTGGGCCTGGCCGCCGACGGCATCTTCCCGGCCTACGAGGACTGGTACTACTACCTCTGGCGCGAGCGCCGGCTGCCGGTCAACGTCACCCCCGAGGACGCCCGCCTCGCCGACCCGCTGGAGCGCGAGCGCCTGCGCAAGGTCTTCGAGCAGGGTCTGGGCGAGATCGTCGGGCAGGTGCTGCCGCTGGGGCGCAACGCCGCTGGCGATGGCTGGCAGACCGGCTCCTGGTTCCTGCGCGACGAGCACTGCCGCCTGCTGCCGGGCGATTCGGCGATGGGCTACCGCCTGCCGCTGGATTCGCAACCCTGGGTCAGCGAGGCCGACTACCCCTACATCCACGCCGCCGACCCCGGCCAGGCCTTCCCGCCGCTGCGTCGTGCCGCGCAGATCCGCACCCAGCTGCGCCAGGGTGCGCAAGCCAAGGGCCAGGCCGAGGCCGCGCCCGGCCTCTACCAGTCGGCTGCCGGCGTGGTCCGCACCGCCCTGTGCGCCGAGCCCCGCGACGGGCGCCTGTACCTGTTCATGCCGCCACTGGCGGAACTCGACCCCTGGCTGGAACTGGTCGCCGCCATCGAGGCCACCGCGCGCGAGCTGGAGTGCCCGGTGCTGCTGGAGGGCTACGAGCCGCCCGGCGACCCGCGCCTGAACGTATTCCGCGTCACCCCGGACCCGGGCGTCATCGAGGTGAACATCCACCCCTCCAGCAGTTGGGAGGAGTTGGTCGAGCGCACCGAATTCCTCTACGAGGCCGCGCGGCAGACGCGCCTGGCCAGCGAGAAATTCATGGTCGACGGCCGCCATGTCGGCACCGGTGGCGGCAACCACTTCGTCCTCGGTGGCGCCACCCCGGCGGACTCGCCCTTCCTGCGCCGCCCCGACCTGCTGCGCAGCCTGATCAGCTACTGGCACAACCACCCCTCGCTGTCGTACCTGTTCTCCGGCCTCTTCATCGGCCCCACCTCCCAGGCCCCCAGGGTGGACGAGGCGCGCAACGACGCCCTGTACGAACTGGAGGTGGCCTTCGCGCAGATGCCCGAGCCCGGCGCCGACTGCCCGCCCTGGCTGGTGGATCGCCTGCTGCGCAACCTGCTGGTGGATGTCAGCGGCAACACCCACCGCGCCGAATTCTGCATCGACAAGCTCTACTCGCCCGACAGCAGCAGCGGCCGCCTCGGCCTCCTCGAGCTGCGCGCCTTCGAGATGCCGCCCCACGCGCGCATGAGCCTGGCCCAGCAACTGCTGCTGCGCGGCCTGGTGGCGCGCTTCTGGGAACAGCCCTACGCGCCGCCGAAGCTGGCGCGCTGGGGCACCGAGCTACACGACCGTTTCCTCCTGCCGCACTTCGTCCAGCAGGACTTCGACGACGTGCTGCACGAGCTCAACGAGGCGGGCTACCCGGTGCGCGGCGAGTGGTTTGCGCCGCACTTCGAGTTCCGCTTCCCCAAGTACGGCGACTTCATGGCCAAGGGCATCGAACTGGAACTGCGCCAGGCCCTGGAACCCTGGCACGTGCTGGGCGAGGAGGGCGCCGCCGGCGGCACCGTGCGCTACGTCGATTCGTCCCTGGAGCGGGTGCAGCTCAAGCTCGGCGGCCTGGCCCCGGACCGTTACGTGCTCACCTGCAACGGCGAGCCGGTGCCCCTGCAGAGCACCGGCCGGGTCGGCGAATTCGTCGGCGCCGTGCGCTACCGCGCCTGGCAGCCCGCCTCCTGCCTGCAACCCACCATCGGCGTCCACGCGCCCCTGGTGTTCGACCTGGTGGACACCTGGATGCAGCGCTCCCTCGGCGGTTGCCAGTACCACGTCGCGCACCCCGGCGGGCGCAGCTACGACAGCTTCCCGGTCAACGCCTATGAGGCCGAGAGCCGGCGCCTGGCGCGCTTCTTCCGCCTCGGCCACAGCCCCGGCAAGCTGCAGGTCGCACAGCCGCAAAGGAGCGACGAACTGCCAATGACCCTGGACCTGCGTCGCCATTAAGCTGTGCGCCGCCGCAGCCTGGCGTCCGGCCGGCTGCGGCGGCACCCAGGATTACAATTGAGAACGGGCGCATCCATTCGCGAGTACCAGATGTCCGACCTGCTTGCCCACTACCCCCTGACCGACACGGCCTACCACGAGCTGCTCGACGCCACCGGCGAGGTGCGTCCGCACTGGCTGCGCCTGTACCTCCAGCTGCAGCGCAGCAGCGCCGCCCAGTTGCGCCAGCGCCAGGAACTGCTGGCGCGGCAGATCCAGGAAAACGGCGTCACCTACAACGTCTACGCCGACCCCAAGGGCACCGACCGCCCCTGGGAGCTGGACCTGCTGCCCAACCTGATTTCCGCCGAGCAATGGCAGCCCATCGCCCAGGGCGTGGCCCAGCGCGCGCGCCTGCTCAACGCCGTGCTGGCCGACGTCTACGGCGAGCAGAAACTCATCGCCGAAGGCCTGCTGCCCAGCGAGCTGGTATTCGGCCACACCAGCTTCCTCTGGCCCTGCCAGGGCGTGCAGGCCATCGGCGGCACCTACCTGCACAGCTACGCGGTCGACCTGGCGCGCGATGCCGACGGCCAGTGGCACGTGCTCGCCGACCGCACCCAGGCGCCCTCCGGTGCCGGCTATGCGCTGGAGAACCGGCAGATCGTCTCGCGCGCCTTCCCGGAGCTGTACCGCGACCTGCGCGTGCAGTACCTGGCCGGCTACTTCCGCGCGTTGCAGGAGACGCTGATCCGCCAGGCCCCCGGCGACGGCGAGACGCCCCTGGTGGTGCTGCTAACGCCGGGGCGTTTCAACGAGACCTACTTCGAGCACCTCTACCTCGCGCGCCAGCTGGGCTTCCCCCTGGTGGAGGGCCACGACCTGACCGTGCGCGACGCCACCCTCTACCTCAAGACCCTGGGCGGCCTGAAGCGCGTGCACGCCGTGTTGCGCCGCCTGGATGACGATTTCTGCGACCCCCTCGAGCTGCGCACCGACTCGGCCCTCGGCGTGCCCGGCCTGCTCGACGCCGTGCGCCGTGGCCGCGTGCTGGTGGCCAACGCCCTGGGCAGCGGCGTACTGGAGTCCCCCGGCCTGCTGGGCTTCCTGCCCGCCGTCAACCGCCGCCTGTTCGGCGAGGAACTCTTGCTGCCCACCGTCGGCACCCGCTGGTGCGGCACCCCCGGCGTGCTGCAGGAAACCCTCGGCGCCCTGGAGGGCCTGGTGATCAAGCCGGCCTTCCCGTCGCAGAGCTTCGAGCCGGTGTTCGGCCACAACCTGGCGCCGCACGCGCTGGATGCACTGCGCAAGCGCCTGCAGGCACGGCCCCACGCCTATGTCGCCCAGCGCCAGGCGCAGTTGTCCCAGGCGCCGGTGTGGCAGGCCGAAGGCGAGCGCGGCGCCCTGCACTCGCGGGCCATCGGCATGCGCGTGTTCGCCGTGGCCACCGCCGACGGCGGCTACTGGGTGATGCCCGGCGGCCTCACGCGCGTGGCCTCCGAGGCGGACGCCGAAGTGGTGTCCATGCAGCGCGGCGGTGCCAGCAAGGACACCTGGGTGCTCGCCGACCGGCCGGTGACCGGGGAGCCCCTGCGCCCGCGCATCCTCGGTGTGCGCGACCTGATCCGCCAGGACCCCTACCTGCCCTCGCGGGTGGTGGAGAACCTGTTCTGGTTCGGCCGCTATGCCGAACGTTGCGATGACGCCGCGCGGCTGCTGCGCGTGGTGCTGTCGCGCTACGTCGATGCCGACGGGGACGAGCGGGCCCGGCAGGCCGCGCTGGAGCTGGCCGAGGCCCTGGGCCAGCTGCCGCCCGGCGACGAGCCCCTGGACCGACGCCTGCTCCAGGCGCTGCTCAGCGATGACTGGGCCTTCAGCCTCAGCGCCAACCTGCGTCGCCTGCACTGGGCGGCGGCCCAGGTGCGCGGCCGCCTCTCGCGGGAAAACTGGCACGCGGTGCTGGAACTCCAGCAGGAAGCCCAGGGGCTGGACCCGGCGCGCATGGACCTGGGCGACGCCCTGGACTTCCTCAGCCGCCTGCTGATGTCACTGGCGGCGCTCTCCGGCTTCGCCCTCGACGACATGACCCGCGACGACGGCTGGCGCTTCCTGATGATCGGCCGGCGCATCGAACGGGTGAGCTTCTTCGCCGAGAGCATCGCCGGCTTCCTGCGCGGCGGTGCGGCCTGGGACCCGGGCGCCCTGGAGTGGCTGCTGGAGCTGGGCAACAGCACCATCACCTACCGCTCGCGCTACCTGGCCTCGCCGCAGCTGATCCCGGTGCTCGACCTGCTTCTGCTGCACGAGCAGAACCCCCATGCGCTGCGGTTCCAGCTGCAGGCCCTGGAGCGCTCGCTGGGCCGGCTGCACGAGGAATTCGGCGCGCCCCAGGAGCTGATGCTGAGCGGCCTGATCGGCCGCCTGCTGGCCTTCGACCTGGGCACCCTGGAAAACCCGCTGTTCGGCAGCGACAGCCTCGACGAGGTGCTGGAGGGGTTGGCGCACCTGCTCGGCGAGATCGGCCAGATGGTCGGCCAGGTCTCGGATCGCCTCGCTTTGCGCTATTTTGCCCATGTCGACGACGTCAGCCAGCAAACGGTATCCACCTGATGCACTCCCAAGCCGCCTCCGTCGCCCCCCAGGGCGCGCGCTACCAGGTGTTCCACGACACCCACTACCGCTACGCCGCGCCGGTGTCGCTGGCCCAGCAGCTGGTGCACCTGTGGCCGCGCGAGTGCCCCTGGCAGCTGTGCAGCGGGCAGGACCTGGAGATCAACCCGGCGCCGTCCTCGCGCAGCGAAGGGCTCGACGTGTTCGGCAACCCGCTGTGCCGCCTCGCCTTCGAGCGGCCCCACGACCAATTGCAGGTCAACGCGCGGCTGCTGGTGGAAGTGCTGCCCCGCGGCCCCCATGCGCTGGACAGCTCGCCCCCCTGGGAGCTGGCACTGGCCGGCCAGGCCTTCACCGGGCGTCCGCTGGGGGCCGAGGCGCTGGAGGCCTGCCGCTATCGGGTCGAGTCGCCCTACGTGCGCATCAAGCGCCAGTTCGCCGACTTCGCCGAGGACTGCTTCCCCCTCGGCCGGCCGCTGTTGCTCTGCGCTGCCGCGCTGATGGAAAAGATCTTCACCGGCTTCGATTTCGACGCCGAGGCCACCCAGGTGGCGACCCCGCTGACCGAGGTGCTGGAGCGCCGTCGCGGCGTGTGCCAGGACTTCGCCCACCTGATGCTCGCCTGCCTGCGCTCCAAGGGCCTGGCCGCACGCTACGTCAGCGGCTACCTGCTGACCCAGCCGCCGCCCGGGCAGCCCCGCCTGATCGGCGCCGACGCCTCCCACGCCTGGGTTTCGGTGTACTGCCCGCGCAACGGCTGGGTGGATTTCGACCCCACCAACAACATCCTCCCGGACCTGGAGCACATCACCCTGGGCTGGGGTCGCGACTTCTCCGACGTGTCGCCCCTGCGGGGGGTGATCCTCGGTGGCGGCAGCCACGACCCGGACGTGCGGGTCACGGTGATGCCGCTGTGGGAGTTGGCCGTATAGGTCGGGCTCCGTGTCTCAGCAGCCCTTCAGGCGCAGGTGCAGGATGGGAAACGGCTTGCCCGACCCGTCCAGCTCCGAGCGGCTTTCCACCTCGAAGCCCATGTGCAGGTAGAAGCCCACGGCCTGCGGATTCTGCTCGTTGACCTCCACCGCCGTCGCGCCCTCGTTGGCGATGGCGTGCAGCAGCAGTTCGCGGCCGATGCCCTGGCCATGCAGCGCCGGGTCGACGAAGAGCATTTCCACCTTGCCCTCGGCGGTGCCGATGAAGCCCTGGATGCGCCCCTCGGCATCGCGGCTGCAGGCCAGCTTCACCGAGTCCAGGTAGGCGTCGCGCACCAGCGGCTTGAAGAACTGGATGTCGTCCTCGCCGAGGAAGTGGTGGGTAGCGCGCACGGCGGCCTCCCAGACCTCCACCAGGCGCTGGCGGTCCTTGTCGTCGATGCGTTCGAGTATGTCCATGTTCACCAGTGTCGTTTCGAGCGGTTCCAGAGATAGAGCAGGCGGGCGAAGGCCTTGTAGCCCAGTTGCGCCAGCCCGTGGATCAGCGGCAGGGAGAGCAGGCGGGCCTTCCAGCGCTCCTTCGGCGAGTGGCGCCAGAGCACGATGAAGGCGTCCACGCCCATGCGCTTAACGCCCTGTTCGTCCACCAGGTGCAGGCGCTCGCGGACGTACTCCAGCGCCTCGCCGATTTCCTCCACCGCCTGGTTGTCGGCGTGCACGTCGGCCCACTCGATCTCGCAGGCGGTGGACTTGTCCTTCTGCCCTTCGATGCCCGCCCGGCACACGGGGCAGGCGCTGTTGTAGTAGACCTTGATGCGCCCTTCGTCCTCGCTCATCGCACGCTCCCTATTGGTAGGTCCTGCCGTTGTGCCTCAGCCAGCCGCCCGGGTGGCGGCCGCGTGGGTCGTGGTGGGTCCAGTGGATCACCCCACCCTTGTCGTTCCATTCGTATTCGCCGGCGAACTCGATCGTGTCGCCTTCGCGCAGGCCCTCGACGCGGGGCGCCAGGTCGATGTTGTGCGCCACCAGCAGGCTCAGGCCGTCGTCGGTACGCATCAGGAAGCGCTGGTGGCGACTGCCCTTGAGGTCGTCGCGCAACACGCGGGTGACCACGGCACGACCCTCGACCTGCAGGTCGCTGCGGCGATCCTCGAAGGCCTGGCGCAACGGCGCGCTGGTGCTGGTTACGCTGGCTGCGGGTGCGCCGGTGAGGCCCTGGAGCAGGCCTGGATGGCGTTGCTGCACGCCATAGAGCGCAAGGCCCAGGAGCAGGGCGATGAAAAGCTTCTTCATGGGGCGGGCCACGTCCGTTCGGCGGGCCGGGTCAGCCCAGGCGGCATGCTGGGGCACGGCCGTCCGGGCTGTCCAGAGGGATCAGTGGGGTTTGCGATCGACCCACTTGGGCGCCACGGTGGGGCGCCAGGCTTCCAGGCGCTCCAGCAGGATGTCCGGGGCGCCGCCGACCTGCAGCATGCCGCGATGCTGGTCGCGTACGAAGCGCTCTTCCACCAGGTGGTCGAGGAATTCGGTGAGCTTGCCGTAGAAGCTGTTCACCTCCAGCAGGCCCAGGGGCTTGCTGTGGTAGCCGAGCTGGCCCCAGGTCCATACCTCGAAGAGTTCCTCCAGGGTGCCCAGGCCGCCGGGCAGGGCGATGAAGGCGTCGGCCAGTTCGGCCATGCGGGCCTTGCGGGCGTGCATGCCGTCCACCACTTCCAGGCGGGTCAGGCCCTTGTGGCCGATCTCGGCCTCCTTGAGGCTCTGCGGGATGATGCCGATCACCTCGCCACCGGCCGCCAGGGCGGCATCGGCCACGGTGCCCATCAGGCCGACCGCGCCACCGCCGTAGACCAGCGTCAGGCCACGCTCGGCCAGGGTGCGACCCAGGTCGCTGGCGGCACGTTGGTAGATCGGATTGGCGCCGGGGCTGGCACCGCAGAATACGCACACGGAGCGCAAGGTCATGGTCGACTCCCGAAAAAAGTCGGCAAGATTAACGGCTCGCGTGGCGTCCCGGAAGCGGCGCGTGGACGCAGCTTCCGAACGGTAGGGGCGGGTGTGGCGGATCAGTCGTCGCAGTTGCCGCTGGCTCCGGCGGCGTAGGCGGCGAGCAGGCTTTGCAGGACGTTCATGGTGGCGCTCCTCGGTCTGGGATGCGGCCATTCTCCGCGCCGCGCTGGCGAGGCGCCGTTTGATTGTCTCGATGACCGTGATAGCCCCTGCGCAGGGCGCGGGATTCCTGCGGTTTGTTGACGCAGGTTATGGGAACTCCACGCCGACTCAGGCAGTCTCCCCTCTGGGCTGATCCGGCCCTACCTGCCAAGGAGACTCCAATGATTCGCAAGCTCGTCGTTGCATCCGTGCTGGCCCTGGCCAGTGCCCCTCTGCTGGCTGCTGAATGTTCGGTGGACGTGGAAGGCACTGATCAGATGACCTTCAACACGAAGGAAATCAAGGTCAGCAAAAGCTGCAAGACCTTCACCGTGAACCTCAAGCACGTCGGCAAGCTGCCCAAGAACGTGATGGGCCACAACTGGGTCCTGAGCAAGACCGCCGACGCCCAGGCCATCGCCACCGAAGGCATGACCGCCGGTGTCGACAAGGACTACCTCAAGGCCGACGACGCCCGCATCATCGCCCACACCAAGCTGATCGGCGGCGGCGAGACCGCGACCACCACCATCGACGTATCCAAGCTGGCCGCTGGCGAGAGCTACGAGTTCTTCTGCTCCTTCCCCGGCCACGTCTCGATGATGAAGGGCACCCTGGCCCTGGTCGACTGACCCGACAGGCAATGACAAGGGGCCGCTCCGTGAAGCGGCCTTTTTCATGGGCGATGGAAACCGCCCACGCCAGCACGATGATGGTGGCTGGGTAGGGGGATGACGCTTTTTTCATCCACCGGGCGGAGCTTCGCCTCATGTACTCCGCGCCGGCGAGCACATCGGTCCTGGATGGGTGCGCGCAATGACGCTCATGGAGTGGGGGAACTCCATCGCGAATGAATTCGCTCCCACAGGCTGTGTCCGGGGCGACTCCGCTTGGCGGGTAGCCCGTAGGATGGGGCGGGCGGCGTTCCGCGAGCTCCGCGAAACCCATCAACGAGGAGGCCCTGCTAGGTCCCTGCCGTCATCTTGAAGATGCCCTGGGCGTTGCTGCTGTCGAAGGCGAGGTCGATGCGGCCGTCGGCCTCGTCGGCCTTGCGCTGGATGAATTCGACGAAGGAGCCGGGCACCTGGCGCCGCACGGTGGCACCGGCCGCGTCGATGAAATCGCGCTCGACCTGCACCGCGCGGTAGGCGGTCTGCATCACCCGGCCGGAGGCGGAGACTTCGATGCTGGCCTTCATCGGCCGGCCCTTGGCGTTCTGAGCGGCGACCACGCTTTCCAGGTCGGCGACGCGGTCGGTGAGGTGGTTGAACATGTTGCCCTCGGTGGCGATCCAGGCCATCTCGGCGCTTTCCTCGCGCAGCTGCTCGTAGTCGCTTTCCAGGGGCGCGTCGTGCTGGCAGCCGAAGGCGTCGAACAGCGCAGGCAGCAGGTCGAGGGCCTGCTCGCGGCTGCAATGGCGGGTGCGCCAGAGTTCATCGAGCGTCGCCAGGTGGCGGGGTTGCAGCGGGTCGCGGCTGGCGCCCACCACGCGGCTGACCGCGAGCTGGAAGGCTTCGCTGAAGCGCCCAGGGTGCAGTTCGGAGACGAAGAACTGGGCGATGTCCTCGGGAAGGTCCATCTGCCGGTAGGCGTAGCCCGTCATGTTCAGGCGGGTCAGCGGGTAGGTGCGCACGTCGGTGAAGCCCAGGGGCTCGAGGATGCGCACGAAGGCCTGGCGGCCACGGGGCAGGGCGCCGTTGTCGGGCCAGTCGACGGTGCGGATGGCGCCGTGGTCGAACAGCACCTGGCGGCCGTCGGCCCGTTGTTCCTCGACGTAGGTGCGGCCAATCGGTACCGCCTCCACCAGCTTGTGGAACAGGCACAGGTTGAGCGCCTCGGCCAGCCAGGCGCGGTGGATGCGCAGCTCCGTGAAGGTGAAGCCGTCCAGGGCGCCGGGTACTTCGACGTGGGCGTCGACCCAGCGGGCGGCGGGTTCGCCGATCACATGGGCGACCAGGGGCAGGAGGCGTTCGCGGGCGTTCATCGGCACGGGCTCGGCTGTGGCTGTACGGGCCTGCTATCCAAGCAGCCGCGCGGGCGCGGGGCAAACGAAAAAAACCGGCGGGTTCATTCCGTTTTTTCCTGATGCGACGCCGGCCCCTGGGCGCCGTTCTCCAGCTGTTCCAGCATCCAGCGCACGAAGTCGCGCACCTTGGGCACTTCGGCGGCGTGCTCGGGGTAGGCCAGGTAGTAGGCGTTGCGGCTGGGCATGGCGTGGTTCCAGGGGATCACCAGCTTGCCCTCGGCCAGTTCCTCCTCCACCAGGAAACGCGGCAGCAGGGCCACGCCGCAGCCGGCCTGGGCGGCGCGGATGCACATGTAGGACGTGTCGAAGCGCGGCCCGTGATAGCTGTGCTCGGTGTGCCGGTCCTGGCTCTGGAACCACTCGTGCCAGGCCTCCGGGCGGGTGGCGTTCTGCAGCAGCACCAGGGTGGTGAGCTGGGTGGGGTCGGTGAAGGGCTCGGCGGGCATGCTCGACGGGGCGCAGACCGGCACCACTTCCTCGCTGAACAGGCGGATGCACTCGGCGCCCGGCAGCGCGCCCTGGCCGAAGAACAGCGCCACGTCGGCGCGGCCCTGGAGCAGGGCATCCGGCTCCAGTTCGTTGCGCACGTCCAGGTGCACGTTGGGATGGCGCAGGCGCCAGCCCTTGAGGCGGGGAATCAGCCAGCGCGCGCCGAAGGTCGGCGGCGTGGCCACGCGCAGCACCTCGGTCTCGCCGCCGTAGGACAGCATGTAGTGGGTGGACATCTCCACCTGGGTGAGGATCTTGCGCACCTCGGAGAGGTACAGCGAGCCCGCCGGGGTCAGCTGCAGGCGTCGGCGCACACGGCGGAACAGCAGGTGCTGGAGCATCTCCTCCAGCTGCGCCACCTGCTTGCTCACCGCGCTCTGGGTCAGGGCCAGCTCCTCGGATGCGCGGGTGAAGCTGAGGTGGCGTGCCACGGCTTCGAAGCACTGCAGGGCGGTGAGGGACGGCATGTGGCGTTTGAGCATGGCGGGTCCGGGCGGGTTCATGAGCAAAAGGAATGATATGTGGAGCAAAGGTCGTTTGTTGGCAAGCCCCCGGTGCGGCTAATACTGGCGCCGACCTTTTTCGAAGCGCTTTCCAGGAGTTCCAATGGTTGCTGCATTGCTAGACCGCCTAGGCGTCGACCCGAAGCTCTACCAGCAGGGCGAGCACGTCGTGCACACCCCCATCGACGGCAGCCGCATCGCCCGCGTGCAACTGGAAGGCCGCGCGGAGGTCGAGCGCAAGATAGCCCTCGCCGCCGAGGCCTTCCAGGCCTGGCGCAAGGTGCCGGCGCCGCGCCGGGGCGAGCTGGTGCGCCAGTTCGGCGAGCTGCTGCGCCAGCACAAGGCCGAGCTTGGCGAGCTGGTGTCCTGGGAGGCCGGCAAGATCACCCAGGAAGGCCTGGGCGAAGTGCAGGAGATGATCGACATCTGCGATTTCGCCGTCGGCCTGTCGCGCCAGCTCTACGGCCTGACCATCGCCTCCGAGCGCCCCGGGCACCACATGCGCGAGGCCTGGCAGCCCCTGGGCGTGGTCGGCATCATCAGCGCCTTCAACTTCCCGGTGGCGGTCTGGTCGTGGAACGCCGCCCTGGCGCTGGTCTGCGGCAACCCGGTGGTGTGGAAGCCCTCGGAAAAGACCCCGCTCACCGCCCTGGCCTGCCAGGCCCTGTTCGAGCGCGTGGCGAAGCATTTCGACGGCGCCCCCGCGCACCTCAGCCAGGTGCTGATCGGCGACCGCGAGGCCGGCGAGGCGCTGGTGGACGACCCCCGCGTCGCCCTGGTCAGCGCTACCGGCAGCACCCGCATGGGCCGTGAAGTGGCACCGCGCGTGGCGGCCCGCTTCGCCCGCAGCATCCTGGAGCTGGGCGGCAACAACGCCATGATCCTGGCCCCCAGCGCCGACCTCGACCTGGCGGTTCGCGCCATCCTCTTCAGCGCCGTCGGCACCGCCGGCCAGCGCTGCACCACCCTGCGCCGGCTGATCGCCCACGAGTCGGTGCGCGAGGAAATCGTCCAGCGCCTGCAGGCCGCCTACGCCAAGGTGCGCATCGGCCATCCGCTGCAGGGCAACCTGATCGGCCCGCTGATCGACAAGGCCGGCTTCGACGCCATGCAGCGCGCGCTCGAACAGGCCCGCGCCGAGGGGGGCGTGGTGTTCGGCGGTGAGCGCCAGCTGGCCGGCGAATTCCCGGACGCTTACTACGTGTCGCCGGCCATCGTGCAGATGCCCGGGCAGAGCGCGGTGGTGCGTCACGAGACCTTCGCGCCGATCCTCTACGTGGTCGGCTATCGCGATTTCGACGAGGCATTGCGCCTCAACAACGAGGTGCCCCAGGGGCTGTCGTCCTGCCTGTTCACCACCGATGTGCGCGAGGCCGAGCTGTTCACCTCGGCGGTGGGCAGCGACTGCGGCATTGCCAACGTCAATATCGGCCCGAGCGGCGCGGAGATCGGCGGCGCCTTCGGCGGCGAGAAGGAGACCGGTGGCGGGCGCGAGTCCGGCTCGGACGCCTGGAAGGCCTACATGCGCCGGCAGACCAACACGGTGAACTATTCCCACGAACTGCCGCTGGCCCAGGGCATCACCTTCGACTGACCGGGCCATCGCCCTAAGGAATGCCGTCCATGCCCCTGCGCCAGGAATGCCTCTGGGAGTATCTGACGCCGGCGCTGCCGAAGGCCGAGACGCTGAACGGCGAGGTCCGTGCCGATGTCTGCGTCATCGGTGGCGGCATCACCGGGCTCAACGCGGCCATCCGCCTGCTGGAGCAGGGCAGGCGGGTCTGCGTGCTGGAGGCCCACGAGGTTGGGCACGGCGGCTCGGGGCGCAATGTCGGCCTGGTCAACGCCGGGCTGTGGATTCCGCCGGACGAGATCGAGGCCGGCCTCGGCAAGCCGGTCGGCGCCCAGCTCAACCGCACCCTGGGTGGCGCGCCGGCCCAGGTGTTCGCGGTGATCGAGAAGTACGGCATCGACTGCCAGCTGCGCCGTGACGGCACCCTGCACATGGCCCACAACGCCCGTGGCCAGGCCGACTTGGCCAGCCGCTGCGAGCAGTGGCAGCGCCGCGGTGCGCCGGTGGAGCTGCTCACCGGGCAGGCCTGCCGCGAGGCCACCGGCACCGACCGCATCGCCGCCGCGTTGCTCGACCGCCGCGCCGGCACCCTCAACCCGATGGCCTACACCCGGGGCCTGGCCCAGGCGGTGCGCTACCTGGGCGGCTCGCTGTTCCAGCACAGCGCCGTCGCCCGCCTGGAACGCCAGGGGGATGCCTGGTGCGTGCTCACCGAAAACGGCAGCGTGATCGCCCCGCAGGTGGTGATCGCCTCCAACGCCTACACCGAAGGCGAGTGGACCGAGCTGCGCCGCAACTTCTTCCCCGGCTACTACTACCAGGTCGCCTCCCAGCCCCTGCCGGGCGAGGCGGCGGCGCGCATCCTGCCCGGCGGGCAGGGCTCCTGGGACACGCGCCAGGTGCTCAGCAGCATCCGCCGCGACGCCGATGGCCGGCTGCTGCTGGGCAGCCTGGGCAACGGCGCGCGCAAGCCGCTGTGGTTCCTCAAGGCCTGGGCCGATCGCATCCAGGGCCACTACTTCCCCTACCTGGGCAAGGTGCAGTGGGAATTCAGCTGGACCGGCTGCATCGCCTTCACCCCGGACCACCTGATGCGCCTGTTCGAACCGGCGCCGGGGCTGGTGGCCGTCACCGGTTACAACGGCCGGGGCGTGACCACCGGCACCGTGGTGGGCCGGGCCTTCGCCGACTTCCTCCTAAGCGGTTCGGCCGAATCGCTGCCCATGCCCTTCCAGAGCATGCGCGGTGTGGGCGCACCTGCGCTGCGCAGCGGGCTCTACGAGCTGGGCTTCTCCCTGTACCACGCGGGCCAGTGCCTGCGCGTGGTCATCTGAGGGTGGTTTTGTTCAAGCTGCATCGACGCGGAGCGGCTGCCTCGGCCGCAATGCACTAGCCTGTATTGGTGCGTCAGCGCGCTTGCCGCGCACCAGTGGTGTGCACTTCGGTGACAGTGACGGTTACGGCAGGTTGCGCTTTTCGCGCCGTGGGTTGCTATTCCCTTGAGAAGGCCATTCGGCGATTGGTTGCAAAGGGTTGCACCTATTGGATCGGCAGGGTTGCACGTGTGCGCCGTCCCGCATTCCAGGCCGGGTGCGCGGGTGACCCCGGGTTTTTTCCTACAACAAAAAACGAGTGGCACGACGCTTGCTCAAGGAACTTCCCGTTAGTTCGAGTATCGCGCCATCACATAACCCCTCAGGAGCAAAACTCCCATGCCTCACAAGACTTTCAAGAAAGGTATTTTGGCTGTTGCGGTTACCAGTGTTCTGAGCTTGACCAACCTTGCTTTCGCTGACGTGGTTATAGGTGTTGCCGGGCCTCATACCGGCGCCAACGCTTCCTTCGGCGAGCAGTACTGGCGTGGCGCGAGCCAGGCCGCCGAGGACATCAACGCCGCCGGTGGCGTCAACGGCGAGAAGATCAAGCTGGTCAAGGCGGACGACGCCTGCGAGCCCAAGCAGGCCGTGGCCGTGGCCAACCGCCTGGTCGACCAGGACAAGGCCATCGGCGTGGTCGGCCACTTCTGCTCGTCCTCCACCATCCCGGCGTCCGAGATCTACGACGAGGCCGGCATCATCGCCATCACCCCCGGCTCCACCAACCCGCAGGTGACCGAGCGCGGCCTGACCGGCATGTTCCGCATGTGCGGCCGCGACGACCAGCAGGGCATCGTCGCCGGCGACTACATCGTCGACGTGCTCAAGGCCAAGAAGGTCGCGATCATCCACGACAAGGACACCTACGGGCAGGGCCTGGCCGACGCCACCAAGGCGCAGTTGGCCAAGCGCGGTGTGAAGGAAGTGCTGTACGAGGGCCTGACCCGTGGCGAGAAGGACTTCAACGCCCTGGTCACCAAGATCCGCGCCACCGGTGCCGAGGTCGTCTATTTCGGTGGCCTGCACCCCGAGGCCGGCCCGCTGGTCCGGCAGATGCGCGAGCAGGGCCTGACCGCCAAGTTCCTCTCCGGCGACGGCATTGTCACCGACGAGCTGGTCACCACCGCCGGCGGCCCGCAATACACCAAGGGCGTGCTCATGACCTTCGGCGCCGACCCGCGCAAGATCGCCGACGGCAAGGCCGTGATCGAGAAGTTCCGCGCCGGCGGCTTCGAGCCGGAGGGCTACACCCTCTACGCCTATGCCTCCCTGCAGGCCCTGGCCGCCGCGTTCAATGGCGCCGGTGCCAACGAAGGCGCCAAGGCCAGCGAATGGCTGAAGGCGCACCCGGTGCAGACCGTGATGGGCAAGAAGGAGTGGGACGGCAAGGGCGACCTGAAAGTGTCCGACTACGTGATCTACGAGTGGGATGACCAAGGCAAGTACCACCAGCAGTAAGCGCGGGACCGGCTGCGCGTCGGCCGGACCGCGTTGGAAAGGGCCCCTCGGCCCTTTCCGGCCCGTCCGCCTGTCACTCGCGCAGTCCCGGCCCTTCATTTGCTGTACTGGCTCGGCCGGCCGGCCAGGTGCCACACGCGCCTGGTCAGCCGGTGTATTCCGGGTGGCTGCTGAAACCTCTTCCTGCTTGTGCCGCGCAGGCGACTGCCGACGTAAACCAGAGATCCAGTGATTCAGTGGTGCCCGTCTGATTCCACTCGCGGAGGCCGGCCGAACCCCAGGCCGGTCCCCCAGAAGACGAGACTGAGTGATGGACGGTATTTTCCTGCAACAGCTGATCAACGGGCTGACCCTCGGGTCCGTCTACGGGCTCATCGCCATCGGCTACACCATGGTTTACGGCATCATCGGCATGATCAACTTCGCCCACGGCGAGGTGTACATGATCTCCGCCTACCTCTCTGCCATCACCCTCGCGCTGCTGGCGTTCTTCGGCCTCGAGTCCTTCCCGCTGCTGATCCTCGGCACCCTGCTGTTCACCATCGCGGTGACGGGCGTGTACGGCTTCGTGATCGAGCGCATCGCCTACCGGCCGCTGCGCAACTCCACGCGCCTGGCGCCCCTGATCTCCGCCATCGGCATGTCGCTGATCCTGCAGAACTACGTGCAGCTGTCCCAGGGCGCCCGCCAGCAGGGCGTGCCCACGCTGCTCGACGGCGCGCTGAAGTTCCACGTCGGCGAGGGCTTCGTCCAGCTCACCTACACCAAGGTGTTCATCCTGGTGGCCGCCTTCATCGGCATGGGCGTGCTGACCTACGTGATCCAGTGCACCAAGCTCGGGCGCATGTGCCGCGCCACCCAGCAGGATCGCAAGATGGCCTCGATCCTCGGCATCAACACCGACCGGGTGATCTCCTACGTGTTCGTCATCGGCGCCGCCATGGCCGCGCTGGCCGGCGTGCTGATCACCATGAACTACGGCACCTTCGACTTCTATGCCGGCTTCATCATCGGCATCAAGGCCTTCACCGCGGCGGTACTCGGCGGCATCGGCTCGCTGCCCGGCGCGATGCTCGGCGGGATCATCCTCGGCGTCGCCGAGGCGCAGTTCTCGGGCATGGTCAACACCGACTACAAGGACGTCTTCAGCTTCTCCCTGCTGGTGCTGATCCTGATCTTCCGTCCCCAAGGCCTGCTTGGCCGCCCGCATGTCGCCAAGGTGTAAGCATGTCCTCTGCCATTTCTGGAAAACCCATCGATATCAAGAAGAGCCTCGTCGACACGGTGCTCGCCGGGCTGCTGGCGCTCATCGTCTTCGGCCCCATCGTCGGCGTGGTGCTCGACGGCTACAGCTTCAACCTGGAGTTCGGCCGCGTCGGCTGGATGATCGGCATCGTCATGCTCGGGCGCTTCCTGCTCAGCCTTTACCTGCAGAGCGCCAGTGGTTCCGTGCTGCTGGAGCGCTTCGAAAGCAGCGGCTCGGGCGTGCACGTGCGTGCGCCGGACTTCAAGAGCAGCCTGCGCTGGGTGCTGCCGCTGATCCTGGTGGCGGCGGTGATCTTCCCCTTCTTCGCCAGCAAGTACCTGCTCACCGTGGTCATCCTCGGGCTGATCTACGTGCTGCTGGGCCTGGGCCTGAACATCGTGGTCGGCCTCGCCGGCCTGCTCGACCTCGGCTACGTGGCCTTCTACGCCATCGGCGCCTACGGCCTCGCGCTCGGCTACCAGCACCTGGGGCTGGGCTTCTGGTCGGTGCTGCCGCTGTCGGCCCTGGCCGCGGCGCTGGCGGGCGGGTTGCTGGGCTTCCCGGTGCTGCGCATGCATGGCGACTACCTGGCCATCGTCACCCTGGGCTTCGGCGAGATCATCCGCCTGGTGCTCAACAACTGGCTGAGCTTCACCGGCGGCCCCAACGGCATGCCGGTGCCGTCGCCGACCTTCTTCGGCCTGGAGTTCGGCCGTCGCGCCAAGGACGGGGGCGTGCCGTTCCACGAGTTCTTCGGCATCGCCTACAACCCCAACCTGAAGTTCCTGTTCATCTACGTGGTGCTGTTCCTGGTGGTGATGCTGGTGCTCTACATCAAGCACCGCCTGACCCGCATGCCCGTCGGCCGCGCCTGGGAAGCGCTGCGCGAGGACGAGATCGCCTGCCGTTCCCTGGGCCTCAACCACGTGCTGGTGAAACTCTCCGCCTTCACCCTGGGCGCCTCCACCGCCGGCCTCGCCGGGGTGTTCTTCGCCAGCTACCAGGGCTTCGTCAACCCGTCCTCCTTCACCTTCTTCGAGTCGGCGCTGATCCTCGCCATCGTGGTGCTGGGCGGCATGGGGTCGACGGTGGGCGTGGTCATCGCCGCCTTCGTCCTCACCGTCGCCCCGGAGCTGCTGCGCAGCTTCGCCGACTACCGCGTGCTGCTGTTCGGCATCCTCATGGTGCTGATGATGATCTGGCGGCCGCGCGGGCTGATCCGTATCAGCCGCAGCGGCTTCACCCCGCGTAAAGGAGTAGCGCCATGAGCGACGACAACATCCTCAGCGTCGAACGCCTGATGATGCACTTCGGCGGCATCAAGGCGCTCAACGACGTCAGCCTGGAGATCAAGCGCCACTCGATCTCCGCGCTGATCGGCCCCAACGGCGCCGGCAAGACCACCGTGTTCAACTGCCTCACCGGCTTCTACAAGGCCACCGGCGGCAGCATCCGCCTCAACGCCCGGGGCACCTGCACCGACGTGATCAAGGTGCTGGGCGAGCCCTTCCAGGCCACCGACTTCGTCAACCCGGCGCAGTTCGGCAGCCGCCTCTGGTTCAAGATGTTCGGCGGCACCCACCTGGTGAACCGCGCCGGGCTGGCGCGCACCTTCCAGAACATCCGCCTGTTCCGGGAGATGTCGGTGGTGGAAAACCTGCTGGTGGCCCAGCACATGTGGGTCAACCGCAACCTGCTGGCCGGCATCCTCAACACCCCCGGCTTCCGCCGCGCCGAGGAGGACGCGCTGAACCACGCCTTCTACTGGCTGGAGGTGGTGGACCTGGTGGACTGCGCCAACCGCCTGGCCGGTGAACTCTCCTACGGCCAGCAGCGCCGCCTGGAGATCGCCCGCGCCATGTGCACGCGGCCGCAACTGATCTGCCTGGACGAACCCGCCGCCGGCCTCAACCCGGCGGAAACCGAGGCGCTCAGCCGGATCATCCGCAAGCTGCGCGACGAACACGAACTGACCGTACTGCTGATCGAGCACGACATGGGCATGGTGATGAGCATTTCCGACCACATCGTGGTGCTGGACCACGGCGTGGTGATCGCCCAGGGCGGCCCCGAGGCGATCCGCAACGATCCGAAGGTGATCGCCGCCTACCTGGGCGCCGACGAGGAGGAAGTGGCATGACGGCCCCCCTCCTGGCATTCAAGGACGTCGACGTCTTCTACGGCCCCATCCAGGCGCTGAAGAAGGTCAGCCTGCACATCAACGAGGGCGAGACGGTGAGCCTCATCGGCTCCAACGGCGCGGGCAAGTCCACGCTGCTGATGTCGATCTTCGGCCAGCCCCGCGCCAGCGCCGGGGAGATCCTCTACGGCGGTGTGGATATCTCGCGCAAGTCCCCGCACTACGTGGCCTCCAACGGCATCGCGCAGTCGCCGGAAGGGCGCCGGGTGTTCCCCGACATGAGCGTGGAGGAGAACCTGCTGATGGGCACCATCCCCATCGGCGCCCAGCATGCGGACGAGGACATGCAGCGCATGTTCGACCTCTTCCCGCGGCTCAAGGAGCGGCGCAACCAGCGCGCCATGACCATGTCCGGCGGCGAGCAGCAGATGCTCGCCATCGCCCGCGCGCTGATGAGCCGTCCCCGCCTGCTGCTGCTCGACGAGCCCTCGCTCGGGCTCGCGCCCATCGTGGTCAAGCAGATCTTCCAGACCCTGCGCGAACTGGCGAAGAGCGGCATGACCATCTTCCTGGTGGAGCAGAACGCCAACCACGCCCTGCGCCTCTCCGACCGCGCCTACGTGATGGTCACCGGGGAAATCCGCATGAGCGGCACGGGCGAGGAACTGCTCGGCAACCAGGACGTGCGCAACGCGTATCTGGGGGGGCATTAAAAGCAGCTGGAAGTTTGAAGCCGGAAGCTGGAAGCAGGGGCGGTTCGCTTCCAGCTTCGAGCTTCTGGCTTCCAGCCCATTCGGAGAGTGCTATGTCCCACCTGCGTTTCTTCACCAACCCCGATGTCGCTGCTGCGCTCGGCTACCCCGCCCTGATCGAAGCGCTGCGGGGCGGGCTCGCCGAGCCCTGTGCGGCGCCTGTGCGGGGCTGCCATGAGCTGCCCGGTGGCGCGTCCCTGCTGACCATGCCGGTGTGGCAGGCGGGGCAGGGCATCGGCGTCAAGCTGGTGACCGTATTCCCCGGCAACGGTGCGCGCGGGCTGCCGTCGGTGGCGGCGCTGTTCACCCTGTTCGACGACGACACCGGCCGTCCGCTGGCCATGCTCGAGGCTTCGGAGCTCACCGCACGGCGCACCGCCTGCACCTCCGCCCTGGCAGCCGACCACCTGGTGCGTGAAGACGCCGAGCGCCTGCTGGTGGTGGGCAACGGCACCCTCGCCGCGCACATGGTCCGTGCCCATTGCCAGGTACGCCGCTACGGGCGTGTGGATATCTGGGGGCGTGACGCAGAGAAGTCCGCCCGGCTGGCCGCTGCGCTGGCCGGGGAGGGCTATCCGGCACAGGCCGGCATCGACTTGCAGGGCCTGGTGCAGCAGGCCGATTGCATCAGTTGCGTCACCACCTCGCGCTCGCCGCTGGTGCTGGGCGACTGGCTGCGGCCCGGCAGCCACCTGGACCTGGTGGGCGCCTTCCTGCCGAGCATGCGCGAGACCGACTCCACCGCCGTGGCCCGAGCCCGCATCGTCGTCGACACCCGCGAGGGTGCCCTGGAGGAGGCCGGCGACCTGCTGTTCGCCATCGCCGATGGCCTGCTTGACGAGGCCGAGGTCCGCACCGAATTGCGCGACCTCCTGCAAGGCCGTGGCCATCGACGGAACGCCGAGGAGATCACCCTGTTCAAGTCGGTCGGCTACGCCCTGGAAGACCTGGTGGCAGCGCGCCTGCTGCTGGCTCGCGCCACCTGAGCGGGACTGGATGCAGGGTGGAGGACGCTCTTTTCATCCACCGAACGGAGTTCGATTCCACCACCGACCTCACACCTGTGCACGCCGCGTAGGAGCGAGCTCTGCTCGCGAAGCCTCTGGGCAGCGCTGCGCGCTGCTTGGCGAATGAATTCGCCCCTACAGGTGCGTTAGCGCAACACGCCGGGCCGCCCACAAAATCTGTGGAGCGAACTGTGGAAAAGGTGTGGGCAGGTGGCTGTCGGGCCGGACCGGCGGTCGTCCGGGTGGTCTGGTCGAGATTCGTACAGTCATGCTTTTTTCAAGCGGAACAGTTACTTGCCAATGCCCCTTGAAGTGCCCTCGCAGTTATCCCCGCGAGCTGTGGATAACTCTGTGGGCAAGCTCTGGAGCTCTGGCCAGGCGCCAGTATCGCCAGGGGCTGGCACGGGCTGGTCGAAAATCAGCCATTCCCATCCGGCGCGCTGGCTTGCAAGCGGCGCAGCTGCTGGGTTTGAGAAAAACAGGAAAAGTCCGCGCAGGCGTCCATGCCATGCCCGGGCTTGCCCCCGATAACTGTGGATCAAGCTGTTATCGAGCTGTGGATAAGCTGGGTATGGATGGCCCGGATGCAGGCCTGGCAAGGGCTCTGCCGAACGGTGCGGCACGCGTCCGGCAACCGGCGCCCGGGCTAGGAGAGAGAGGCAGGTTTCTGGCACTGTGGACGCCTTCCTGCCCAACCGGCCGGGCGACGCCTGAAGGGCGTGCCGCCGCCATCGATTCGAGGAGATTCCCATGACGTCCACCCTGTTCATCACCGGCGCCACTTCCGGCTTCGGCGAGGCCTGCGCCCGGCGTTTCGCCGAGGCGGGCTGGTCGCTGGTGATCACCGGCCGCCGCGAGGAGCGCCTGAAGGCGCTGGCCGAGGAGCTTGGCGAGAAGGTCGAGGTGCTGCCGCTGGTGGTCGACGTGCGTGACCGCGCGGCGATGGAGGCGGCCATCGGTGGCCTGCCGGAGCGCTTCGGCACCTTGCGTGGCCTGATCAACAACGCCGGCCTGGCCCTGGGCACCGACCCGGCGCCCAAGTGCAGCCTGGATGACTGGGACACCATGGTCGACACCAACATCAAGGGCCTGCTCTACACCACGCGCCTGCTGCTGCCGAAGCTGATCGCCCACGGGCGCGGCGCCGGCATCGTCAACCTGGGCTCGATCGCCGGCAGCTACCCCTATCCCGGCAGCCACGTGTATGGCGGCACCAAGGCCTTCGTCCGGCAGTTCTCGCTGAACCTGCGTAACGACCTGGTCGGCACCGGCGTGCGCGTCACCGACATCGAGCCGGGGCTGTGCGAGAGCGAGTTCTCCCTGGTGCGCTTCGGTGGCGACCAGGCCAAGTACGACGCGACCTACGCCGGCGCCGAGCCGATCCAGCCGCAGGACATCGCCGAGACCATCTTCTGGGTGCTGAACCAGCCGGCGCACATCAACATCAACACCCTGGAGCTGATGCCCGTGAGCCAGACCTGGGCCGGCTTCGCTATTGATCGTTCAGCGAAGTGATGCGGGTGGATCGCCCCAGCAGTTGCAGGGCGCGATCCGGGTAGTCGGTGATCAGGCCGTGCGCGCCCATGTCCAGCAGGTGGCGCATGGCCGGTTGCTCGTTGATGGTCCACATCTGCACGTTGAGGCCGCGGTCGATGGCGGTGGCCAGCAGGCTCGGCGTGGCCACCTCCAGGCCGCTGCTGCGCTCGGGGATCTGCAGCGCCTGGTAGGAGGGTGACAGCAGGCGGCCGAGGCCCAGCCAGTTCAGCGCCACCAGCAGTTTCACCGAGCCCGGGCTGGCCGATGTGGCCACGTCCGGGCACTGGTCGCGGAAGCGTTTCAGGCTGCGCTCGTAGAAGCTGCCGACTATCACCTTGTCGCGCTGCTTCGCCTCCGTCAGCGCCTCGCAGAGGCGATCCTCCAGGCCCACGTCGGGCACCTTGATCTCGATGACCTTGGCCTGCTCCGGGAAGGCCTGCAGCACCGCGTCCAGGGTCGGGATGCGGATGCCCTGGCCGCGATACGGGTGGTTCTCGTCGCCGTCGGCGGTCCAGTGGTAGCCGGCATCCAGCGCCTGGGCGCGTTCCAGGGTCAGCCCGGCGATGGGGCCGCTGCCGTCGGTGGTGCGGTCCACGTCGGCGTCATGCAGGACGACCACCTTGCCGTCGGCGGTCAGGCGGATGTCCATCTCCAGCATGTCCACGCCCAGGGCACTGGCGCGCTCGAAGGCGAACAGCGTGTTTTCCGGCCACAGCCCGCGCCCGCCCCGGTGGGCGATCACCAGCGGCTTGTCGCCCAGCGCCTGGATCACCGCCGGTGGCGACGCCGGTTTGCTGGTGAGGACGAGGACCACCAGGGCGATGGCGACCAGCAGCAGGGGGACGAGCAGGAAACGGGCGAAGCGCATGGCGATATTCCGAGGAAGAGGGACGGGCGTGCCGAATCAGACGCGAGGACTATGACAAAAGCGTGACGCCAAGGCGATGCCCGCCGCTGCGCTTTCGTGCGGGTGGAGTCTTCGAGGGGGGGCGACCGGCCAGGGGAGGATGGGGGAGCCCCTGGCCGGCCGGTGCAACGCAGGGATTCAGCCCGCCAGCAGCCAGGCGCCGGCCACGGCGGAGGCGCCGCCGGCGATGCGTACCAGCGGGGCGGCGGATTGCGGCAGCGCGCGCACCAGGCCATAGCCGGCGGCGTGCAGGGCGGCGGTAGCGGCGACGAAGCCGGCGGCGTAGCCCCAGGGGCTGGAGAGCTGGGGCAGCTCCAGGCCGTGGGCGACACCGTGGGCCAGGGCGAACAGGGCGGTCAGGCCGACGGCGACGGACACCGGCGGGCGCACGGCCACGGCCACCAGCAGGCCGAGGGCGAGCACCGAGGCGGCGATGCCGGTTTCCATGAAGGGCAGTTCCAGGCCCTCGAAGCCCAGCAGGCCGCCGAGCAGCATGGTGCCGACGAAGGTCAGCGGCAGTGCCCAGCGCGCGGCGCCCTGCTGCTGCGCGGCCCAGAGGCCGACGGCGAGCATCGCCAGCAGGTGGTCGAGGCCGGTGATGGGGTGGGCGATGCCGGCCGCGAGGCCCGAGGCGTCATGCCCGGGGTGGGCGAAGGCCAGTGCCGGGGTGAGGAACAGGGCGAGGGCGTAGAGGGCTTTGCGAAGGGTCATGTGAAGCTCCTTGTGAGTCGGTTCAGGCAGCGCCGAGCAGGCCCTGCTTCTCGATGAAGGCGATGATCTCGTCGAGACCCTGGCCGACCTTCTGATTGCTGAAGACGAAGGGCTTGTCGCCGCGCATCTTGCGGGCGTCGCGGTCCATCACCTCGAGGGAGGCGCCGACCATGGGCGCCAGGTCGACCTTGTTGATCACCAGCAGGTCGGACTTGCAGATGCCCGGGCCGCCCTTGCGCGGCAGCTTGTCGCCGGCGGAGACGTCGATCACGTAGAGGGTCAGGTCCGAGAGCTCGGGGCTGAAGGTGGCGGAGAGGTTGTCGCCACCGGACTCGACGATGATCAGCTCAAGCCCGGGGAAGCGGCGGTTGAGCTGGTCGACGGCCTCGAGGTTGATCGAGGCGTCCTCGCGGATCGCCGTGTGCGGGCAGCCACCGGTCTCCACGCCGATGATGCGCTCGGGGTCGAGGGCCTCGTTGCGCACCAGGAACTGGGCGTCCTCCTGGGTGTAGATGTCGTTGGTCACCACGGCGAGGTTGTAGCGGTCGCGCAGGGCGCGGCAGAGGGCCAGGGTGAGGGCGGTCTTGCCGGAACCGACGGGGCCGCCGATACCGACGCGCAGGGGTTGGCTGTGCATGTTGCTCTCCTAGGAACGGAACAGACGGCTGTACTGGCGCTCGTGCGCCATGCTCGCCAGGGCCAGGCCGAAGGCGGCGCTGCCCCACTGGTTTTCGGGAAGCGCGGTGGCCGTGTCCTGCGCTTTCTGCAGGGCCGGCAACAACGCGGAGGTCAGGCGCTGGGCGGCTTGCTGGCCCAGCGGCAGGGTCTTCATCAGTACCGCCAGCTGATTCTCCAGCCAGCCCCAGAGCCAGGCGGCGAGGGCGTCCTGCGGGGTGATGCGCCAGGTGCGCGCGGCCAGGGCCCAGGCGCAGCCGAGCACGGGCTCGTGCAGGGCGTCGAGGGCGTTGCGGGCCGGGGCATCCAGCTCCGACAGGCCTTCGAGCAATTGCTGCAGGGAGTAGCCCATCTGCCGGTTCTCCAGCTGCAGTTCGCGGGTTTCACGGCTGGCGCGCTGGCACTCGCCGAGGTGGCTGAAGCGGGCCCAGTCCGCGTCGGCGGCGGCCTCGCACAGGGCCAGCAGCAGGGGCGCCTCGAAGCGCGCGAGGTTGAGCAGCAACTGGTCGGTGATCCAGCGTTCGGCGCTCTGCGGGTCGTCCACCAGGCCCTGGTCCACCGCCAGCTCCAGGGCTTGCGAGTAGCTGTAGCCGCCGATGGGCAGCTGGGGGCTGGCGAGGCGCAGCAGCTGCCAGGCCGGGTTCACGTGCGCACTCCGAACTGGTGCAGGCGCGGCGCGTAGTTGAAGTCGGCGTCGCCGTGGTGGGAGTGGTGGTGGCCGCCGCCGTAGGCGCCGTGCTCGGGCTGGAAGCCGGCCTCGATGCGCTCGACCCGCGCGCCGAGCTGTTCGAGCATCGCCAGCAGCACGTAGTCGTCCAGGAGGCGCAGCCAGCCGTCGCCGATCTGCAGGGCGACGTGGCGGTTGCCCAGGTGGTAGGCGGCGCGGGTCAGTTCGAAGGCGTTGGCGCAGGTGACGTGGAGCAGCGCCTCGGGGCGGGCGCTGACGCGGACCACGCGGCCGTCCTGGGCCAGCAGGCAATCGCCGTCGCGCAACGGCGGCTGGCCGCGTTCGAGGAACAGGCCGACGTCTTCGCCGGCCACGCTGAAGCAGCGCAGGCGGCTCTTGCTGCGCGCTTCATAGGTGAGCAGCAGTTCGGCGTCCCAGCTCGCGCGGGGTTCGGTTCTTTCCTGGATGACCAGCATGGGAGGTCCCGGCAGTGTGCAATGCCGGTGCTAGAGCAAGGTGCTTGCCAAGAGGGCTGAACCCTTGTGTTGCGGGGCGCAGGGAGCGGTCTGCCAGTTCCCGGGGCGCCAGGGTGCTTCGTCGTGGTGCGTGGCGGGCCGTTTTGGTGCGCACTGTCGGGTCGGTCAGCTTCTGGCGCTGCCGAGGCCCTGCCAGTGCTTGCCGCCGATCATGATGAAGCGCAGTTGCTGGATCATCTTGGCCGCCGGCGTGAGGTGCGGGGCCAGGCCCTTGGCGGGAGGATCGATGAGCTCGGGCAGGGTGGCGAACACCGTCTTGACCACCAGGTCGGAGACCACGTCCAGCGCCGGGTCGTCCAGGTGCGGCATGCGGTTGATCAGCTTGAGGTCGGCGGCGAGGTCGTCGGTGATGCGCTCGCGCAGTGCGGCGATGGCCTGCCGTACCGGTTGCGAGCCGCCGTACTGCTCGCGGGCGAGGAAGAGGAACTGGCCGCGATTGGCCTTCACCGCGTCGAGGAAGATACGCACCGAGGCGTCGATGATCCCGCCCATCTCGAACTCGTTGTGGCGAACCATGCGGATGGTGTCGCGGAAGGTCTCGCCCACCTCGCTGACCAGGGCCAGGCCGAGCTGGTCCATGTCGGCGAAGTGGCGGTAGAAGCCGGTGGGCACGATGCCGGCGGTGCGGGCGACTTCGCGCAGGCTCAGGCTGCCGAACCCGCGGCCGCTGTCCATAAGCAGGCGCGCTGCATCCATCAGGGCCTGACGGGTCTGCTGTTTCTGTTCCGAGCGTGGGGTCATGGAGCCGGTTCGCGGGGGTGTGGATGCGCCGCACTCTAGCAAATGCCCCCTGCCGGTGCGAACCGCATTCAGTGAACGGTTGTTGACTGAAAGCGGGGTGCTCATGCAGGCTAGTGCACAAGTGTTCACTGGTGTTGCCGATGCCCCTCATTCCCCTGTCCCTCGCCCGCCACCTGGCGCCCGGCCTCAAGCCCCTGCGGGCGCTCGCCGAGCGCGCCTGGCTGCGTGAAGCCGAAGTCGATTTCTTCCTTTCCCGCGTGCACCCGCTGCTGCGTCTCAACCGGGTCTTCGCCCGCCTGGAGGCGCGCCATTGGGTCGCGGACGACATGCTCGCGCTGACTTTTCGCGTCAACGGCAACGCCCGGCTCTGGCGCCCGGGTCAGCATGTGCAACTGCACCAGACGGTCGATGGCGTACGGCTGGGACGCAGCTACAGCCTGACCGCGGTGCATGCCGACGGCCGCGTGGAGCTGGCGATCAAGCGCCAGCCGGGCGGGCGCCTGTCCAACCGCCTGCTGGACTTCCTCGGGGTCGGCACGCGGGTCGAGATGGGCCAGGCGGAGGGCGAGCTGCGCTGGCCGCAGGGGGCCGATGGCGTGCTGTTGCTGGCGGCCGGCAGCGGGCTCACACCGCTGCTGGGCTTGCTGCGCGAGGCCCTGGCGCAAGGCTTCGCGACGCCGGTGACGCTGCTGCACTACGTGCGCCGACGCGGCCAGCGGGCGTTCGCCGAGGAGCTCCAGGCCCTGGCGCGTCGTCATCCGAATTTCAGCGTGCGCTGGGCGATCAGCGGCGAGCCGCCGGCGGCCGACGAGTTGGCCGGGCGATTCCTGCCGGACCACGTGCAGCACATCGACGCCAGCGACCTGCTGGCCTGCGGGCCCCATGGCTTCATCTCCCGGGTGCGCCAGTGGTGGCAGGCCGAGCCCCGGCGGGGCGCTCTGCAACTGGAAGCCTTCAGCGCGCCCGCGGTGAACCCGGATGAACCCGCGCGCCAGGTGCGCCTGGGCTTCGCCCGCTCGCGCAGCGAGATGCAGGGCGACAGCCGCTACAACCTGCTGGAACAGGCCGAAGCCCATGGCTTGCGCCCTGCCCACGGCTGTCGCCAGGGCGTCTGCACCAGCTGCACCTGCAAGCTGGTCAGCGGCACGGTGCGCGACGTGCGAACCGGCGCGCTGTCCGCCGAACCGGGCCAGCCCATCCGCCTGTGCGTCAGTGCGCCCATGGGCGACCTGGTGCTCGACCTCTGAACCGGCGTCATGCCGGCAACGCCTCGATGAGCGAGAACGACATGCGTATCGACCGAGAACTGGGCCCCGAGGAACTGCGGGCCTTCGCCGCCGAGCTGGACGCCCTGCGCCAGCGCACCCTGGACGACCTGGGCGAGGCGGACGCCCGCTACATCCGCCGCATCCGTGCCGTGACCCGGTTCTGCTGCTGGGCCGGCCGGCTCCTGCTGCTGCTCGGCTGGTTCCCGCCCACCTGGCTCCTGGGCAGCGCCTTGCTGGGGCTGGGCAAGATCCTCGAGAACATGGAGCTGGGCCACAACGTGATGCACGGCCAGTACGACTGGATGAACGACCCGGAATTCTCCGGGCAGCGCTATGAGTGGGACATCGTCGGCCCCGCCGACTTCTGGCGACACACGCACAACCATGTCCACCACACCTACACCAACGTGCTCGGCCGTGATGACGATGTCGGCTACGGGCTGGTGCGGCTGTTCCCCGAGCAGCGCTGGAAGCCCTTCTACCGCTGGCAGCCGCTGTGGGTGACCTTGCAGGCGCTGCTGTTCCAGTTCTCGGTGGCGGTGCAGCACCTGCGCCTGGACCAGTACTTCAAGGGCCGGATGAGCCGCGAGGAGCTGCGCCCGCGCCTGCGCCAGTTCAACGCCAAGGTGCTGCGCCAGCTGGTCAAGGACTACCTGTTCTTCCCCCTCGTCGCGCTGGCCCTGGGTGCCAATGCCTGGGCGGTGGTGGCGGGCAATGCGCTGGCCAACCTGATCCGCAACCTGTGGACCTTCACCGTGATCTTCTGCGGCCACTTCACCGAGAAGGCCGTGGTCTTCCCGCCCGAAGTGCTGGAGGGCGAAACCCGGGGCCAGTGGTACCTGCGCCAGCTGCGCGGTTCCAGCAATCTCGCCGGGGGCCCGCTGCTGCACATCCTCACCGGCAACCTCAGCCACCAGATCGAGCATCACCTGTTCCCCGACCTGCCGGCCCGTCGCTACGCCGCCTTGGCGGTGGAGGTGAAGGAGATCGCCCTGCGCTATGGCCAGGTCTACAACAGCGGCAGGCTTTCCGTGCAGTTCGCCACCGTGCTCAAGCGCATCTGGATCTACCGTTCGCCACCGCCCGCCGTGCCTGCCTGAGCCCTGAAATGCGAAAGCCCGGCATGTGCCGGGCTTTCATTCCGTGGAGGGCCGCCGTATGGGCGGTGCGTCTGTTCTCGCCTCAGTGAGCGAACCCACTTCAGACGGCGCGGAAGCCAGGAGTACGGTCGGCGCCATCTTCGGCAACGCGGAAGCCAGGAGTACGGTCGGCGCCATCTTCGGCGACGCGGAAGCCAGGAGTGCGGTCGGCGCCGTCTTCGGCAACGCGGAAGCCAGGAGTGCGGTCAGCGCCGTCTTCGGCAACGCGGAAGCCAGGGGTGCGGTCGGCACCGTCTTCGGCAACGCGGAAGCCAGGAGTGCGCTCGGCGCCACCTTCGGCAACGCGGTTCAGGGTGCGTTCGGCACCGCCTTCAGCGATGCGCAGGCCGGGGGTGCGATCGGAGCCGTTTTCGGCAACCGGCTCGACGACCTGGATGAAACCGCTGTTGTCGCGGGACTCGCCCAGAACCGGTTGCGGCTCGGAGGGCAGGGCAAAGGCGGTGGCGGAAAGGCTGGTCAGGAACAGGGCGGCAATGGCATGGGCTTTCATGATCTGTGGCTCCTCGTGGGGGGCTGGTAAGTGACTACGGAGCCAATGTTACGGAGCCCCCGGAAAGGCCAGAAGTGAAGGCGGCCAATAGTAAGCATCGATCTCTTTAATGGTTGCTTTAATCATTGAAAATCAATGGTTTGTCTGATTTTTAAAGCCTTGTCTGCAGGGCTGAGGAGGGCTTGGCATGCCCCCTGTCGATGGGTGTGATGAGCGGCTGCCGGAGTGATCGCGCAGGCGTCAGGGCATGGCGTGCTGCCTGGGCGGCATGGCGTGGCGGGCAATAAAAAGCCCGGCCGGTGCCGGGCTTTGACTACTGGGTGAAGCCGGTGTGGATTCAGACCACACCGTGGGCTTGCAGCAAACGGTCGGAACCACCTTCGGCTACGCGGAAGCCCGAGGTGCGATCGGCACCACCTTCGGCTACACGGAAGCCCGGGGTGCGGTCGGCACCGCCTTCGGCGACACGGAAGCCCGGAGTACGGTCGGCACCGCCTTCGGCAACGCGGAAGCCGGGAGTACGGTCGGCACCGCCTTCGGCGACACGGAAGCCCGGAGTACGGTCGGCACCGCCTTCGGCAACGCGGAAGCCGGGAGTACGGTCGGCACCGCCTTCGGCGACACGGAGGCCCGGAGTACGGTCGGCACCGCTTTCAGCGACACGGAAGCCCGGGGTGCGGTCGGCACCGCTTTCAGCGACACGGAAGCCCGGAGTGCGATCGGCACCGCCTTCGGCAACGCGGTTCAGGGTGCGTTCGGCTCCGCCTTCGGCGACACGGTCGATGACCATGTAGGCACCTTCGCCCTCGGCGACAAGCGGATAGGAAACGGCGGATTGGACGACCGGGATGGCGAACAGGCCGGTGAGGAACAGGGTGGCGATGGCTTGGGTTTTCATGTCGGTATCTCCTGGGGTGTGGGGGGTAGCAAGTGGCTACGGGGCCCATGTTACGGACGGCCAGGCGATTAAAAAGTGATCACTCGCGATAGTCGGCATCGATGCCGATGATGATTGGAAAACCTGTTTTGGATCAGGTGCTTACCTACCCATCCAGGCCTTTCTGCCGGTGTCGCGGGCGGTATAGGCTGCGCGCGGTGATGATCTTTGCGCTGCATTTGCCGGAGTCATCCGTCCCGTTTGCCAGTCGATAGAACAAGATGCCTCGTGTGCGGCCCCTGGTGGTCTTGGGGCAAGGCACCGCTAGAGTTAGGAGAAGTGCATGACGCGCGGACGCAGAATCCTCGCCTGGACCACCGCCAGCCTGGTGCTGCTGTTGGCCGCCCTGGTGGTGTTCGTCGCCACGTTCGACTGGAACCGCATCAAGCCGACGCTCAATACCCGGGTCTCGGAAACCCTGGGTCGCCCCTTCGCCATCAAGGGCGATCTCAGCGTGCGCTGGCAGCGCGAGCCCTCGGAACCCGGCCTGCGTGCCTGGGTGCCCTGGCCCCATGTGACGGCCGAGGACCTGACCCTGGGCAATCCCGAGTGGGCCGGGAAGCAGCCGTTCGTCACCCTCAGGCGCGTGGAGGCGAGCCTGTCGCCGCTGCTGCTGCTGTGGAAGACCGTGGCCATCCCGCGCATCGACCTCACCGAGCCCCGCGCCGATCTCGAGCGCCGCGCCGACGGCCGCGACAACTGGACTTTCGAAAAGCTCGCCCGCTCCCCGGAGCAGGCTGACGAGGAGCCTTCCGCCTGGACCCTGGACATCGGTGCCATCGGCTTCGACAAGGGCCAGGTGAAGGTCGACGACCAGCCCTCGCAGACGCGCCTGGAGCTGCTGGTGGACCCACTGGGCAAGCCGATCCCGTTCAGCGACATCGTCGGCGAGAAGGCCGCCGGCAAGGTGGCGGAGCAGGGCGATGCGCCCCAGGATTACGCCTTCGGCTGGACGGCCAAGGGCAGCTACAAGGGCCAGGCGCTGGACGGCAGCGGCAAGATCGGCGGGCTGCTGGCCCTGAAGGACGCGCGCAAGCCATTTCCCCTGCAGGCCGACCTGCGCATCGGCGCCACGCGCATCGCCCTGGCCGGCACCCTCACCGACCCGACCCACCTGGGCGCCCTGGACCTGCGGCTGAAGCTGGCCGGCAACAGCCTGGGCAACCTCTACCCCTTGACCGGTGTCACCCTGCCCGACACGCCGGCCTATTCCACCGACGGCCGCCTGGTGGCGCAGCTGCAGGACCCGGCGGGCCCGCAGTTCCATTACGAAGGCTTCAACGGCGCCATCGGCGACAGCGATATCCAGGGTGACCTGCACTACGTCGCCCACCCGCCCCGGCCCAAGCTGTCCGGCGCGCTGACCTCCAACCAATTGCGTTTCGCCGACCTCGCGCCGCTGATCGGCGCCGACTCCAACGCCGAGAAGAAGGAGCGCGGCGTGGCCGGCAAGCAGCCGGCGGACAAGGTGCTGCCGGTGGAGGCGTTTCGCACCGAGCGCTGGCGGCAGATGGATGCCGACGTGCGCTTCACCGGCAAGCGCATCGTCCACAGCGACAAGCTGCCCTTCAACGACCTCGACACCCACGTGGTACTCGACGACGGCAAGCTGAGCCTGGAGCCCCTGCGCTTCGGCATGGCCGGCGGCACCCTGGACTCCACCATCCACCTGGACGGCGGCAGCGTGCCCCTGCAGGGCCGTGCCCGCCTCAGCGCGCGGCATTTCAAGCTCAAGCAGCTGTTTCCCACCTTCGAGCCGATGCGCACCAGCTTCGGCGAGCTGAACGGCGACGCCGACCTGGCCGGCACCGGCAACTCGGTGGCGGCTCTGCTGGGCACGGCCAACGGCGACCTCAAGCTGCTGGTCAACGACGGCGCGGTGAGCCGCGGATTGATGGAGATCGCCGGGCTCAACGTCGGCAACTACCTGGTCGGCAAGCTGTTCGGCGACGACGAGGTGAAGATCAACTGCGCCGCTGCCGACCTCAAGCTGGCCAAGGGCCTGGTGACGCCACGGGTGTTCATCTTCGATACCGAGAACGCGCTGATCCAGGTCGACGGTTCGGCCAACCTGGCCAGCGAGCGCCTGGACCTGACCGTCACCCCGGAGTCCAAGGGCGTGCGCATCTTCTCCCTGCGTTCGCCGCTCTACGTGCGCGGCACCTTCAAGAAGCCGGACGCCGGGGTCAAGGCGGTGCCGCTGATCGCCCGGGGTGCCGGCATGGTGGTGCTCGGCGCCGTGGTAGCACCCGCCGCCGGGCTGCTGGCGCTGGTGGCCCCCAGCGGTGGCGGGGACGTCACCAACACCTGCGCGCCGCTGCTGGAAAAGATGCGCAAGGCCAACTGAGGTCCAGGAGCTTTCGGCTTGCGCGTGTCGGCGCCGAGTGCAGCGAGGCCCAACGGGATGACATTCGGCGTCGCGGTGTTGGGTTTCGTACCTCTACCCAACCTACGGGTGTCGTGCGAGGGCTGGCGATCTGTGCCCGGTGAGGGCTGTAGGTTGGCGCCGAGCGCAGCGAGGCCCAACGGGGTGACGTTCGGCGCCGTGGTGTCGGGTTGCGTAGGGTGGTTTTCTTCGCGGGGGCTTGCGGCATGCCCGTGACCCGGGCCGGAGCCCGGGCCACGAGGTGGGGGGGGTTACTTCAGGTCGGCGAGGATGTCGGCCATGTCGTCGGCGTGTTCTTCCTCCTGCTCGAGGATTTCCTCGAACAGGCGGCGCGTGGTCGGGTCCTTGTCGCCGAGGAACTGGATGATCTCGCGGTAGCTGTCGATGGCGATGCGCTCGGCGATCAGGTCCTCGGTGACCATCTCGCGCAGGTCCTTGCCGGCCACGTACTGGGCATGGGAGCGGGCCTCCAGGCCGGCCGGGTTGAAGTCCGGCTCGCCGCCCAGTTGCACGATGCGCTCGGCCAGGCGGTCGGCGTGCTGCTGTTCCTGCTGGGCGTGTTCGAGGAATTCGCTGGCGGCGATGCTCGCCTTCAGGCCGTTGGCCATGTAGTAGTGGCGCTTGTAGCGCAGGTAGCAGACCAGCTCGGTAGCCAGCGCCTCGTTGAGCAGGCGCAGCACGGTGGTGCGGTCTGCGTGGTAGCCCTCGGTCACCGCGCCGTCCAGCACGTTCTGCCGGGCGCGCTGGCGCAGGGTGTTCACATCGGTAAGCTGTACGTCACTCATCACGTTTCTCCTTGGCTAATCAGGCCATTGCGCCTGGCTCTGGCGGCCATTGGCGTCGCGGCCCTACCTGGGATGTGAGTGATACGAAGCGGGAAAGTTTAGGAAATCTGTGGTCGGCGGTGCGGTCAGTCGAGGCGCTGGCGCTCGACCTCCTCGCGCTGGCGGCAGGTCATGAAGCCGCTGTGCTGGACGCGGCCGGCGGCGCCGAAGCTGACGTGATACGCCTGCTGGTGCCCCTCGTGGTTGAGGATGTAGTTGTTGCAGGAACCGGGGTGGACGCTGCGCTGGACGATGGAGGACGGGCGACCGCCGATGGCCTGGACCTGCTCCTTGGTCATGCCCTCTTTCACCTGCCGCACCAGGGGTTCGTTGCGGTAGGTGATGTAGTCGGTCGGGTTCTCGATCTTCGTGGCGCAGCCGGACACCGAGCCCAGAGCGGCCGCGAGCAGGAGCGAGCGCATGAACATGCTGAAGGTCCTTGATGATCCGCTGTAAATAACAGCGCTTGGACATCAGCGAGGCGCGCCGGTTCGCTATTTATTCTCTTCGGGTCTGTGCGCTCGTTGGCACTTCTGGCATTTGGCCACTGCGGCGCCCGGCAGACCGGGCGCCGCGAAGCATCAGATCTTCGCCGCCTCGGCTTCGTGTTTCTGCCATTGCTCGCAGGTCATGAAGCCCTTGCTGTCGACCCGGCCCGCGTCGTTGAAGCTGACGTAGTAGGCCTGCTGGTGGCCTTCCTTGTTCAGCACGTAGTTGTTGCAGGTACCGGGGTGCACGGTGCGCTGGATCTCGGTGGACGGCGGGCCGCCGATGGTCAGCACCTCGTCCTTGCTCATGCCGTCCTGCACCTTCTCGACCAGGGGTTCGTGGCGGTAGGTGACGTAGTCGGTGGGGTTCTCGAACTTGGTGCTGCACCCTGCTACCGATGCCAGCACGAACACTGCCGCGAGCGTTTCCTTGTACATGGTGGGTTCCTCGTGTGAGCTGATCTTCAACGGCCTGATTGGCTTCACGAGTTTCGAGTGGCGATGGAGCGGGCGAGTTCGAAGAATTTGCCGTCGCGCTACTGGCCCGCCTTCTCGGCGTCCTGCAGGCGCTGCTGGTTGACGGCGTTGGCCTGGTCGATCTGCTGCTTGAGCTGGTCCATCTGCTGCTGGGCCTGCTGCGCCTGTTCGGCCTGCAGCTTGGCCTGGGCCGCTCCGGTGGCGGCGGTCTCGCCGAGGCCGCAGCCGGCGAGCAGGAGGATGGCAAGGCAGGGCAGCAGGCATTTCATGGCACGTTCCTCGGGGGGCGATGCCGGCGAAGGTAATCCAGCGCCGGGGTCGCCGCCAGGGGAGCCGCACGAACGTCGCGGGGCGCCCGACGCCCGGTTCAGCCGTAGCGCTTCTTGGCTTCGATGGCCAGGCCGCTGCCGATGCTGCCGAAGGTGTTGCCTTCGACATGGCGGGCGTTGGGCAGCAGCGCGGCGACGCTGCCACGCAGGGCGGGGATGCCGCTGGAACCGCCGGTGAAGAACACGGTGTCGACCTGCTCGACACCGACCCCGGCGTCTGCCAGCAGCTGGGTGACGCTGTCGCGGATGCGTTGCAGCAACGGCTCGATGGCCTCCTCGAACAGATGGCGGGTCAGTTCCACGCGCAGGCCCGGCTCGATGCGTTCGAGGTCGATCACCCGGTGGCGCGCCTCGGTCAGCTCGATCTTGCTGTCTTCCACCTGCATGGCCAGCCAGTGCCCGGCGCGCTGTTCGATCAGGCGGAACAGGCGGTCGATGCCGCGCGTGTCGACGATGTCGTAGCGCATGTTCTTCAGCGACAGCTGCGATTTCTGCGCGTAGACGGCGTTGATGGTGTGCCAGGTGGCCAGGTTGAGGTGGTAGCTGGTGGGCATGAAGGCATCGCTCTTCATGCGGCTGCCGTAGCCGAACTCGGGCATGACGCCGGCCAGCGAGAGCTGCTTGTCGAAGTCGGTACCGCCCACGTGCACGCCGCCGGTGGCGAGGATGTCGGCCTGGCGGTCGGCCAGGTCGCGGCGCTCGGGGGACAGGCGCACGAGGGAGAAGTCGGAGGTGCCGCCGCCGATGTCGACGATCAGCACCAGCTCCTCGCGCTCGATACCGCGTTCGTAGTCGAAGGCGGCGGCGATGGGTTCGTACTGGAAGGAGACGTCCTTGAAGCCGAGCTTGTTGGCGACCGCCACCAGGGTCGCCTGGGCTTCCTGGTCGGCGGCCGGGTCGTCGTCGACGAAGAACACCGGGCGGCCCAGCACCACCTGCTCGAATTCATGGCCGGCGGTGGCTTCGGCGCGCTTCTTCAGCTCGCCGATGAACAGGCCCAGCAGGTCCTTGAACGGCAGCGCACTGCCCAGCACCGTGGTCTCGCTCTTGAGCAGGGTCGAGCCCAGCAGGCTCTTGAGCGAGCGCATCAGGCGGCCTTCGTAGCCTTCCAGGTACTCGTGCAGGGCCAGGCGGCCGTAGACGGGGCGACGCTCCTCGATGTTGAAGAAGATCACCGAGGGCAGGGTGATCTTGCCGTCCTCCAGCGCGATCAGCGGCTCCACGTCCGGGCGCCACCAGCCGACGGTGGAGTTGGAGGTGCCGAAGTCGATGCCCAGGGCACGGGCTGCGGTGAGGTTGCTCATGGCGCGAGAGGTCCGGTGGAAAAAACGGCCGCGCAGTGTACGCGAGCCGGGCGCGCTTTGCTCAGGCGGCGAGGCGCAGTTCGTCGCAGTGGCTAGACTCCAGGCGACGCCCCCGTCACCCCCCCCCCACACGGACACCCCGGGAGACCGCCCCATGAAGTCGATCCGCCTGCCCTTGCTCCTGCTCGCGATGCTGGCCGCCAGCCAGGGTTTCGCCGCCACCCAGCAGGAAAAGATGAAGAGCTGCAACGCCGAGGCCACCGCCCAGGAACTCAAGGGCGATGTGCGCAAGACCTTCATGAGCAACTGCCTCAAGGCGACCCAGCAGGAGAAGATGATCAGCTGCAACAAGACCGCCAGCGAGAAGGCGCTCAAGGGCGACGAACGCAAGGCCTTCCTCAGCGAGTGCCTGAAGAAGAAATAGCCTCAGGCCAGGCCCAGGCCCAGGGTCAGCGCCGCGACCGCGAGGTAGCGGCCGGCCTTGGCCAGGGTGACCAGCAGCAGGAACACCCAGGGCGACTCGCGCATCAGGCCGGCCACCAGGGTCAGCGGGTCGCCGATCACCGGCAGCCATGACAGCAGCAGGGTCCAGCGCCCGTAGCGGCGGTAGGTTGTCTGCGCCCGTTCGATGGCGGTTTCCGACACGGGAAACCACTTCCTGTGGCGGAAGTCCGCCAGGAACCGCCCCAACACCCAGTTAACCAGCGAGCCCAGCACGTTGCCGAGGGTCGCCACCAGCAGCAATGCCCAGGCCGGCTGGCCGCCGGCCAGCAGCAGGCCGGCCAGCACCGCTTCCGACTGCAGCGGCAGCAGGGTGGCGGCGCCGAAGGCGACGAGGAAGAGGCTCAGGTAGGGGATCAGGTCCGGCATCGGGCGGCTTCCGGAACGGTCGGGGCGAGGGCCGGGCGGCCCTCGCACAGGGCTCAGTGGCTGTCGTTCAGCTTGACCACGTCACCGGAAACGGTGGTGGTGTAGCCGGTCAGGACCCAGGCCCAGAACCAGTCTTCCTGGACCTGGGTGTTGATCATCGCATCGCCGCCCTTGGCCTTGATCGCGGCGTTCTGCGCGCGCACGAAGCGGCTGTTCTGGCGGACCGGAATGAAGCCGGCGACCAGCAGCCCGGTGGCGCTGGCCTCGCTGTGGCCGATCACGGTGTACTGGCTGCTGTCGAGGTTCCGGGTCTTCATCGGGGTGCCGGTGCAACCGGCGATGGCCAGTGCGGCCAGCAGGCCTGCGATCATCTTGATGCTGTGTTTCACGTCGTTCTCCTGGGTGATTCCATCCCGCGATTCGTTCGCCGGGGCGCGCAATGTAGTCGGGGCGCGGGAAAAGTTGAACCCGGTGTGGCAACGCGTCACTTGCGCAAGGGCCTGTGCCTACGACCGATGCGGGGCCCGGTCGGCTAAAGCCAGGTGAAAGCCCCGGGGGCTAGAATCTGTAATCCCGCTGCCATCGTTGTCGGACAATGTGACCGGGGGTGCGATACTTGCATCCCCGTTTCAACTATCCGCACCTGTCGTTCTGGAACCTCTATGCGAAGAGCCTCTCACCATGAGTTGCGCACGGCCTTTCGTGCGCTGTTGAACTCGAAGACCTGCTATCACACCGCGTCCGTCTTCGACCCCATGTCCGCCCGCATCGCTGCCGACCTCGGCTTCGAAGTCGGCATCCTCGGCGGCTCGGTCGCCTCGTTGCAGGTCCTGGCCGCCCCTGATTTCGCGCTGATCACCCTCAGCGAGTTCGTCGAGCAGGCCGTGCGCATCGGCCGCGTCAGCCGCCTGCCGGTGATCGCCGATGCCGACCACGGCTACGGCAACGCCCTCAACGTCATGCGCACGGTGGTGGAGTTGGAGCGTGCCGGCATCGCCGCGCTGACCATCGAGGACACGCTGCTGCCGGCCCAGTTCGGGCGCAAGTCCACCGACCTGATCAGCGTCGAGGAAGGCGTCGGCAAGATCCGTGCGGCCCTGGAAGCGCGTGTCGACCCGGACCTGTCGATCATCGCCCGCACCCATGCCGGCGTGCTCTCCACCGAGGAGGTGATCGCCCGCACCAAGGCCTACCAGGCTGCCGGCGCCGACGGCATCTGCATGGTCGGCGTCGCCGACTTCGAGCACCTGGAAGCCATCGCCGCGCACCTCAGCGTGCCGCTGATGCTGGTCACCTACGGCAACCCGCAACTGCGTGACAACCAGCGCCTGGCCGACCTTGGCGTGCGCATCGTGGTCAACGGCCACGCCGCCTACTTCGCCGCCATCAAGGCCACCTACGACTGCCTGCGCGAGCAGCGCCAGATCGACACCGCCGCCTCCGAACTGAGCGCCACCGAGCTGACCCACAAGTACACCCTGCCCGAGGACTACATCATCTGGGCGCGGGAATACATGGACGTGAAGGAATAGCCCGGAACGACCTCCGCTTGTCGCCCACCGGCCCCGGGTGTTGCAAAAGGCCGAGTGCCGCCCCCATAACTGATCGGGTCAATCCTCGACAGCATGGGAGGCCGGCATGGCCAGTGGTTGGGCGGGAGATGGCGCAGTCCAGGAACAGATCGACAGCACCATCGAAGACGCCGTGCAACGGGCACGCAGCCAGTTACCGAAGGGCGAGAGCCTGACGCATTGCGAAGAATGCGATGCACCCATTCCCCAGGCGCGCCGCGAGGCGGTGCCGGGCGTGCGGCTGTGCGTGAAATGCCAGGCCGAGCACGACCGTGAGAACGCCGCCTACGCCGGCTACAACCGGCGCGGCAGCAAGGACAGCCAGTTGCGTTGAAGGCTCAGAACAGCGCGCCGAGATAGACGGCGCCGCCGGCGCCGGCCTGGATGCCGACGTTGGCACCGCCCATCAGCAGGGCGCCGCGCGCCGACTGCATCAGCTGGCGGGTCAGCATCGGCGAGACGGTGAGGCTGGTCACCGGGCTCGCGTTCATCAGCATCACCGCGGCCAAGAGCTTGGGGTCCAGGCCGAACAGCATCGCCGTGCCCGACACGCCGACGGCGACGCCCGCGCCGACTTCCACGTACATGCAGGGGCCGGTGATGTCGTCACGGGTCAGGTCGCGCTCCACCAGGTCGTCCGCGACGAAGACCGCGCCGTCGCTGGGGAAGGCTTCCGCCGCGCCGGCACCGCCGATGCTCTTGCCCTTGATCTTGATGTCCACCTTGCCGAAGCGCGGCAGCTTGGCACCGATGCCCACGCCGGCACCGAGGCCGCCGTAGCGCAGGTTGACGTTCTCGCCGGCGGGCGAGCGCAGGGTGATGGAACCGCCGCCACCGGCGACGAAGGCGATGGTCAGGCCGCCGCCACTGGCGGTGACATAGCCCCAGCGGCTCGGATTGACGGGCAGGGGAATGGGCATCTTCGGCATTGCTGCTTCCTTGTGCGGTGCGGTTCAGGCGATGTCGTGACGGGGGCGCCTGAAGAGGGTCATCAGTCCGGTGACCGTGAAGGCGGAGCCCAGCAGGCCGAGGAAGGCCGGGGTGCCCCAGAGTGCGCCGAAGTCGTCGACCACGGCCGAGGTGGCCGGCGCGTCGGCCTGGTAGTGGACCTTCACCTGCATGCCGACCTGGTAGCCGTAGATCCAGCCCCCCTGGGGGTAGGAGATGCGCGTACCGGTGCCATCGGTGAAGGCGATTTCGGGGTGGGAGCCGCCTGCGTTGAGCGCGACGACGCTGCCATCTGCCTCCAGGGCCGATTGCAGGAATCCCACGCGGGAAGAGGTCTGGATGGCCATCGCGGCGAGCAGCGCGAGGCCGATCAGGGCAAAGAGGCCGCCCTTGAAACGGGGGAGGGGGGTATCGGACATCCTGTGGCGTTCCTGGTCATCCATGGGCGTGGCCGGGGGAACTCCCGGCCACTGCGCTGGGACAGGCGTCTGTCCCGTAGGTTCCCGCCAGGGCGACGGGAACCCGGCCATCAGGCCTTGGGGTTGGGACCGTAGGCGTTGGTCTCCGGCACGCTGTCCTGGACCAGCAGGAACAGCAGGTACAGGCCGCCGAGGATCGGCACGAGGGCGATCAGGATCCACCAGCCGCTCTTGCCGATATCGTGCAGGCGACGCGCGGTCACGCCCAGGGCCGGCAGCAGCACGGCGAGGCTGTACAGGTTGGCCAGCAGGGCCAGGTTTTCACTGATCAGGCCCAGGATCACGGAAAGCGCGATGGAGATCACGACGTTCACCAGGGTGAACATCCAGTACTCCTTGCGGCGCGCACGGCCGTTAAAGTCGAAGTAATGCTGCTTGATGCACTTCAAATACCATTCCATAGAAAACTCCCTTTTTAGGCCGCGCGTGGCGGCATTTTTCGTGTACCTGGCAAGGCCTCGGCCTACACCGGCCGGTGTAGTTGGCCGACTATAGCGTTTCGTAACAAGGCATTGCGTGGGAGAGTTCACGGCACGGCAAATTGCCATCGAGTCAATTCTGGCGAGTTGTGTCGTGCCCGTAGGTTGGCGCCGAGCGCAGCGAGGCCCAACGCCGCGATGCGCGTATCGCGCTTCGCTTCCCGGCTTCGCCCGCATGCGCTGGCAATGATCCGACAGGCGGCCATGTCCTTTCCCGGATCCGAAGGGCGTGGCGATCCCTAGACTGCGGGCTCCTCATGGCTCAAGGGATGGAACATGCGATACCGCCGCGCCTTCGTGCCGGGTGGCACCTATTTCTTCACCGTCAATCTCGCGAATCGCTCCCATGGCTTGTTGATCGAACATGTCGATCTGCTGCGCATGGCCTTCAAGCGGGTGCGGGCACGGCACCCTTTCGAGATACCCGCGATGGTCGTGCTGCCCGACCACCTGCATGCCATATGGACCTTGCCGGAAGGTGATGCCGACTTCCCCCTGCGCTGGTCTCAGATCAAGGGCACCTTTTCCCGGCTGGTGCCGGAGCGGGGCCGGGTGAACCGGTCGCGTCGGGACAAGCGTGAGCGTGGCATCTGGCAGAGACGCTTCTGGGAGCACCAGATACGGGATGAGCGGGACCTCGCTCGGCACATCGATTACATCCACATCAACCCGGTGAAGCATGGGCATGTGCGCCGTGCGGTCGACTGGCCTTACTCCTCGATCCACCGCTTCATCCGTGATGGAAGGCTATCGGCCGATTGGGCCTGTGCTCCTCATGACGGCGTGTTCGGCGAACTGCCCTCGTAGATTGGCACCGAGCGCAGCGAGGCACTGCGAAGCGGGATCGGGTCCGTTGCGTTGGGCTTCGTGCCTCAGCCCAACCTACGTCGTGCCGAGGCGTACTCGTAGGTTGGTGCCGAGCGCAGCGAGGCCCGACAACGCGATGTCGGGCCAGGGGCGGGTGCGTGGTCAGAACAGGAAATACCGCTGCGCCATCGGCAGCACCTCGGCGGGCTCGCACCAGAGCAGCTGGCCGTCGGCCTTGACCTGGTAGGTCTGCGGGTCGACGTCGATCACCGGGGTGTAGTCGTTATGGATCAGGTCCTGCTTCTGCACGGTGCGGCAGCCCTTCACCACGGCGATGCGTTTCTTCAGGCCGAGTCGCTCGGGCACGCCGGCCTCCAGGGCGGCCTGGCTGATGAAGGTGATGCTGGTGGCGTGGCGGCTGCCGGCGTAGCTTCCGAACATCGGCCGGTAGTGCACCGGTTGCGGGGTGGGGATGGAGGCGTTGGCGTCGCCCATCAGGCTCGCGGCGATGGCCCCGCCCTTGAGGATCAGCGTCGGCTTCACGCCGAAGAAGGCCGGGCGCCAGAGCACCAGGTCGGCCCACTTGCCCACTTCCACCGAGCCCACCTCGTGGCTGATGCCGTGGGTGATGGCCGGGTTGATGGTGTACTTGGCGATGTAGCGCTTGACCCGGAAGTTGCTGTTGCCGGCGCCGTCGCCTTCCAGCGGGCCCCGTTGCCTGTGCATCTTGTCGGCGGTCTGCCAGGTGCGCGTGATGACCTCGCCGACGCGGCCCATGGCCTGGCTGTCGGAGCTGATCATGCTGAAGGCGCCGAGGTCGTGGAGGATGTCCTCGGCGGCGATGGTCTCGCGGCGGATGCGGCTTTCGGCGAAGGCCACGTCCTCGGCGATGCTCGGGTCCAGGTGGTGGCAGACCATGAGCATGTCCAGGTGCTCGTCGATGGTGTTGCGGGTGAAGGGCCGGGTCGGGTTGGTGGAGCTGGGCAGCACGTTGGAGAAACCGCAGGCCTTGATGATGTCCGGTGCGTGGCCGCCGCCGGCGCCTTCGGTGTGGTAGGTGTGGATGGTGCGGCCCTTGAAGGCGCCCAGGGTGGTTTCGACGAAGCCCGACTCGTTGAGGGTGTCGGTGTGGATGGCCACCTGCACGTCGTACTGGTCGGCGACGCTCAGGCAGTTGTCGATGGCCGCCGGGGTGGTGCCCCAGTCCTCGTGCAGCTTGAGGCCGATGGCGCCGGCCTTCACCTGTTCGATCAAGGGTTCGGGCAGCGAGGCGTTGCCCTTGCCGGTGAAGCCGATGTTCATCGGGAAGGCGTCGGCGGCCTGGAGCATGCGCGCCATGTGCCAGGGCCCGGAGGTGCAGGTGGTGGCGTTGGTGCCGGTGGCCGGCCCGGTGCCGCCGCCGATCATGGTGGTGACTCCGCTCATGAGCGCCTCTTCGATCTGCTGCGGGCAGATGAAGTGGATGTGGGTGTCGATGCCGCCGGCGGTGAGGATCATGCCCTCGCCGGCGATCACCTCGGTGCTGGCGCCGATGGCGATGGTGACGTCGGGCTGGATGTCCGGGTTGCCGGCCTTGCCGATCGCCGCGATGCGCCCTTCCTTCAAACCCACGTCGGCCTTGACGATGCCCCAGTGGTCGATGATCAGCGCGTTGGTGATCAGCGTGTCGACCACCTCGGCGGCCAAAAGCTGGCCCTGGCCCATGCCGTCGCGGATCACCTTGCCGCCGCCGAACTTCACTTCCTCGCCATAGGTGGTGAAGTCCTTCTCGACTTCGATCCACAGCTCGGTGTCGGCCAGGCGCACCTTGTCGCCGACGGTGGGGCCGAACATGTCGGCGTAGGCTTGGCGGGAAATCTTCATTCCTCGTTCCTCGGAATTCAGGCTGCAAGCTCAAAGCTGCAAGCCTCAAGTGAAAAAGCGGACGCCGCGCGGCACTTGCTTGCGGCTTGTGGCTTGCGACTTGTCGCTGCGATCAGAGATCACCCATGACGCGCCCGGCGAAGCCGAACACCCGACGCGCGCCGGCCAGGTCCACCAGTTCCACCTCGCGGCTCTGGCCCGGTTCGAAGCGCACGGCGGTGCCGGCGGGGATGTTCAGGCGCATGCCGCGCGCGGCGGCGCGGTCGAAGGCCAGGGCGTCGTTGGTTTCGAAGAAGTGGTAGTGCGAGCCCACCTGGATCGGCCGGTCGCCGGTGTTGGCCACGGAGAGTCTCAGGGTGCGGCGGCCGGCGTTGAGTTCGATCTCGCCGTCCTGGATCTGGTATTCGCCGGGAATCATGGAAGTCACTCCAGGATGAGTTGCATGAAGGTGAGGTCCAGCCAACGGCCGAACTTGCGGCCAACCTGGGGCATCTGGCCGGTGGTGGTGAAGCCGAGGCGCTGGTGCAGGCGGACGGAGGCGGCATTCTCGGACTCGATGGCCCCCACCATCACATGCAGTCCGGCCGACCGGGCCCGTTCGATCAATGCCTGCATCAGCTGCGGGCCGAGGCCCTTGCCGCGCTGGTCGGCACGCACGTAGACCGAGTGTTCGACGGTGTGCTTGTAGCCGTCATGCGGCCGCCAGGCGCCATAGCTGGCGTAGCCGACCACCTCGCCGGCAGCGTCACGCGCCGCCAGCACCGGAAACCCGGCTGCCGTGCGCTCGGCCAGCCAGGCGCGGCGGTTGGCCAGGTCCACCAGGGTCTCGTTCCAGATCGCCGTGGTGTGCTCCACGGCGTCGTTGTAGATGGCCAGGATGCCGGGCAGGTCGGCTTCGCTGGCGTCACGGATGATCATTTCGGGTCTCCAGGAGGTCGTTCCAGGCCGTCGCGGGCTCAGCATGGCAAGCGCAGCAGGCATGGGACGACTTCCTCAGGCGATGGGTTGGTGGACGGTTACCAGCTTGGTGCCGTCGGGGAAGGTGGCTTCGATCTGGATCTCCGGGATCATCTCCGGCACGCCTTCCATCACCTGGTCGCGGCTCAGCAGCGTGGTGCCGAAGTGCATGAGCTCGGCCACGGTGCGACCGTCGCGCGCGCCTTCGAGTAGCGCCGCGGAGATGAACGCCATCGCTTCCGGGTAGTTGAGCTTCACGCCACGGGCCAGGCGCCGCTCGGCGACGAGGCCGGCGGTGAAGATCAGCAGCTTGTCTTTCTCTCTCGGGGTGAGGTCCATCAGGTACTCCAGATTCGCGGTGGCACGGCCTCGCGGCCGAGCAGGGCAGGGCGCAACAGGCGCCAGAGGTCGATCAGCCAGGCGCGCGCGTGCAGGGCTTCGCCGGCCAGGCAGCGGGCCACCAGCAGGCCGGGCAGTTGGGTGAGGTCGCCGCGCACGGCCGAGGGCAGTTCGCGGCAGCGTTCCAGCAGCTCCGGGTCGAGCTGGCCGGTGGCGATCAGGGTGGCGAACACCGGTTGCCCGGCGAGGCCGATGCTCGAGTCGAGCAGGCCGTCGTCGCCGCTGATGCGCTGGCGTTCGTGCCACAGGGCGCGGCCTTCGCGGCGGATGTCCAGGTGCGCCTGGAAGTGGCCGCTGGCGAAGCGTTCAGCGGCGGCGGGGCGGCCGAGGGCGACCACGTCCCAGTAGAACAGGCGGGCGTCGGCGGCCAGGTCGATGCGGGTGGACAGCTCGGCCTGGGCGCCGGAGAAGACGATGGTTTCCTGGGGCAGCCATTCCAGGGTGGCGCCGGCCTCGACGCGCAGGGCGAGCGTCTGGAAGGCCGGGCTGCGGGCGCGGTACCACTTGGCCGCGCCCGGGCTGGTGAGCTGGGCCCAGGCGCCTTCGCCCACCTGGGCGGAGATGCCCAGGCGGTCGCCCCCGGCGATGCCGCCAGGCGGGTGGACGATGATGTGCTGGCAGACACCCGGCCCTTCGGCGTGGAGGTGCTTCTGCACCCTCAGGGGGCCGAGGTGGCGGCGAAGCACCGGAATGGTGCGCTCGTCACGACGGGCGTAGGCCAGCTCCAGCTCGGCGTGCCAGCTCGGCGTGAACAGGGCTGCGGGCAGGTTCATGGCTGTGGGGGCATCCGCGAAATAGTTGACCGACCGGGCAAAGCAAGAGGCGTGCCCTGAACCCATCCGGTGCACGCGCCCGCGGTCAGATCGTCACCAGGCCGCGCACGCCCTCGGCCTCCATGTTCTCCCCGCGCCCCTGCTGGATGATTTCGCCACGGCTCATCACCAGGTACTGGTCGGCCAGTTCGGCGGCGAAGTCGTAGAACTGCTCCACCAGCAGGATGGCCATGTCGCCGCGCTCGGCCAGCTTGCGGATCACCGCGCCGATCTCCTTGATCACCGAGGGCTGGATGCCTTCGGTGGGCTCGTCGAGGATCAGCAACCGGGGCCGGCTGGCCAGGGCGCGGCCGATGGCCAGTTGCTGCTGCTGGCCGCCGGAGAGGTCGCCGCCGCGGCGGTGCTTCATCTCCCGCAGCACCGGGAACAGCTCGTAGATGAACTCGGGCACGGCCTTGGCTTCCTTGGCGCCGAAGCGGGACAGCCCCATCAGCAGGTTCTCCTCCACCGTCAGGCGCGGGAAGATCTCGCGGCCCTGGGGCACGTAGGCGATGCCGGCGTGCACGCGCTGGTGCGGTTTGGAACCGGTGATCGGCTTGCCCTGCCAGTTAACCGCGCCCTCCTTCGACGGGATCAGGCCCATCAGGCACTTCAGCAGCGTGGTCTTGCCCACGCCGTTGCGCCCGAGCAGGCAGGTGACCTCGCCGACCCTCACCTCGAACGACAGGCCGCGGAGGATGTGGCTGCCGCCGTAGTATTGATGCAGCTGATGGACTTGGAGCACGGTTGAATTCCTCAGTGGCTGCAGCCTCAAGCACCAAGCTTCAAGCCGCAAGAAAGAGCGGGTCAGCATCGTTTTGCAGCTTGCAGCTTGCAGCTTGCAGCTGGGCGCTCAGCGCCCCAGATAAACCTCGATCACCTGTTCATTCGCCTGCACGTCCGCCAACGAGCCCTCGGCCAACACATGCCCCTGGTGCAGCACGGTGACGTGGTCGGCGATGCTGCCGACGAAGCCCATGTCGTGCTCCACCACCATCAGCGAGTGCTTGCCGGCCAGGCCCTTGAACAGTTCGGCGGTGAATTCGGTCTCGGCGTCGGTCATGCCGGCCACCGGTTCGTCGAGCAGCAGCAGTTGCGGGTCCTGCATCAGCAGCATGCCGATCTCCAGGAACTGCTTCTGGCCGTGGGACAGCAGCCCAGCCGGGCGGCGCCGCGAGTCCTGCAGGCGGATGGTGGCGAGCACTTCGTCGATGCGGTCCTTCTGCTCGCCGGTGAGCCTGGCGCGCAGGCTGGCCCACACCGACTTGTCGGTCTTCTGCGCCAGTTCCAGGTTCTCGAACACGCTGAGCGCCTCGAACACCGTGGGCTTCTGGAACTTGCGGCCGATGCCGGCCTGGGCGATCTCGACCTCGCTCATGCGGGTCAGGTCCAGGGTCTCGCCGAACCAGGCGCTGCCGGTAGTGGGGCGGGTCTTGCCGGTGATCACGTCCATCAGCGTGGTCTTGCCCGCGCCGTTGGGGCCGATGATGCAGCGCAGCTCGCCGACGCCGATGTACAGGTTGAGGTCGTTGAGCGCCTTGAAGCCATCGAAGCTGACGCTGATGTCCTCCAGCGTGAGGATGGTGCCGTGGCGGGTGTTCAGGCCCTTGCCGGCGCTCTGGCCGAGGCCGAGGGCGTCACGGCCGGTGCCGGCGTCGCTGTTGGGGTCGTAGGCGGGTTCGAGCATGAGTTCGGGTACCGGGGTCGCTCTCATTGGTCCTTCTCCTTGCGCAGCAGGCCGAACAGGCCCTTGGGCAGGAACAGGGTGACGACGATGAACAGGGCGCCGAGGAAGAACAGCCAGTATTCCGGGAAGGCCACGGTGAACCAGCTCTTCATGCCGTTGACCAGGCCGGCGCCCAGCAGCGGGCCGATGAGCGAGCCGCGCCCGCCCAGGGCCACCCAGACGGCGGCCTCGATGGAGTTGGTCGGCGACATCTCGCTGGGGTTGATGATGCCCACCTGGGGCACGTACAGCGCGCCGGCCAGGCCGCAGAGCACGGCCGACAGCACCCAGATGAACAGCTTGTAGCCGCGCGGGTCGTAGCCGCAGAACATCAGGCGGTTCTCGGCATCGCGCAGGGCGGTGAGCACGCGGCCGAACTTGCTCCTGGACAGGCGCCAGCCTAGCAGCAGGGCGCTCGCCAGCAGCGCGACCGTGGCCAGGAACAGCACGGCCCGGGTGCCCGGCGCGGTGATGTCGAAGCCGAGGATGCGCTTGAAGTCGGTGAAGCCGTTGTTGCCACCGAAGCCGGTCTCGTTGCGGAAGAACAGCAGCATGCCGGCGAAGGTCAGGGCCTGGGTCATGATCGAGAAGTACACGCCCTTGATCCGCGAGCGGAAGGCGAAGAAGCCGAACACCAGGGCCAGCAGGCCGGGGGCGAGCACCACCAGGCACAGGGCCCAGAGGAAGCTGGAGGTGCCGCCCCAGTACCAGGGCAATTCGCTCCAAGCGAGGAAGCTCATGAAGGCCGGCAGGCCATCCCCGGCGCTCTGGCGCATCAGGTACATGCCCATGGCGTAGCCGCCGAGGGCGAAGAACAGCCCGTGGCCCAGGGACAGCAGCCCGGCGTAGCCCCAGACCAGGTCCAGGGCCAGCGCGACGATGGCGTAGCAGAGGATCTTGCCCACCAGGGTCAGGGTGTAGGCGGAGACCTGCAGCGGGCTGTCGGCCGGCAGCAGGTGCAGCAGCGGCAGGGCGATCAGCGCGGCGAGCACCAGGGCGCCGACGCCCAGGGTGACTTTCGGGCCGGCCTTCTGCGCGGCGGTGAGGGTCAGTGGCTGGTTCATCAGTCGATCACCCGTCCTTTCAGTGCGAAGAGGCCCTGCGGGCGTTTCTGGATGAAGAGAATGATCAGCGCGAGGATCAGGATCTTGCCCAGCACGGCGCCGATCGAAGGCTCCAGGATCTTGTTCGCCACGCCGAGGCCGAAGGCCGCCAGCACGCTGCCGGCCAGTTGGCCGACGCCACCGAGCACCACCACCAGGAAGGAGTCGATGATGTAGCTCTGGCCCAGGTCGGGGCCGACGTTGCCGATCTGCGACAGGGCTACGCCGCCGAGCCCGGCGATGCCGGAGCCGAGGCCGAAGGCGAGCATGTCGACGCGGCCGGTGGGCACGCCGCAACAGGCGGCCATGTTGCGGTTCTGGGTGACGGCGCGGACGTTCAGGCCCAGGCGCGTCTTGTTCAGCAGCAGCCAGGTCAGCGCCACCACGAACAGGGCGAAGCCGATGATGACGATGCGGTTGTACGGCAGCACCAGGTTGGGCAGCACCTGGATGCCGCCGGAGAGCCAGGCCGGGTTGGCCACTTCGACGTTCTGCGCGCCGAACACCACGCGCACCAGCTGGATCAGCATCAGGCTGATGCCCCAGGTGGCGAGCAGGGTTTCCAGCGGGCGGCCGTAGAGGTGGCGGATCACCGTGCGCTCCAGGGCCATGCCGATGGCGGCGGTGACGCAGAAGGCCACCGGCAGCGCCACCAGTGGGTAGAGGGCCAGCAGGTCCGGCGCCAGGCGCTGGAACATCAGCTGCACGATGTAGGTGGAGTAGGCGCCGAGCATCAGCATCTCGCCGTGGGCCATGTTGATCACCCCGAGCAGGCCGAAGGTGATGGCCAGGCCCAGGGCGGCCAGCAGCAGGATGGAGCCCAGGGACAGGCCGCTGAAGGCCTGGCCGAGCACCTCGCCCAGCGCCAGGCGACGCTTGACCTGGGCCAGGCTGGTTTCGGCGGCGGTGCGCACGGCGGCATCGGTTTCCACCGCCGGGTCGAGCAGCGCTTCGAGGCGGGTACGGGCCAGCGGGTCGCCGGTCTCGCCCAGCAGGCGCACGGCGTTGAGGCGGATGGCCGGGTCGGGGTCGACCAGTTGCAGGTTGGCCAGGGCCAGGCTGAGGGCATCGCGCACGGCGCCATCGTCCTCGGCGACCATGCGCTGGTTGAGCAGCGGCAGTTGCGCGGGCTTGGCGCTCTTCTGCAACTGGCGGGCGGCCTCCAGGCGCGCGGCGGGTTCGGCGGCGAGCAACTGGTGGCTGGCCTGGGTGGTGATCAGCAGGCCGCGCAGGCGGTTGTTCAGGCGCAGCTTCTTCGGCGTGGCGGCGGGGGCGGCGTCGCCCTCTGCGGCCTGCCAGGTGCCGTCCTGTTCGAAGTAGGCCCGCTTGGCGTCGATGGCGAAGCGGTTCTGTTGCAGGGCATCGAGCAGTGGCTGGCGCATGGCGTCGGGCTCGGCGGCCCAGCGTTCCAGCAGCTTCGCCTGCTGGCTCGGATTGGCGGCCGCGAAGTCGTTGGCGTCACCGGCCCGGGCCGCCAGGGGCAGCAACAGGGCCAGGGACAGGAGGATTCGGAAAAGGCAGGTGGGCATGGAGAGGGAGGCTCCGTATCGGCGGGGTAAGCCAAAAGGTGGAAGCCAGAAGCTGGAAGCTGGAAGGTGGGGACTTCCAGCTTCAGGCTCCAGGCTTCCGGCTTAGTTCTTCACCGCATAGTCCGGCTTCTTGTCATTGCCGGGGATGAAGGGGCTCCACGGCTGGGCGCGCAGCGGGCCTTCGGTCTGCCAGACCACGGAGAACTGACCGTCTTCCTGGACCTCGCCGATCATCACCGGCTTGTGCAGGTGGTGGTTGGTCTTGTCCATGGTCAGGGTGTAGCCGGAGGGCGCGGCGAAGGTCTGGCCGGCCATGGCTTCGCGGACCTTGTCGACATCGGTGGTGCCGGCCTTCTCGACCGCCTGGGCCCACATGTGGATGCCGACGTAGGTGGCTTCCATGGGGTCGTTGGTGACGGCGGTCTGGTAGTTGGGCAGGTTCTTGGCCTTGGCGTAGGCCTTCCAGTCGGTGACGAACTTGCTGTTCACCGGGTTATCCACGGATTCGAAGTAGTTCCAGGCGGCCAGCTGGCCCACCAGCGGCTTGGTGTCGATGCCGCGCAGTTCTTCCTCGCCCACGGAGAAGGCCACCACCGGGATGTCGGTCGCCTCGATGCCCTGGTTGGCCAGCTCCTTGTAGAAGGGCACGTTGGAGTCGCCGTTGACGGTGGAGATCACCGCGGTCTTGCCGCCGGCGGAGAACTTCTTGATGTTGGCGACGATGGTCTGGTAGTCGCTGTGGCCGAAGGGGGTGTAGACCTCTTCGATGTCCTTGTCCGCCACGCCCTTGCTGTGCAGGAAGCTGCGCAGGATCTTGTTGGTGGTGCGCGGGTAGACGTAGTCGGTGCCCAGCAGGAAGTAGCGCTTGGCGCCGCCGCCGTCTTCGCTCATCAGGTATTCCACTGCCGGGATGGCCTGCTGGTTCGGCGCGGCGCCGGTGTAGAAGACGTTGGGCGAGAGCTCCTCACCCTCGTACTGCACCGGGTAGAACAGCAGGCCGTTGAGCTCCTCGAACACCGGCAGCACGGATTTGCGCGACACCGAGGTCCAGCAGCCGAAGACCACGTCGACCTTGTCCTTGGTCAGCAACTGGCGGGCCTTCTCGGCGAACAGCGGCCAGTTGGACGCGGGGTCTACCACCACCGGTTCCAGCTTCTTGCCGTTGATGCCGCCCTTGGCGTTGATCTCGTCGATGGTCATCAGCGCCATGTCCTTGAGCGAGGTCTCGGAGATGGCCATGGTGCCGGACAGCGAATGCAGGATGCCGACCTTGATGGTCTCGGCGGCCTGCAGGGAGAAGGGGAACAGGCCGGTCAGCACCAGGGCGCTGGCGGCGAGGGTCGATTTCAGGAAGGGACGGCGTTTCATGTAGAGCCTCCTTGGCTGTCCATGCAATGACAGTGGGATGGGACCGAAATGGGGTCATCAGTACGGTCATCTGTACTGCTGTCAGTGCATTGGCAGCATCCGTGCCAAGGGCGCTAAAGGCTTGATTCAGAGGGCTTCGTGGGTTTTTTTGGCGAATTCGCCGGAATTCGCCGCGCTCCATTGCGGTGCGCGGCGGCAAGCTGAACGGTCGGTCAGGTAGCGGGGTGCACGCTTTCAGGGCGCCAGGTAGTTCTTCACCCCGGTGAAGATGATCTGGGCCGCGAGGGCGCAGACGAACAGGCCCATCAGGCGGCTGACGATCTGCAGGCCCTGCTCGCCGAGGATGCGTTCGATGCGGTTGGAGAGGTAGAGCACCACGCCGACGGTGGCGCTGGCGAAGGCGATGGCGGCGAGGGCGGTGAACTTGTCGTTCCAGTGCACGTGGCCGGCGCCCATCACCAGCATGGCGCCGATGGTGCCGGGGCCGACGGTGAGGGGGATGGTCAGCGGCACGATGGTGACGTCCTGCTGGACGTTGTCGGCCTGCACCGCCGGCTTGCCCTGGGCCATGCCGAGGGCGGAGATGAACAGCACGGCGCCGGCACCGATGCGGAAGGCGTCGATGGTGATGCCGAAGACGTTGAAGATGGCCTGGCCGAACAGGTAGAGCAGAGCGCTGGCCACCAGCGTGCCGAGGGCGACCTTCCAGGCGAGCTTCTTGCGCTCCTTGACCGTGTAGCCACGGGTCAGGCCGATGAAGCAGGAAAGGACGAAGAAGGGGCTGTAGAGCACCAGCATCTTCAGGTACAGGCTGAACATCATGGAGAGCATCGGGCGGGCTCGTGAGGGGAGAGTGCTGTGATTGTAGGAGGTGCCGAGGGTTGCGCCCGTTGATCCGGGTCGCCCTGGCGGCGCGTCATCATACGCGGCGGTGATGCCCGTGCGTGTGCCGGAAGGCCTTTGTAGGGGCGACTTCAGTCGCCAAGCGGTGCGCAGCGCCGCCGTTCTTGTAGGAGCGAATTCATTCGCGATCGGATTTCCGGACCGAAGCCCGGGCTACGGGCGCGCGAAGCGCCTGGTGGTGGGGCCGGTCAACACCCCGTTGGTGGATGAAAAGAGCGTCATCCACCCTACATGGCAGCCGTGCCTGTGCGTGGGGTGAGGGGTGTTGCAGGGGCGACTTCAGTCGCCAAGCGGTACGCAGCGCCGCCGCTCTCGTAGGAGCGAATTCATTCGCGATAGGAGCCCCGGGCTGAAGCCCGGGCTACGGGGATCAGGAATGCAGCGCGCTGTCGGGCTCGTGCTGGCGGCGCATTTCCTTTTCGGCGACCCAGTGCTCGATCAGCTCGCGCAGTTGCGAGAGTTCGACCGGCTTGGCCATGTGGCCGTCCATGCCGGCCTGGCGGGCGCGTTCCTTGTGTTCGGTGAGGATGTGCGCGGTGAGGGCGACCACCGGGGTGCGCGGGCGCTGTTCCTCGCTTTCCCAGTTGCGCAGCATCTCGGTGGCGGAGAAGCCGTCCAGCACCGGCATCTCGCAGTCCATCAGCACCAGGTCGTACTGCTGGTTCTTCATCGCGCTGAGGGCTTCCTCGCCATTGCTGGCGGTGTCCGGCTGCAGGTTGAGCTTGCTGAGCATGCCGCGGATGACCTTGGTGGAGATGCTGTTGTCCTCGGCCACCAGGATGCGGAAATCGTTGGGCACGTTGAGCGGGGTGCTGACCTGGGAGCCGGGCAGGGCCGCCGCGCCGCCGGCGGCGCGCTGGTTGAGTTCGTCGGCGAGGGTGGTCTTGAGCGTGTAGCCGGCCACCGGCTTGGCGAGGATGCGCTTGATGCCGGCATTGCGGGCGATGATCTTGCTCGGCGCGTTGCTGATGCCGGTGAGCATGATGATCAGGATGTCGTGGTTGAGGCTCGGGTCTTCCTTGATCTTGGCGGCCAGCTGCATGCCGGTCATGCCGGGCATGTCCTGGTCCAGCAACACCACGTCGAAGTACTCGCGCAGGTGGGCCTTGGTGCGCAGCAGGGCCAGGGCCTCCTTGCCGGACGGCACGGCGCTGACGTGCAGGCCCCAGGCGCTGCACTGCTGCATCAGCACCTTGCGGCAGGTGTCGTTGTCGTCCACCACCAGCAGCCGTGCACCCTGCAGCGGGCCGTCGAAGTCGGAGGCGGGTTGTTCCAGGCGCTCGCTGTCCAGCGGCAGGGTCAGCCACAGGGTGCTGCCCTGGTTGCCGCCGGTCTGCACGCCGAACTCGCCGTCCATCAGGCGCACCAGCTGGCGGGCGATGATCAGGCCCAGGCGGCCGCCGAGCTTGGTGGCGGAGAGGAAGTCCTTGCTGTGCAGCTCGGCGTTGAGCAGGGCGTCGCGCTCGCTGGCTTCGAGCGGGCGGCCGCTGTCCTGCACGGCGATGCGCAGGCGCGGTTCGTTGCCGCTGGTGTCCAGGGCCACCACGAGGAGGATCTCGCCCTCGTCGGTCTGCTTGAAGGCGTTGTCCAGCAGGCTCAGCAGGGCCTGGCGCAGGCGCGTCGGGTCGCCGCTGATGACGCGCGGCACCTGGGGCTGCATGAAGCTGATCAGTTCGACCTTCTGTTGCTCGGCCTTGGCGCGGAAGATGTCCAGGCAGTCGTCGATCAGGGCGTTGAGGTCGAATTGCACGTCGTCCAGCTCGATCTGCCCCGATTCGAGCTTGGAGATGTCGAGGATCTCGTTGATCAGGGTGAGCAGTTCGTTGCCGGAGCTGTGGATGGTCTGCACGTAGTCGCGCTGCTTGGCCGACAGCGGGGTGCCGAGCAGCAGCTCGGTCATGCCCAGCACGCCGTTCATGGGGGTGCGGATCTCGTGGCTGATCTTGGCCAGGAACTCGCCCTTGGCCTTGAGCTCGGCGGAGCTGGCGGCGGCTTCGCGGCTGACGCTGAAGTCGTCGAGGAGGATGCGCCGCTGGCGCTCGCTCATGGCGATGCTCATCAGCACGCCGCTGATGGCGGTCACGCCCAGCAGGGCGAAGGCCAGCCAGTCGGACTGCACCGACCAGTAGCCGAACAGGGCCGGCAGGGCGCCGATGAAGGCGATGCAGTAGACCAGCAGCGCCACGGTGAACATGCGTGCCGGGCGGTAGCCGCGACGCCAGTGGTGCGTGGAGACGACGAGGATGCTCAGGCCGGTGAGCGCCGCCATGGCGTAGACCAGCTGGTTGAACATCAGGTCGGTGGCGATCATCAGCAGCATGCCGATGACTCCGATGAGCACCATCTCGCCGATGAGGATGCCGTTCAGCGGGGTGCTGGGGCGCACCTTGCGGAAGAAGCTGCCGGTGAAGGCGAGGGCGCACAGCATCGCCAGCAGCATCGACAGGTTGGCTATCTGCGGCTGTGCGCTCTGCCAGCCGCGCAGCCAGGGGGCACTGATGCCCAGCAGGCTGATTGCCGTGCCCACCAGGCACAGCTGGGTGGCGGCCAGCCACAGGCCGCTGGTGGCCCGGGCATAGCCGAAGCGCAGGAGGTTGTGCACCACGAGCATCAGCAGGCTGCCGATGAGCAGGCCGAAGAGCAGCGGGCGGCTGTCGTCGGCGGCCATCTCCACGGCCGATTGCAGGGCGATGGTCGGGCGCAGGGCGTGTTCGGAGGAGAGCCGCAGGTACAGGTCCAGGGGCTCGCTGCGCATGGGCAGCGGCAGGAGGAAGTCACGGCTGGGCAGCGGGCGGTCGCTGTAGGGCAGGCGGCTGCCGGTGCGGGTGTGGTCGATGATCTCGTTGCCACGGACGACGTACAGGTCGAGCAGGGACAGGTAAGGCGCGAAGACACGCAGCAGTTGCTCGTGATCGCCCGGCAGCAGGCGGTGGTGCAGCCAGAGGGCGCTGGTGCCGCCGGGTGTATAGAGGCGCTTGAGGTCGACGGGGGCGAACTGCGAGGCGGATTGCTGGGCGCGGATGTCTTCGAGCTGCAGGCTGGCCGTGGGGTCGAGCAGCATGCTCCAGTGCGCGCGCTCCCCGGCTTGCACCGAAGGCAGGCAGAGCAGGGTCAGCAGCAGGCTGACGCTAAGACCGATGGCAATCCTGAGCCGGCGCACGGGCGAAGTCCCTTCGTGGGTGAGTGGCGGGATTATAGCCAAGCACCGGCCTGCGGAATATGACAAAGGCGGCCATATGGCCGCCTCTTCCGCAGGTTTACCGGTTATTTACCTTCAATCCTCGCCGCGTTCGCGGGCGATGGCGCGGTAGCCGATGTCCGTGCGATGGAAACTGCCCTTCCAGCTGATCTTCTCGGCCAGGCGGTAGGCCTGCTGCTGGGCTTCGGAGACGGTCGGGCCGATCGCCGTGGCGCAGAGCACGCGGCCACCGGCGGTGACCACCTGGCCGTCCTTGAGGGCGGTGCCGGCATGGAACACCTTGCCGTCCAGCGCGGCGGCGTCTGCCAGGCCTTCGATGACGTCACCCTTGGCGTAGTCGCCCGGGTAGCCGCCGGCTGCGATGACCACGCCGACGGTGGGGCGCGGGTCCCAGGTGGCTTCCACCTTGTCCAGGGCCTTGGCCAGGGCGGCCTCGACCAGCAGGACCAGGGAGCTTTCCAGGCGCACCATGATGGGCTGGGTTTCCGGGTCGCCGAAGCGGCAGTTGAACTCGATGACCTTGGGCGCGCCGCTCTTGTCGATCATCAGGCCGGCGTAGAGGAAGCCGGTGTAGACGTTGCCTTCCTCGGCCATGCCGCGGACGGTGGGGTAGATCACCTCGTCCATCACGCGCTGGTGCACGGCGGGGGTGACCACCGGGGCGGGGGAGTAGGCGCCCATGCCGCCGGTGTTGGGGCCGGTGTCGGCGTCGCCGACGCGCTTGTGGTCCTGGCTGGTGGCCATGGGCAGCACGTTCTGGCCGTCGACCATGACGATGAAGCTGGCTTCCTCGCCGTCGAGGAACTCCTCGATCACTACGCGGGCACCGGCGTCGCCGAAGGCGTTGCCGGAAAGCATGTCGCGCACGGCGTCCTCGGCATCGCTCAGGGTCATGGCGACGATCACGCCCTTGCCGGCGGCCAGGCCGTCGGCCTTGACCACGATGGGAGCACCCTTCTCGCGCAGGTAGGCCAGCGCCGGCTCGACTTCGGTGAAGTTCTGGTAATCGGCGGTGGGGATCTTGTGGCGAGCGAGGAAATCCTTGGTGAAGGCCTTGGAGCCTTCCAGCTGGGCGGCGCCGGCGGTGGGGCCGAAGATGGCCAGGCCACGGGCGCGGAACAGGTCGACCACGCCTTTGACCAGCGGGGCCTCGGGGCCGACGATGGTCAGCTGCACGTTGGCAGCGGCGAAGTCGGCCAGTTGCTCGATGGCCAGCACGTCGATGGCGACGTTCTCGCACTTGGCTTCGGTGGCGGTGCCGGCGTTGCCCGGGGCGACGAAGACCTTGGCGACGCGCGGGTCCTGGGCCACTTTCCAGGCCAGGGCGTGTTCACGACCGCCGCTGCCGATGATCAGTACGTTCATGGAGCTCTCCTGCGGAGAGAGCTGCACGCTTCAAGCTACAAGCTACAAGTCAAAGCGGGCAGGATCCTGCTTCTCTTGCAGCTTGAAGCTTGCGGCTTGCAGCTCGCTGTTAGTGTCTGAAATGGCGCATGCCGGTGAACACCATCGCAATGCCGGCTTCGTCGGCCGCGGCGATGACTTCGTTGTCACGCATGGAGCCGCCCGGCTGGATCACGGCGGTGATGCCGGCCTTGGCGGCGTTGTCGATGCCGTCGCGGAAGGGGAAGAAGGCGTCGGAGGCCATGACCGCGCCCTTGACCTCGAGACCGGCATGCTCGGCCTTGATGGCGGCGATGCGGGCGGAGTTGACGCGGCTCATCTGGCCGGCGCCAACGCCGACGGTCTGGCGGTTCCTGGCGTAGACGATGGCGTTGGATTTGACGAACTTGGCCACTTTCCAGGCGAAGATCAGGTCGTGGATCTCCTGCTCGCTCGGGGCGCGCTGGGTGACGATCTTCAGGTCGCTCGCGGCGATCATGCCGATGTCGCGGCTCTGCACCAGCAGGCCGCCGTTGACGCGCTTGAAGTCCCAGCCCGGGGCGCGCTCGGCCGGCCACTCGCCGCATTCCAGCAGGCGCACGTTGGCCTTGGCGGCCACCACTTCACGGGCGGCGGCGGAGATTTTCGGGGCGATGATCACTTCGACGAACTGGCGCTCGACGATGGCCTTGGCGGTTTCGCCGTCCAGCTCGCGGTTGAAGGCGATGATGCCGCCGAAGGCGGATTCGGTGTCGGTGGCGTAGGCCAGGTCGTAGGCCTTGCGGATGCCGCCTTCGTCTTCCGGTACCACGGCGACGCCGCAGGGGTTGGCGTGCTTGACGATGACGCAGGCCGGCTTGACGAAGCTCTTCACGCATTCCAGGGCGGCGTCGGTGTCGGCCACGTTGTTGAAGGACAGTTCCTTGCCCTGCAGCTGGACGGCGGTGGAGACGCTGGCCTCGCCCTTCTTCGCCTCGACGTAGAACGCCGCGCTCTGGTGCGGGTTCTCGCCGTAGCGCATTTCCTGGGCCTTGACGAACTGGCTGTTGAAGGTGCGCGGGAAGGCGCCGCGTGCCTCGGTGGACAGGGTGTCGCGGGCCTGGTCGATGGTGCCCAGGTAGTTGGCGATCATGCCGTCGTAGGCCGAGGTGTGCTCGAAGGCCTTGAGGGCCAGGTCGAAGCGCTGGGCGTAGGTCAGACCGCCGGCCTTGAGGGATTCGACGATGCCGGCGTAGTCGCTGGCGTTGACCACGATGGCGACGTCCTTGTGGTTCTTGGCGGCGCTGCGGACCATGGTCGGGCCGCCGATGTCGATGTTCTCGATGGCGTCGGCCAGGTCGCAGTCAGGCTTGGCGACGGTGGCTTCGAAGGGGTAGAGGTTGACCGCCACCAGGTCGATCGGCTTGATGCCGTGCTGTTCCATGACCGCACCGTCCAGCGCGCGGCGACCGAGGATGCCGCCGTGGATCTTCGGGTGCAGGGTCTTCACGCGGCCGTCCATCATTTCCGGGAAGCCGGTGTAGTCGGCGACTTCCACGGCGGCGATGCCGTTGTCCCGCAGCAGCTTGTAGGTGCCGCCGGTGGAGAGGATCTCAACGTTGAGGGCGACGAGCTCGCGGGCGAAGTCGAGGATGCCGGTCTTGTCGGAGACGCTGATCAGCGCGCGGCGAACGGGGAGGCGGGTGGTCTGGTCGGTCATCTGGAGGCCATCGTGCAGGGGGATGTCAGGGGTGGAGCCGGAAGCCTGGAGCTGGGAGCTCGAAGTCAGACGCCCGAAGCCACGTGCATTCCAGCTTCAGGCTTTCAGCTTCCAGCTGCATTTAAAGGAGGTCGTACTGCTTGAGCTTCTTGCGCAAGGTGCCGCGGTTCAGGCCGAGCATCTCGGACGCCTTGGTCTGGTTGCCCTTGACGTAGTTCATCACGGACTCCAGCAGCGGGGCTTCCACTTCGGAGAGCACCAGGTTGTAGACATCCGTGACCGCGGCGCCCTCGAGATGGGCGAAATAGTTGTGCAGGGCCTTCTCGACGCTGCCGCGCAAGGTCTGGCCTTCGGCGGTCGGTGTCGTCAGGTGCTGTTTAAGGTTGGCGTTGTCGCTCACGGGTGTTGCCCCATCAAAAAAATTCTCGGTCATCGTCGTCATGCGGCCTGTTCTCCGTCGTTGTGACGTTCGATGAAAAACTCTCGAACGTTGGCGCACTGCGCGTCCGTGGACTCCAAACGATTGAACTGGGCGCGAAACTCCCTGGCGCCCGGCAGGGTTGCGAGATACCAGCCGACATGCTTGCGGGCGATGCGTACGCCCATCAGGTCGCCGTAGAAGGCGTGCAGTGCGGCCAGGTGCTCCAGCAGGATCTGTTCAATTTCCTTCAAGCCCGGCGCCGGCAGCAGTTCGCCGGTCTCCAGGTAATGCGCGATCTCGCGGAATATCCAGGGTCGCCCCTGGGCCGCTCGACCGATCAGCAGGGCATCGGCGCCGGTGGCGTCGAGGACCTCTCTGGCCTTCTGTGGCGAAGTGATGTCGCCGTTGGCGAAGACCGGGATCGACACCGCCTGCTTGATCGCGGCGATGGTGTCGTACTCGGCCTCGCCGGTGTACAGGTCGGCACGGGTGCGGCCATGCACGGCCAGCGCCTGTATTCCCGACTGTTCGGCGATCCTTGCCACGGCGATGCCGTTCTTGTTGTCCCGGTCCCAGCCGGTGCGGATCTTCAGGGTCACCGGCACGTCCACGGCGCCGACCACCGCTTCGAGGATCGCGGCCACCAGGGCCTCGTCCTTCATCAGCGCGGAGCCGGCGGCCTTGTTGCAGACCTTCTTCGCCGGGCAACCCATGTTGATGTCGATGATCTGCGCACCGAGCGCCACATTGGCGACGGCGGCCTCGGCCAGCATCTGCGGGTCGCCACCGGCGATCTGCACGGAGCGCGGCTCCGGGTCGCCTTCGTGCAGCAGGCGCAGTTTCGACTTGCGGCTGTTCCACAGGCGCACATCGCTGGTGACCATTTCGGAGACTACCAAGCCGGCGCCGAGGCGGCGGCAAAGCAGACGAAACGGACGATCGGTCACGCCCGCCATGGGAGCGAGTATCACTTGATTGGGTAGTGCGTATGGGCCGATGCGTACCGCCGACATGGGTCTTCCCTGCCTGTGGGGCCGGATCTTGGTCTTCGAAAAAGGGTGGGCATGATACCCGCTCTCGATGACCGGATAAAGGTCGTTTTGAACAAATTCTGAACAGTGATGAGCTTATCGCCGGCGGTTCTGGCGGCGGCGCCGGCGACGTCGAGGCGTCGCCGGCGGGTCACTCGGGAGAGTGGAAGCTGAGACTGTAGTTCACGGCCTTGGTGCCCGGATCGAGAATGTCCAGGGAGATGTGGATGGGCGTCTGCGGAGGCATTTCGGACTGCCCGGCGAGCTCGCCGGCGAGGTACTCGCCCGGCTTGAAGCGACGACTGGCGAGCAGTTGGCCGCTGATATCGGCGAAGCGCAATTCCAGGAGCGGGAAGGGCTGGGAGAACGGCGCGCGGTTGTAGAGGATGGCGTCCACCACCAGCGCGCCGGTGAAGTCCGGGTGGCTGCGTACCACCAGGTTGCTGCTCTTGATCAGCGCAATGTCGACCTTGGACGGCAGCTGGCAGCCGAGTTCCGGGCACAGTTGTTCGAACCAGGGGCGGTACTGGTCGGAGCGTGCCAGTTCGTCGAAGTGGTACCAGACGTACTGCCCGGCCAGGGCGACGGCGCCCAGCAGGTTCAGCAGGCCCCAGCCGATCCAGCGGCCCCAGGGCTTCTTCGGCTGCTGCCAGTCGAGTTGCAGCGGCTCGTCGTCGATGTCCAGCAGGTTGCTGCCGCGCAGGCCAGGCTCGTTGCGCGGAGCGTTGCGGGGCGGCGGGGCGACGGGGGCATCGAGGTCCTCGTCTTCATCGTCCGCAGCGGACAGGGCTGCACGCGGCGGCGGGGTTTGCTCGGGGTCTTCCCGGTCGGCGGCGAGGCCGAAGCTCGGCACCGGTTCATCGTCCGCTTCGTCGTCGAGCGACAGGGCGGGCTCCTTGCGTGGCGGAACCGCGGGCTCGCTGGGGCGCGGGCTGTCACTGGCGGGCGGTTGCACGGGGCGCGGGGCGGGGGAGGGCGCGCGGGGCGCATCCTCGCGCAGCAGCGCTTCGGCCCAGCGCTCGTCATGCCGGTCGGTCACCTCGTCGCGCTGGCCGTACAGCTCCTCGCCCGGCTTGGGGGCGGCCTGCAGGGCGAGGAATTCCTGGGACAGCTTGAGCTCTTCCTGCTCCAGCTTGGCCAGCTCCTCGTCCAGGTCGAGGCTGTCGAGGTCCAGGTCGTCGTGGATCCACAGGGTGTTCTTGTCGGCGGTCTTGCCCGGCGGAGCGGCGGTGGTGGGCGGCGGCGTCTTGAGCAGGGCGGCGACGCTGGGCACCGGGCTGGCCGGCTGCGCCGTGGGCGCAGGTGCTGCCGGGGCCGCGGGGGTTGCGGGTTTCGCGGGAGCCGACGCGGCAGGGCGTGGCGCCTGAGGGGCGGGCGTGGTGGGCTTCGGCTCGCTGGGCGGCATCGCGCCGAGCAGCTGCTTGGCGGCGTTGAACACGTGCAGGCAGGCCCCGCAGCGCACGGCGCCCTGGGCTGCGCCCAGCTGGGCGCGGCTCACACGGAAGCTGGTCTGGCAATGGGGGCACTGGGTGACGAAGCTTTCGGTCATGCGGCGGTCCGTGCGAAACAAGGCGCCAGTCTACCAACTCGGCAACGCGCTGGCGCGGGTCTGCTCATGCTCTGTTCAGCGACGTACGCCGCTGATGCGCACCCAGCCGTCCTTGTCGGCGGTGGGGTCGAGGACGAAGGCGTCGGCGTAGGCGGCGCGGACTTCCTCGGCCTGCTCGGCGAGGATGCCCGACAGCGCCAGGCGGCCGCCGGCCTTGACCAGCGCGGTGATCTGCGGCGCCAGGGACACCAGCGGGCCGGCGAGGATGTTGGCCACCACCACGTCTGCCTGCTGTTGCGGCATGTCGGCGGGCAGGTAGACGGGGAACAGGGCCGGGTCGATGCCGTTGCGCGAGGCGTTGTCGCGGGAGGCCTCCAGGGCTTGCGGGTCGATATCGGTGCCCACCGCCTGGCGCGCGCCGAGCAGCAGGCCGGCGATGGCGAGGATGCCGGAGCCGCAGCCGAAGTCGATCAGGTCGCAGCCGTCCAGTTCCTGGCCGTCGAGCCATTCCAGGCACAGCGCGGTGGTCGGGTGGGTGCCGGTACCGAAGGCCAGGCCCGGGTCCAGCAGCAGGTTCACCGCGTCCGGCTCCGGGGCTTCGTGCCAGCTGGGCACGATCCACAGGCGGCGGCCGAAGCGCATTGGCTGGAAGTTGTCCATCCAGCTGCGTTCCCAGTCCTGGTCCTCGATGCGCTCGATCTGGTGCTCGGGCAGCGCGCCGCCGGTGAGCAGTTCCAGGTGGGCGACCAGGTTGGTCTCGTCGGTATCGGCTTCGAACAGGGCCAGCAGGTGGGTGTTGGACCAGAGCGGGGTGGTGCCGAGGTCGGGCTCGAAGATCGGCTGGTCTTCGGCATCCATGAAGGTCACGGAGACGGCGCCGACTTCCAGCAGCGCGTCTTCATAGGTTTCCGCCTGATCCGGGGTGATGGCGAGACGGACTTGTAACCAGGGCATGGCGGAACCTCGATGCGGCGTGAAAGTGATGCTTCATGGGGCGGGCAAGCTTACTTGAGGCTCTGATGCCGCGCCAGCCGGGCGCTCCGGGCGGTCGAGGCCGCGATAGGCGAGGTGGCAGGCGCCGCCGCCGAGCAGGGCGGGCAGCAGCAGGTTGAGCACCGGCACCAGCGCTAGCAGCAGGATGAGCAGGCCGAAGGCGATCATCGCCCCGCGCTGGCGGCGCACCGCCTGCATCTGCTCGGCGCCGCTGGCGAGGCCCGACAGCGCGGCGGGCACCAGAAAGCGCACGTTGAGGTAGCCCAGCAGGATGATCAGCAGCACGCCGTTTATCACCGGTATCGCCAGGCACAGCAGTGGGCCCAGGCCGATGCCCAGCCAGGGGCCCAGGTGGTAGCGGCCGGCGCGCAGCAGGTCGCTGGCTGCCGGGCTGCGCGAGGCCAGGCCCGGGTAGGGTTTGAGGGCTCGCTCGCGCAGGCTCGCCATCAATACCCAGCGCAGGGCCAGGCGGATGCTGATGACGATGGCGGCGACGAACAGCACGCCGACCATGGCCAATGCCAGGAAGGCGGAATACACCAGCATCAGGGCCACCGCGGGGGCGATGCCGGCCATGCCGCTGATGGTGGCAGGGCCACCGGTGAGGCTGGGAATGAGGCCGAGCATGGCGGCGCCGGAGACGACGAAGAACGAGAGCAGCCCGGCAACCTTGAGGATGATTTCGATATGGGCATAGAAGACCCAGCTCCAGAACACCAGCGTCAGCAGGCAGAGGCCGGAGGAGCGCAGCAGGATGCCGGGGCGCAGGCTGGAGCGCAGGGCAAGGCCGAGGCAGATGAAGGCTTCGCCGAAGGCCGGGCCGATGGCCAGGATGCGTGACTTCAGGGACATGGCGATCCGTCGCGTGAAATGAAGAAGGGCCGCATTATGCGGCCCTTCCAGGGTTGCCGGGCTTACTTCTTGCCCAGTTTGTGCTCGAGGTAGTGAATGTTCACGCCCCCCTTGCGGAAACCCTTGTCGCGAGTCAGGTCGCGGTGCAGCGGGATGTTGGTCTTGATGCCGTCCACCACCAGCTCGTCGAGGGCGTTGCGCATGCGCGCCATGGCCTCGTCGCGGTCCTTGCCGTAGGTGATCAGCTTGCCGATCAGCGAGTCGTAGTTCGGCGGAACCGCATAGCCGCTGTACAGGTGCGAGTCGACACGCACGCCGTTGCCGCCGGGCGCATGGAAGTACTGCACCTTGCCGGGGCTGGGCATGAAGTTGTCCGGGTCCTCGGCGTTGATCCGGCATTCCAGGGCGTGACCACGGATGACCACGTCCTCCTGCTTGATCGACAGCTTGTTGCCCGCGGCGATGCTGAGCATCTCCTTGACGATGTCGATGCCGGTGACCATCTCGGTGACCGGGTGCTCCACCTGGACGCGGGTGTTCATCTCGATGAAGTAGAAGCTGCCGTTCTCGTAGAGGAACTCGAAGGTGCCGGCACCGCGATAGCCGATCTCGACGCAGGCCTGGACGCAGCGGGCCAGCACTTCGGCGCGGGCCTTCTCGTCGATGCCGGGAGCAGGGGCTTCTTCCAGCACCTTCTGGTGGCGGCGCTGCAGGGAGCAGTCGCGGTCACCCAGGTGGATGGCGTTGCCCTGGCCGTCGGAGAGGACCTGCACTTCGACGTGGCGCGGGTTGGTGAGGAACTTCTCCAGGTAGACCATGGAGTTGCCGAACGCCGCGCCGGCTTCGGTGCGGGTCAGCTTGGCCGACTTGATCAGCTCGTCGGCGCTGTGCACCACGCGCATGCCGCGGCCACCACCGCCACCGGCGGCCTTGATGATCACCGGGTAGCCGACTTCCTCGGCGATGGCCAGGGCGGTCGCTTCGTCTTCCGGCAGCGGGCCGTCGGAGCCCGGTACGGTCGGCACACCGGCCTTCTTCATGGCGTCCTTGGCCGACACCTTGTCGCCCATCAGGCGGATGGTGTCGGCTTTCGGGCCGATGAAGGCGAAGCCGGAGTTCTCCACCTGCTCGGCGAAGTCGGCGTTCTCGGCGAGGAAGCCGTAGCCCGGGTGGATCGCCGTGGCGCCGGTCACTTCGGCGGCGCTGATGATCGCCGGGATGTTCAGGTAGGACTGCGCAGCCGGGGCCGGGCCGATGCATACGGTCTCATCGGCCAGGGACAGGTGCATCAGTTCGCGGTCGGCCGTGGAGTGCACCGCCACCGTCTTGATGCCCAGCTCCTTGCAGGCGCGCAGGATGCGCAGGGCGATCTCGCCACGGTTGGCGATCAGGACTTTTTCCAGCATCTCAGCTCTCCGCGGTTCAGACGATGGTGAACAGCGGTTGGTCGTACTCAACCGGCTGGCCGTTCTCCACGAGGATGGATTCGATCACGCCGCTGGCTTCGGCCTCGATGTGGTTCATCATTTTCATGGCTTCGACGATGCACAGGATGTCGCCCTTCTTAACGGTCTGGCCGACTTCGGCGAAGTTCGCCGAGGTGGGCGAGGCGGCGCGGTAGAAGGTGCCGACCATCGGCGAGCGCACCACGGTGCCATTGAGCTTCTTGGCGGCCGGCGCGGCTTCGGCGGCCGGAGCAGCGGGGGCGGCGACCGGTGCCGGTGCCGGGGCGGCCATCGGGGCGGCGGCGTAGATCGGCTGGGCCATGGCGGCCTGCTTGCTGTGGCGGCTGATGCGCACGGACTCTTCGCCCTCGCGGATCTCCAGCTCGTCGATACCGGACTCTTCCAGCAGCTCGATCAGTTTTTTGACTTTACGGATATCCATTAATTATCAACTCCCAAGGGTGAGGTCAGGGGCGTTCAAGTTGTTCAAGCGCCGCGTCCAGGGCCAGGCGGTAGCCGGTGGCGCCAAGACCGCAAATCACTCCCACTGCAACGTCGGAGAAGTAGGAGTGATGGCGGAAAGGTTCTCGCTTGTGCACGTTGGAGAGGTGCACTTCGATGAATGGGATGCTCACTGCGAGCAACGCGTCACGTAGGGCGACACTTGTATGCGTGAAAGCGGCGGGATTGATCAGGATGAAGTCCACGCCCTCGTTGCGTGCGGCATGGATGCGATCGATCAGTTCGTACTCGGCATTGCTCTGCAGGTAGAGCAGGTGGTGGCCCGCCTCGCGGGCCCTGCGCTCCAGATCCTGGTTGATCTCGGCCAGGGTGGTGGCGCCGTACTTGTCGGGTTCACGGGTGCCCAGCAGGTTGAGGTTGGGGCCGTGCAGGACGAGCAGGGTGGCCATGGGATGTATTCCTTATTGGGGGCCAGGCGGGACTATGCAGGAAAGCCCGAGAGGCTGTCCATATGCCGGTAGTAGCCGACACGATGCCTGTAGTTTGCGGCAGATTTGTGAAAATCCGGCTCAGAGCCGCTGGGCAGCGCCCTGCAGCCTGGCGGCGAAGTCCGCCGCGTTGATCTCACCTACGACACGCGATTCCGACCATTCGTCACCATTGGGGGCGAAGAACAGGATGGCGGGCGGGCCGAAGAGCTTGTAGCGATCCAGCAGGGCGCGCTGCTCGGGTGTGCTGGCGGTCATGTCGAAGCGCACCAGGCGATAGGCGCCCAACTGGGCGGTCACCTCGGGGGCGGTCAGCACCTCGCGCTCGATCACCTTGCAGCTGATGCACCAGTCGGCGTACCAGTCCAGCAGCAGCGGCTTGCCGGCGGACTTGGCCTCGGCCTGGGCGGCAGCCAGCTCGGCCGGGGTGGTGACGGTCTGCCAGGCACCGGCGGCGCTGGCGCTGACGGTCGCCGCGCCCGGGCGGCCCAGGGGGCGCAGCGGGTCCGACTCGCCCTTGAGGGCGCCGGTCCAGGCGGCCACCGCATACACCAGCAGCACCAGCCCGGCCAGTTGCGCCAGGCGCTGGCGGGCGGTTTTCGGGGTGAATTCCAGGGCGCCGAGGAACAGCGCCACGCCGCCGGCCAGCAGGCCCCACAGGGCCAGGGACAGCGGGCCGGGCAGCACGCGCTCGAGCAGCCACACCGAGACGGCCAGCAGCAGCACGCCGAAGGCATTGCGCACCGCGACCATCCAGTTGCCGGATTTTGGCAGCAGTGTGCCGCCGCCCACGGCGAACAGCACCAGGGGCGCGCCCATGCCGAGGCCGAGTACGAACAGCTTGAGGCCACCCCCCAGGGCATCGCCGCTGGCGCTTATGTAGAGGAGGGCGCCGGCCAGTGGGGCCGATACGCAGGGCGATACCAGCAGGCTGGAGAACACCCCCAGCGCCGCCGCGCCCCAGATCGAGCCACCCCGGGTGTTGCCCGCCAGGCGATCCAGCGGGCCACTGATGAACTGCGGCAGGCGCAGTTCGTAGAGGCCGAACATGGCCAGGGCGAACACCGCGAAGAAGGCGGCGAAGGGCACCAGCACCCAGGCCGATTGCAGGCGCGCCTGCAGGTTCAGTTCGGCACCGAACACGCCCATCAACGCGCCGAGCACCGCGAAGCAGGCCGCCATCGGCAGCACGTAGGCCAGCGACAGCACCAGGCCGCGGCTGCCGCCCACCTGGCCGCGTAGCACCACGCCGGAGAGGATCGGCAGCATTGGCAGCACGCAGGGGGTGAAGGTCAGGCCGAGGCCGGCGAGGAAGAACAGCGCCAGCTCGTGCCAGCTCCAGCCCTTGCCCTCGGACGGGATCGCGCCCTCCAGCGCCGCCGGGGCGTCGCCGATCTGCAGGGTCTCGGTTTCCGGCGGGTAGCACAGGCCCTTGTCGGCGCAGCCCTGGTAGGTCACCAGCAGCTTGAAGGGACGTTTGGACGGGTTGTTCAGCGGCAGGTCGACGTCGAGGACTTCGTAGTACACCTCCACGTCGCCGAAGTATTCGTCGGTCTTGTGCTTGCCGGCCGGCAGTTGCGCATCGCCCAGGGCGATGTCCGCCGGTTCGGTGCGGAACTGGAAGCGGTGCTTGTAGAGGTAGTAGCCCTCGGCGTTGGTGAAGCGCAGCTTGATCGAGGTCGGCGAGCTGTCCACCAGGCTGAGGCGGAAGGCCTCGCGCACGGGGAGGAAGTCCTTGCTGTTGTTCAGCGCGGCTCCGAGGGTGGAGCTGGGGCGGTTATCCAGCAGCCCGGCACTGGCGGGCAGGGCGACCAGCAGCAGGATCAGGGTCAGCAGACGGCGCATGGAAGTCTCGGCAGGCGAAGGTGCCGGGCATGATAGCGGAGCCGGCCGCCGCCATGCAGCGCCGATCCTGTAAGCGGTTTTCTCGACCGTCCCGGTGGTCGTGGCACGGTGGCGCCGGGCGGGCCGGCGGCAGCGGGTTTCACCGCCGCCCCCCGCGACACGTCGCCGCAGGGGTCAGACGCGGAAGGCCTGCACCGCGCGGGTCAGGTCGCCGCCGAGCTGCAGCAGCTGCTCGGCCTGGTCGCGGCTGCGGCCGATGCGTTGCAGGTTGTCGTCGCCGAGCTGGTGGATCTCCTCGCTGTAGCCACGGATCTCGGTGACCGCGCCGCTCTGGTTGGCGGTGGCCTCGGCGATCTGCCCGGCGGTGTCGGCGATGGTGCGGATGGCGGCGACTATCTCGTCCAGCGCGCCATCGGCGGCCGCGGCGCGGGCGGCGGTGGCCTCGGCGTGCTCGACCTGGGCGCGCATCCCCTGCACCGACTGGTGGGCAGCGGTCTGCAGGCGGCCGATGAGTTCCTGGATCTCCCCGGTGGCGCCGGCGGTGCGTTGCGCCAGGGTGCGCACCTCGTCGGCGACCACGGCGAAGCCACGGCCCTGCTCGCCGGCGCGGGCCGCTTCGATGGCGGCGTTGAGCGCCAGCAGGTTGGTCTGCTCGGCGATGCCGCGGATCACCACCAGCACGCTCTCGATGGTGGCGGACTCCTGGGCCAGGCGCTCGATGGCCACGGCGTTGCCCTGCACCTCGCCGACCAGGCTGTGCATGCCCTCCAGGCTCTGGCCGATGATGCGCTGGCCCTGCTCCACGGCGCGTCCGGCGTCGTGGCTGGCGGCGGCGGCCTGGCGTGCATCGCCGGCCACCTGCTGGATGGTCGCTTCGAGTTCGCCCAGGGCGTCGCGGATCTGCGCGGTGCCGCCGGCCTGGCGCTCGGCGCCGGCGTGCAGGCCGCCGTTGAGCTCGGCCAGGGTATGGCTGCTGCCGGCCACCTGTTCGGCGTGGTGGCGGATGGTGCCCACCAGCTCGCCCAGGTAGGCGCGCAGGCGGCCCAGGGATTGTTCGATGCCGCGCAGGTCGTCGATCTTCGAATCCAGGGCGATGGCCTGGCTGAAATCACCGGCGGCCCAGGCAGAGAGGGATTGCACCAGGCGCCCGAGTACGCGGGTGAGGTTGCGCTGGATGCGGTCCACGGCCAGGGCGATGAGCAGGATCAGGCCGATCATCAGCCCCTGGATCAGGCGCACCTCGCCCTGGATGCGGCCGTGTTCGGAGCGCACCAGCGGCTCCAGCGCGGCCAGGGCCTGGCGCAGGGCGTCGAGGCGGGCGCGGGTGGTGCCGGCGAGTTCGGCACGGCTGCTGATCAACTGGCGGGTGCGCTGCAGCTCGGCCGGGTAGCGCTTGAGCAGGCTGCCCAGGTCGCGCTTGAGGGCGATGCCCCTGTCCTCGGCCTGCTTTTCCTGGGTATCGGCGGCCAGGCCCATCATCGCGGCGAAGTCGTCCGACGCGGAGCTGGAGGCATCGGCCAGGCCCAGCAGCGGCAGGGCGTCGAGCCGTGCGGACTCCTGGGCCAGGGCGGCCAGCTCGCGCTCGACGTCGGCGGCCAGCTCGTCACGGCCGCTTTCCACCAGCTTGGCCCGGGCGTGGGCCAGGCGGGTCAGGTGCTGCGCGGCGGCGAGCAGGGGCTTGCGGTAGTCGGCGGCCTGGGCGGCGTCGCCTTCGTCGGCGTAGCGGGCCAACTGTTCCAGGGCGCCATCGATCTCCCGCTCGGCCTGCAGCAGCAGGCCCTGCGGGTCGCCGGCCAGCTTGCCGGCGGCCAGCAGCTGGTCGCTGCTGAAGGCGCGCAGGTTGTCGATGCTGGCACGCAGGGTGGTCGCCAACTGCGGTGGCAACTGGGCCATGCGCTGGTCGAGTTCGTCCAGGCTCCGGGTCGCGGCGCTGTGGCGCAGGGCGTCACCGCTGGCGAGGTAGGCCTCGATGTTGGCGCTGACATCGCGCTGGAAGCGCTGGGCCAGGTCCATGTACTGCTCCATCACCTGGTAGGGGCGTTCCAGGGCACGCTGCGACCACCAGAGGGTGACGCCGAGCGCCAGGCAGACGGTGACCAGGAGCAAGGTGTTGAGATTGGTGAGCTGTTTCAGGCGCATCGTGGCCTCGACCGACTACATAACGGACAGGCCCTGAAAGATATTGCGGTCCGGTTTCAGCCTGATGACAGCGTGAACTGCGTCACGCTGCCCGGCCGCTGTCAGTCGAACAGTTCGACGCGGTTGCGGCCGCCGTGCTTGGCGCGATAGAGCGCTTCGTCGGCCTGCTTGGACAGGAGGTTGCCGTCGGCGCCGTCGCGCAGTTCGGCGATGCCGCAGCTGAAGGTGCAGGACAGGTCGTGGGGCTGCGCCGGGTAGTGGATCTCGGCGAAGCGCCGGCGGATCTCGTCGAGCACGCGTTGCGCCGCCTGCAGGTCGGTGTCGGGCAGGACGATGGCGAACTCCTCGCCGCCATAGCGACCGATGTGGTCGGTCTTGCGCAGGCGCTGCTTGAGGAACAGCGCCAGGCTCTTGATCACCCGGTCGCCCATGGGGTGGCCGTAGGTGTCGTTGACCTTCTTGAAGTGGTCGATGTCGATCATCGCGAAGGTCAGCGGGGTGCCGTCGCGGCGCGCGCGCGAGCGGGCGTCCTCCAGCAGCTGCAGGGTGTGGGTGTGGTTGAACAGGCCGGTGAGGCTGTCACGCACCATCCGCGCCTTCAGGCTGCGGGCGCGCTTGGCGCGGGTGCGCACCGTGGCGATCAGGTGGCGCGGCTTGATCGGCTTGGTGAGGAAGTCGTCGCCGCCTTCGCTCATCGCATCCAGCTGCTTGTCCAGGTCGTCCTCGGCCGAGAGGTAGATGATCGGCACGCTGACGTAGCGCTCGTGCTGGCGGATCACCTTGGCCAGCTCGGTGCCCAGGCACTCGGGCATGTACATGTCGAGGATGATCAGGTCCGGCTGGAACTCGGCCAGCGCGCCCATGGCCAGGGCCGGCTCGGTGATGGCCTGGGTGACGATGCCGGCGCTGTTGAGCACCATCTCGGTGTGCATCGCCTGGGCCTTGGAGTCGTCGACGATGAGCACCCGGTAGGGCTCGTAGTGGGCGGTGCGGGTCAGGGTCTCGATCTTCTCCAGCAGGCTGGAGGCATCCAGGGCGCCGGTGAAGAACTCCTGGCCACCGGCGCGCACGGCGGCCAGGCGGGTCGGTGTATCGGTTTCCTCATGGCTGAAGAACAGCACCGGCAGCTTGTGCTCCAGGCCTTTCTGCGCCTCCAGGGCGAGCTCCAGGCCGAGGCCGCGCCCGGCGAAATCCACTTCCATGACGATGGCGGCCGGATGGCGTTCGGCCATGGCGGCGCGGAAGGCGTTGGCGCTGTCGCAGGTCTGCACGAAGAGGCCGAAGAAGTCCATCTGCTGGGCCAGGCGCTGGGCCCGCTCCTGGTCCTGCAGGGCCAGGTAGACCGGCTTGCGCAAGGGTGGCAGGAAGGTCTGCTCCAGTTGGTCGCCATGGCGCAGGCCGGTGCGCGAAAGACGCTGCATCAGCTGGCTGAGCTCGGTGATCAGGTCGCTGGAGAGGCGGCCACGGTTGGCCTGGATGGCGCGCAGGCAGCCCGCGATGCCGTGGGCCAGCTGGGTGTGTTCGGTCTGCTCGAAGCGTTCCGCGTAGCGCAGCAGGTAGGCGTTGGCCTCGGTCAGCTCGGTGAGGTCGGCGCTGGTCCACTCGGCGCGCTGCAGGCGCTGCCAGACTTCCAGAAGGTGTCGTGCCTGGTGGATCACCCGCTGTGCGAAGTGATTCTTGAGGCGATCGCGACTGGGATCTTCTGGCTCGTTCATGGCACTGCTTCTAATGCTCGGCCGCGCTACGTTGAGAGAGCGGTCAGAATGGTGGCGCTATGCTAGCACTTGATAGTGCGTACGCTAGTACCGCCGATCTACTGGCGCCAGTATTTTTTCAACGGGAGCCATTGGGTCACAGTTGCTCTGTGCGCCCCGTCTCAGCTTGCGGCCCACTCTTGGTTTGGCCATTTGTCACTGGCAAGGCTCGGCGCTTCACTTATAGTGCATGACCCGGATGGCACCCTCGCCGCAGGTTGCTGTCGAATTCGCCGAGTTGATGAGTTTAAGGACATTGCCATGCTGGACTGGAAGAAGCGTGCGGGCCAGGCACGAGATCGCGTCGATGATTCGGTGGACGATGTCCGCAGCTACCTGGGCGGCATCTGGCTGAGCCGTGCCCTTGGATCCCTGCTGGTGGTCTACCTGCTGGCAGCCTCGCTGGTGGGATGGTACTGGAGCCAGGAGCCCGGCCTGTTCCCGGTGCAGCAGAATGCCCAGGCCGCCGCCGAGCGCGCCCAGCGCAAGCTGGTGACCGGCTACACCACGGTGGAAACCCTCAAGCAGGTCGGCCAGACGCTGCTCGACAAGCCCGGTGGCTACCTCTCCAACGACCTCGCCCCGCCCGGCCTCTGGCTGGACAACATGCCCAGCTGGGAATACGGCGTGCTGGTGCAGGTGCGCGACCTGTCCCGTGCCCTGCGCAAGGACTTCGCCCGCTCGCAGTCGCAATCCACCGAGGACGCCGACCTCGCCCGAGCCGAGCCGCGCTTCAACTTCGACAACAAGAGCTGGGCCCTGCCGGCCTCCGAGACGGAGTACCAGGAAGGCATCCGCGCCCTTGACCGCTACCTCGCGCGTCTCTCCGACCCGAGCCAGTCCAACGCGCAGTTCTATACCCGCGCCGACAACCTCAACAACTGGCTGGGTGATGTCGCCACCCGCCTGGGCTCGCTGTCCCAGCGCCTGTCCGCCAGTGTCGGCCGGGTACGCCTGAACACCGACGTGAAGGCCCAGGAAGTCCAGGAAGGCGTGGTGCCGAAGGTCAGCGAGGAGATCGTCGAGACACCCTGGCTGCAGATCGACAACGTCTTCTACGAAGCCCGTGGCCAGGCCTGGGCGCTCTCGCACATCCTGCGTGCCATCGAGGTGGACTTCGCCGACGTGCTGGCGAAGAAGAACGCCACCATCAGCGTGCGCCAGATCATCCGCGAGCTGGAGGCCGCCCAGGAGCCGCTGTGGAGCCCCATGGTGCTCAACGGCAGCGGCTTCGGCGTGCTGGCCAACCACTCGCTGGTGATGGCCAACTACATCTCCCGCGCCAACGCCGCGATCATCGACCTGCGCCAGCTGCTCGAGCAGGGCTGATGGCCATCAGCGAACGCGAGGCGGCGCACCGCGCCGCCTCCGATGCCGAGCGCATCGCCTGGGTCGACGAGCAGGACCGCCTCCTCGGCGAACTGCCTCGCGCCGAGCTGCGTGAACGGGGTCTGATCGGGCGGGGCACCTTCATCCTCCTCTTCGATTCCGCCGGGCGCCTCTGCGTGCACCGACGCGCCCTGAGCAAGGCCGTGTACCCCGGCTACTGGGACCTCGCCGCCGGCGGCATGGTCGCGGCCGGGGAGGGCTACGCCGAGTCGGCCGAGCGCGAGCTGGAGGAGGAATTGGGCATCGCCGGCGTTCCGCTGGTCGAGCACGGGCGCTTCTTCTTCGACGAGCCGGGCAACCGTCTCTGGTGCGCGGTGTTCTCCGCCGTCTCCGATGCGCCGCTGCGGCTGCAGCCGGAGGAGGTGCTCGAGGCGCGCTTCGTCGATCTGGCCGGAGCCTCGCAGCTGCAACCCTGCTGCCCCGACTCCCAGCGTGCCCTGCAGCTCTACCTCCGTACTGCGGCTTGACCCTCGCAGGGTGGGCCGGGCGGCGCTCCGCCTCAGCCCACCGCTCGCGCCCGATGCCAACCTGCGGCCCCCCATTTTCCCCTGCCAAACCCACGCCAGGCGCGGGTTTGTGCAATATCCCGGACCCTTTCGTGCGGGATGCTGCACAGCAGGGCGCGAAGGTCGCGATTCTGTCGACCAATGGCGCAATTTCGTACTTAGCATTCGCGCCGAATGCTGCTAAATTTCGCCGCCTTTCAAGCCCGGCTTCCCCGCCGGGTCTGCGCTGCCCCTGCCAGAGTGGGGCTTCGCGGTCGGCTCCCGCCGACCAGTCGCTATCCTGACCCCTACGAGGAAAGCCGGTGGTCAAGAAAGCTTCGTCCTTCGCCGCCCTGGGCGGCCTGGTGTACTCCACCGACAGCGGCCGGCATTGCCCGGACTGCGCCCAGCCCATCGACGCCTGCACCTGCAAGCGAGCCACCGTGCCCGCTGGCGACGGCATTGCCCGCGTGCGCCGTGAAACCAAGGGCCGGGGTGGCAAGACCGTCACCAGCGTCAGCGGGGTGCCGCTCGACGAGGATGCCCTCAAGGAGCTGGCCAGCGCGCTCAAGCGACGCTGCGGCACCGGTGGCGCCCTGAAGGACGGTGTGATCGAGATCCAGGGCGATCACGTGGACCTGCTGCTCGAAGAGCTCGCCAAGCGCGGCTTCAAGGCCAAGAAATCCGGCGGCTGAGTGCCGGCTTTCTAAACTGACCGCACCGGGTGCGGTCAACACCCCAACGTCATACGACCGAATTAACCTGCTCAGGCCCGCCCGGCACGACCGGCGGGCCTGGCACTTTTCTATCCCACAGGGGGACTCCGATGTCTGCACGACGTACGCGCAAGGACGATGGCAGCAGCTGGACAGTAGCGGACAGCCGCAGCGTCTATGGCATCCGCCATTGGGGCGCCGGCTATTTCGCGATCAATGACGCCGGGCGCGTGGAAGTGCGTCCGGGCGGCGCCAACAGCGAGCCGATCGACCTTTTCGAGCAGGTCGACCACCTGCGCGAGGCGGGGCTGTCCCTGCCGTTGCTGGTGCGCTTCCCCGGCATCCTGCAGGACCGCGTGCGCCAGCTGACCGGCGCCTTCGACGCCAACATCGCGCGCCTGGAGTACCAGAACCGCTACACCGCGCTTTACCCGATCAAGGTCAACCAGCAGGAAGCGGTGGTCGAGAACATCATCGCCACCCAGGACGTCTCCATCGGCCTGGAGGCCGGCTCCAAGCCCGAGCTGCTGGCCGTGCTGGCCCTGGCGCCCAAGGGCGGTACCATCGTCTGCAACGGCTACAAGGACCGCGAGTTCATCAAGCTGGCGCTGATGGGCCAGAAGCTCGGCCACAACGTCTTCATCGTGATCGAGAAGGAGTCCGAGGTTCAGTACGTGATCGAGGAGGCGGCCGAACTCAAGGTCGCGCCCCAGGTCGGCCTGCGCGTGCGCCTGTCGTCCCTGGCCTCCTCCAAGTGGGCCGACACCGGTGGCGAGAAATCCAAGTTCGGCCTCTCCGCCGCCCAGCTGCTGTCGGTGGTCGAGCGCTTCCGCAAGGCCGGCCTGGAGCAGGGCGTGCGCCTGCTGCACTTCCACATGGGCTCGCAGATCGCCAACCTGGCCGACTACCAGCACGGCTTCAAGGAAGCCATCCGCTTCTACGCCGAGCTGCGCAGCCTCGGCCTGCCGGTCGACCACATCGACGTCGGCGGCGGCCTGGGTGTCGACTACGACGGCACCCACTCGCGCAACGCCAGCTCCATCAACTACGACATGGACGACTACGCCGGCGTGGTGGTGGGCATGCTCAAGGAGTTCTGCGACGCGCAGGGCCTGCCGCACCCGCACATCTTCTCCGAGAGCGGCCGCGCCATGACCGCGCACCACGCGGTGCTGGTGATGCAGGTGACCGACGTCGAGCGCCACAACGACGAGGTGCCGAAGATCCCCAACCTCGAAGAGCAGCCGGAGATCGTCCGCTGGCTCGCCGACATGCTCGGCCCGACCGATGCCGAGATGGTCACCGAGACCTACTGGCGCGCGACCCACTACATCAGCGACGCCGCCACCCAGTACGCCGAAGGCAAGCTGACCCTGGCGCAGAAGGCCCTGGCCGAGCAGACTTACTTCGCCATCTGCCGCCGCCTGCACAACCAGCTCAAGGCCCGCCAGCGTTCCCACCGCCAGGTGCTGGACGAGCTGAACGACAAGCTGGCCGAGAAGTACATCTGCAACTTCTCCGTGTTCCAGAGCCTGCCGGACACCTGGGCCATCGGCCAGGTGCTGCCGATCCTGCCGCTGCACCGCCTCGACGAGGAGCCGGTGCGCCGCGCGGTGCTGCAGGATTTGACCTGCGACTCCGACGGCAAGATCAAGCAGTACGTCGACGAGCAGAGCATCGAGACCAGCCTGCCGGTGCACGAAGTGCGCGACGGCGAGGACTACCTGCTGGGCGTGTTCCTGGTCGGCGCCTACCAGGAGATCCTCGGCGACATGCACAACCTGTTCGGCGACACCGACTCGGTGAACGTCTACCAGCGCGAGGATGGCAGCGTGTACCACGGCGGCATCGAGACCCACGACACCATCGAGGACATGCTGCGCTACGTGCACCTGTCCCCGGAGGAGCTGATGGCGCTCTACCGCGACAAGGTCTCCGGCGCCAAGCTCAGCGCCCGCGAGCGCACCCAGTACGTCGACGCCCTGCGTCTCGGCCTGACCCGCTCGTCCTACCTGTCGTCCTGATCCACCGCTCCACGAACGAGCCCGGCCCAGCGCCGGGCTTTTTCATGGGCGGCTACCCGCCCTGCTTTTGTGGGAGCGAATTCATTCGCGATGAAGCTTCAGGCTCGACACCTCACCCTCAGCTCGCGCGATCCCCTGTAGGGGCGAATTCATTCGCCCAGCGGCCCCAAGGGTCACCCACACTCCGCCAGCACCTCCCGCAACCGCCCCGCCAACTGCCGCGCCTCCTCCGCCGTGGCGACATTGGTGAAGCCCAGCAGGAGCCCCGTCGCGCCGCCGTCGCCCAGGTACCAGGGCGACAGCGCGATCACGGCGAGCCCCGCCGCCTGGGCACGCTCGGCGATGTGGCGATCGTCGCTCCCCGCAGCGAGGCGGGCCAGCAGGTGCATGCCGCCGGCCTGCAGGTCGATATCCAGATGCTCCCCGCAGTGCGCCAGCAGCGCCTCGCAGGTATGGGCGCGGCGGCGGGCGTAGAGGCTGCGCATCTTCTTCAGGTGGCGGGCGAAATGGCCCTGGTCGATGAAGTCTGCCGTCGTGGCCTGCAACAGCTCGCTGCAACCGCCGCCGAACTGCGCGGCGACCCCGCGGAAGCGCTCCACCTCCCGTTCCGGCACCACCAGGTAGGCCAGGCGCAGGCCGGGGTAGAGCACCTTGCTGAAGGTGCCGGCATAGAGCACCCGGCCTTCGCGGTCCAGGCTCTTGAGCGCCGGCAGCGGGCGACCCTGGTAGCGGTACTCGCTGTCGTAGTCGTCCTCCAGCACCCAGCCGTCCACCCGCTGCGCCCGCTCCAGCAACGCCAGGCGCCGGGGCAGCGAGAGGGCGACCCCGGTGGGGCTCTGGTGCGTCGGCGTGACCAGGGCGAAGCGCGCGTCGGGTGCCAGGCGCTGGCCTGCGTCCACCACCAGCCCCTCGCCGTCCACCGGGACCGGCACGCAGCGCACGCCGAGGCCCTGCAGCAGCTGGCGGGCGTGCAGGTAGCCCGGGTCTTCCAGCCAGATGGCGTCGCCCGGCGTCATCAGTGCGCGCTGCACCAGCGCCAGGCTGGCGCAGTGGCCGGCGGTGATGAACACCTGCTCCGGCCGGCAATGGATGCCCCGGGAGATGCCGAGGTACCCCGCCAGGCTTGCCCGCAGCGGGCCATGGCCGGCCGCGTCCGGCACCATCAGCGCGCTGCCGCCCAGCTCGCGCAGGCGCCGGGCCGCCAGGCGCGCCCAGAGCTTGCGCGGGAAGGCGTCGAGCGCCGGCAGGCCGAGCTGGAAGGGCAGCGGCGCGGCTTGCGTCTCGCACCGGGGCTCGGGGCGCGCCGGCCTGGTGCTGCGCGAGGGCGGCCGTGGCGCCGTGGCGAGGCGGGGCGACACGCAGGTGCCGGCGGGGCCGCGTGCCAGCAGGTAGCCTTCGCCGATGAGCATCTGGTAGGCCGCCTCCACCGTGCCGCGCGCCAGGTTCAGCTCGCTGGCCAGGCTGCGCAGCGAGGGCACGCGCGCTCCGGGCGGCAAGCGGCCCTGGTCGATGGCTTCGCGGAAGCGTTGGTACAGCTGCAGGTAGACCGGTGTGTCGAGGCCGCGGTCGAGGTGCAGGGGCAGGGGGTGGCCTGGCATGCTCATGTCCCAGTCGTTTTGGTGATTCTTGGACCTGTAGGCTGGTCCATGGCCTGCCTAGAGTAGCGGCTCCGCCAGAAGAGGAAAGTGGCCATGCCCGATCCGCATCCCCCTATCGAACTGCTCCACCTGGAGGAGGACGGCCAACTGCGTACCGCCTTCCCGGTCATGCGCGAGCTGCGCCCGCAATTGCCCGATGCCGCGACCTTCATCGCCCGCGTGCGCCGCCAGGCCCACCAGGGCTACCGCCTGCTCGGCGCCTGGTGCGACGGCCAGGTGCTGGCCCTGGCCGGCTACCGCGAGCTGGAGAACCTGATCCACGGGCGCTTCATCTACGTCGACGACCTGGTGGCCGACCCGCAGCACCGCAGCCGGGGCCTGGGCGCCCGCCTGCTGGAGGAACTGGCGCTGATCGGCGGCGGGCTCGGCTGCCAGCGCCTGGTGCTGGATACGGCACTGGCCAATTCCCTGGCGCAGCGCTTTTATTTCCGCCAGGGCCTGCTGTCCACCGGCCTGCACTTCAGCCGGCCGCTGCCCGTCGCCGCCACGCATCCCTCCCAGGAGAACTGACCATGCCCCGTGTCCTGCTGATCGAATGCAGCCCCAACGAAGACGCGTCCCCCGGTGGCCAACTGGCCCGGGAAATGGCAGAGCGCATCCACGCCAACGCACAGGTCACCGTACGCAACCTGGTGCGCGAGCCGCTGCCGCCTGTGTGCGGCGATTACGCCCGCGCCGTCACCGGCCGCGCCCATCGCGACGACCCGGCCCTGGCGCTGTCCGAGCACCTGATCGACGAGCTGGAGCAGGCCCATTACCTGCTGATCTCCACGCCCATGCACAACTACATGGTGCCGGCGGCGCTGAAGCTCTGGCTCGACTACGTGGTGCGCATCCAGCGCAGCTTCACCATGGTCGATGGCAACAAGGAGGGCCTCTTGGAAGACCGCCCGACCTTCGTGGTGGTCAGCTCGGGTGGCAATTACCTGGGCGCCAGGGCCAGCCAGGCGGATTTCCTCTCGCCCTACCTGCGCCACATCCTCGGCGTGATCGGCCTGCATCACGTCGAGTTCGTCCACCTGCAGGGCCTGGCCCAGGGCCCGGACGTCGTGGCCGAGACGCTGCGGCAGGCGCGCGCGCGCCTGGCCAACAACCCCTATTTCCAAGCCGCCCCCTTTCCTGGAGTTCCCGCATGAGCACCCTGCGCCTGCCCTACTACCAACTCTCCCCCGAGGCCTACCAGGGCCTGGCCGCCACCAAGAAGGCCCTCGAAGCCAGCAGCCTCGGCGCGGAGCTGATCGAACTGGTCTACCTGCGCATCTCGCAGATCAACGGCTGCGCCTTCTGCCTGGAGATGCACAGCAAGGCCCTGCGTGCCCGTGGCGAACAGCAGGCACGACTCGACGCCCTGGCCGGCTGGCGGGTCAGTGGTCTCTATAGCGAGAAGGAGAGGGCGGCGCTGGAGTGGGCCGAGTCGCTGACCCGGCTGGAGGCGAGCGGTGCGCCGGACTCGGCCTTCGAGCCCCTGCGGTCGCTTTTCAGCGAGGCCCAGATCGCCGACCTGAGCTTCGCCGTGGCCTTGATGAACGCCTTCAACCGCCTGGCGGTGGGCATGCGCCAGTGACGGGCCTCAGGAGATGACGCCAAAGCCGCGCGCCATCAGCGCGGCCAGCAGCGGGATGACCAGCACCGCCAGCAGCTCCAGGCGGATCGCCATGAGCACCAGCCTGGCGGTCTTCGGGGCGACCTCGGGCACCTGGCCGGCCTTCAGCGCGTTGCGCCAGTTGAGGAAGACGAAGGTCGGCAACGCGGACAGCAGCGCCACCAGGACGAAGAGCCCGATCTTGGCGTGGAAAACGCTGTTCTTCAGGTAGTACTCGGTGCCCTTGCCATACCACAGCACCCGCGCCAGGCCGGTGGCCAGCACCAGGCCGGCGCTCAGGCCGTAGGCTATGTCCACCCGTATCAGGCTGCGCGCGCGCTCCAGGTCCAGGGGCAGCTTGAACAGGCGGTGCTCCAGGACCAGCAGCGAGAAGAGGATGAAGATCGACAGGTAGTGCAGGTACGCAGCAATGGCTTGAGCCATGTGAACTCCTTTGTGGTCATCAGGGGTTGTTCTTATAGGGGGACCGGCTGCTTCAGTTGGCACTCTCCACACGGTTGCGGCCGTTCTGCTTGGCCCGGTACAAGGCGCGGTCGGCCAGGTCCAGGGCTTCGTTCTGCGATTGCTCGGGGCCCACCAGCAACGTGCCGGCGCTGAGGGTCTGGGCCAGCTCCTGGCCGGCGGCGCGCACCGGCTTCTCGGCGATGCAGCGGCGCAGGCGCTCGGCGATCTGCTGCAACTCCTCACCGTCATGCACCGCCACCAGGGCGACGAACTCCTCGCCGCCGATGCGCACCAGCAGGTCGTCCGGCCGCAGCGCCGCCGTCATGCGCCGCGAGCTCTCCCACAGCACCTGGTCGCCGGCCGCGTGGCCATGCTGGTCGTTGACGCGCTTGAAGTGATCGAGGTCGGCATAGATCACCCCCAGGCGCAGGCCGGCCTTGGTGACGCGGGCCATCTCCTTGGGGAAGAACTGCGCCAGGGCGCTCCGGTTCCACAACTGGGTCAGCGGGTCGATCATCGCCTTGCGCTGCTCGCGGTCCACGGCGCGACGCAGGTTCTGCGTCTGCTGGGCCATGCCGCGCAACTGCAGGTAGCCCTCGGCCAGGGTCGCCAGGTCGCGCAGGCGGAACAGCTCCTGCTGGTCCAGGGTGCGCGGCCTGGGGTCGAGCATGCACAGGGTGCCGATGGGCAGGCCGTTGCTGGAGAACAGCGGCTGGCCGGCATAGAAGCGGACGAACGGGGGCGCGACCACCAGCGGGTTGTCGCTGAAGCGGGCGTCGGAGCTCGCGTCGGGAATCAGCAGAGGACCATTGCCGAGGATGGCGTGGCCGCAGAAAGAGATGTCGCGTGCGGTCTCCGAGATCTCGATGCCGATACGCGCCTTGAACCACTGGCGATTGCGGTCCACCAGGCTGATCAGCACGGTTTCCACCTGGAACAGCTCCTGGGTCAGGCGCACCAGGGTGTCCAGGTAGAGCTCGGCGGGCGTGTCGAGAACGTCCTGTTCGTCCAGGGCCTTCTGGCGGCGGTCTTCATCGGGGAAGCACGGAGCGGCGAGCATAGATCTCTCCAGTCAGTTCGCATGCGTGAACCAGGCGTCGCGTCGGGAAAGGCGCCAGGCGAGGGCGCCGAGACTGAGGCCGCGCAACAGCATAAAACATAGGAACGCCAACCACAGGCCGTGGTTTCCATGAGGTTGCAGCAGCAGGCCGACGGGCAGGCCGAGCAGCACCGCCAGCAGCATGGCATCGCGCATTTCCCGGGCCCGGGTCGCGCCGATGAACAGGCCGTCCAGCAGGTAGCTCCACACCGCCACCAACGGCAGTACCGCCAGGTAAGGAAGATAGACGTGGGCAACCGCGCGCACCTCCCCGATGTCGCTCTGCATGTCGATGAACAGCCCCCCGGCGAGGGCGAAGAACAGCGCGAAGGCCAGGCTCGCCAGTAACGACCAGGCGCCGGCCACCAGCAGCGAACGGCGCAGCTCCAGGCGGTTGCGCGCGCCGATGGCGTGGCCGCACAGGGCCTCCACCGCATGGGCCAGGCCGTCCAGCGCATAGGCGGTGACCAGCAGGCCGTTGAGCAGCAGCGCGTTGGCCGCCACCGTGGCGTCGCCCATGCGCGTGCCCTGCACCGTCAGCAGGAAGAACACCAGCTGCAGCGCCAGCGAGCGGATGAAAATGTCGCGGTTCACCGCCAGTAGCGGGCGCCAGGCGCGCCACAGGCGCAGAGCCGGCCAGTCGATGCGCCCCGGGTGGCGGCGCAGGGCGCCACGGGTCAGCGCCAGGCCGATCAGCGCACCGCTCCATTCGGCGATCACCGCCGCCTGTGCGGCACCGGCCACGCCCAGGTCGAGCCCGAGGACGAACCACAGCGCCAGGGCGATGTTGATCAGGTTGGTGCCCAGGAGGATGGCCAGCGGCGCGCGTGCGTTCTGGGTGCCGAGGAACCAGCCCACCAGCGCGTAGTTGGCCAGCGCCGCAGGCAGCCCCAGCAGGCGCAGGTGGAAGAACTCGCGGGTCATGGCGTCCAGTTCGGCCGAAGGGTTCATCAAGCCCAGGGCCAGGCCGCTGAAGGGCACCGCCAGCAGCCCCAGCAGCAGCGCCAGGCCCACTGCCAGGCCCAGCCCCTGCAGCAGCACCTGGCGCAGGGCCCCGCCATCGGCACGTCCGGCGGCCTGGGCGGCGAAACCGGTGGTGCCCATGCGCAGGAAGCCCAGCACCCCGAGCAGCAGCATGTACAGGGTGCTGCCTACCGCCACGGCGCCCAACTGGTGGGCATGGGGCAGGTGGCCGACCACGGTGCTGTCCACCAGCGCCACCAGGGGCACGGAGATGTTGGAGAGGATCATCGGTGCGGCCAGCGCCCAGACCCGGCGATGGGTGGGGGCGTGCCGCCAGGCGTCGACCAATGCGCTCATACGGTGGCTCCGGGAGGGCTGCGCAGTATAGCCGTGCAAAAGTGCGAAGAAGGCGGCTTTACGCCTGCCGGGGCTGGTCTATAGTTGCCGCGCGCGCACCTGCGCGTCCCCTCCCCGGAGTCACCATGTCGTCGTACAAAGGATTGTTACTGGCCCTCTCGCTGGGGCTGCTTGCCGCCTGCGATTCCTCCACCCCCGAACATGCCGCCGAGAAACCCGCCGCCGCACCCCCGGTCGCCGAGGCCAAGCGCGTGCCGGCCGACGTCGCTGCGCTGGCCAAGCGCTACGCCGGCCGCGAACTCAAGGTGGTGGATGTTTCCGAAACCCAGGTCGACGGCGCCAGCACGCTGTCGGTGAGCCTCTCCGTGCCCCTGGACCCGGAGCAGCCGTTCGCCGAGCGCCTGCACCTGGTGGACAAGGAAAAGGGCAAGGTCGACGGTGCCTGGGAGCTCGACGACAGTCTCATGGAACTGCGCCTGCGTCACTTGGAGCCCAATCGCCAACTGGTCCTGACCATCGACCCCGGCCTGCGCGCGGTGAACGACTCGCGCCTGGAGCAGGAGAGCGTCACCCGCCTGGAGACGCGTGACCAGCAGCCCAGCGTCGGATTCGCCAGCCAGGGCTCGCTGCTTCCGACCCGGCTTGCCGAGGGGCTGCCGGTGATCACGCTCAACGTCGACGCGGTGGATGTGGACTTCTTCCGCGTGCGCCCCGACGCCCTGCCGAAGCTGCTGTCGCGCTGGGGCCGTCGCAGCAACCTGGACTACTGGGAGGCCGACACCATCCTGAAGATGGCCGACCTCGCCTACAGCGGTCGCTTCGACCTCAAGCCCGCGCGCAACACCCGCGAGAACCTGCTGCTGCCCATCGCCGGCATCGAGCCGCTTAAGCAGCCCGGCGTCTACATCGCGTTGATGCGCCGCGCCGGCAGCTTCAACTACACCAACCCGGCGACGCTGTTCAGCCTCAGCGACATCGGCCTTTCCGCCCACCGCTTCCGCGATCGCCTCGACGTCTTCGCCCAGGCCCTGGACGGCGGCAAGGCGCAGGGCGAGATCGGCCTGGAACTGCTCGACGAGAACGGCCAGTCCCTGGCCCAGGGCAAGACCGACGGCCAGGGCCATGCCCAGCTGCCGCTGACCAACAAGGCCCGCGTGCTGGTGGCGCGCCAGGGGCAACAGACCAGCCTGCTGCGCCTCGACGCCCCGGCGCTGGACCTCTCCGAGTTCGAGGTCGCCGGCGCGACCGCCGAGCCGCTGCAGTTCTTCGTCTTCGGCCCGCGCGACCTCTACCGCCCCGGCGAGACCGTGCTGGTCAACGCCCTGCTGCGCGATGCCGATGGCCGCGCCGTTCCCGCCCAGCCGGTGAGCGTGGAGGTGCGCCGGCCGGACGAACAGGTCAGCCGCCGCTTCGTCTGGAACCCCGACGAGGGCGGTCTCTACCAGTACCAGCTGGCGCTTTCCGGCGATGCCCCCGCCGGCCACTGGCAACTGCTGATCGACCTCGGCAACGGCCAGAAGCAGCTCTATGAATTTCTGGTCGAGGACTTCCTCCCCGAGCGCATGGCCCTGGAGCTCAAGGGCAGCGACGAGCCGCTGGCCCCCGGCGATGCCGCCCGCTTCCAGGTCGAAGGCCGCTACCTCTATGGCGCGCCGGCCGCCGGCAATCGCCTGACCGGCCAGCTCTACGTGCGCCCGCTGCGCGAGGCGGTGAAGTCGCTGCCCGGCTACCAGTTCGGCTCGGTGACCGAGGAGGAACTGAGCCAGGACATCGAGCTGGACGAGACCAAGCTCGACGAAGAGGGCAAGGGCGCCCTGGAGATCGAAAGCCGCTGGGCCAATGCACGCTCGCCGCTGGAGCTGACCCTGCAGGCCAGCCTGCAGGAATCCGGTGGCCGGCCCGTCACCCGGCGCCTGGAGCAGCCGATGTGGCCGGCGCCGCGCCTGCCCGGCCTGCGTGGCCTGTTCGACGGCGACGAGATCGACAGCAACGGCACCGCCGAAGTGGAGCTGCTGGTGGCCGACCCCGCCGGCAACAAGCTGGAAGCCAAGGGGCTCAAGGTCCGCCTGGTTCGCGAGCGCCGTGACTACTACTGGAGCTACTCCGACGGCTCGGGCTGGAGCTACCACTACAACGAGAAGTACCTGAACGTCGACGAACAACTGGTCGACGTCGCCGCCAATGCCACCGCCCGGGTCAGCTTCCCCGTGCAGTGGGGCCCCTACCGTGTCGAAGTCGAGGACCCGGAGAGCGGCGTCACCAGCAGCCTGCGCTTCTGGGCCGGCTACCGCTGGCAGGACAACGCCGCCGGCGGCGCCGTGCGCCCGGACCAGGTCAAGCTCGCGCTGGACAAGCCCGCCTATGCCGAAGGCGAGGTGGCCAGGGTCACCGTCACCCCGCCCGCCGCGGGCAGCGGCTACCTGCTGGTGGAGTCGGCCGACGGCCCGCTCTGGTGGCAGAGCATCGAGGTGCCCGCCGAGGGCAAGGCCTTCGACATCCCCGTGGCGCGCGAGTGGACGCGCCACGACCTTTACGTCAGCGCGCTGGTGGTGCGTCCCGGCGAGCGCAAGGAGCGGGTCACGCCCAAGCGCGCCGTGGGCCTGCTGCACCTGCCCCTGGAGCGGGCCCAGCGCAAGCTGGCGCTGACCCTGAGCGCCCCCGAGAAGATGCGCCCCAGCCAGCCCCTGGCGGTGCACGTGCAGGCGAAGAACGCCGACGGCAGCCCGGCGCGCCAGGTGCGCGTGCTGGTCGCCGCCGTGGATGCCGGCATCCTCAGCATCACCGACTACGCCACCCCCGATCCCTTCGCCACGCTGTTCGGGCGCAAGGCCTATGGCGCCGACCAGCTCGACGTCTACGGCCAGCTCATCGAAGCGGGGCAGGGACGCCTGGCCTCCCTGGCCTTCGGTGGTGACGCCGGTCTCGCGGCCGGCGGCAAGCGGCCCAATACCGAAGTGCGCCTGGTGGCGCTGCAGAGCGTGCCGGTGGCCCTGGACGACAAGGGCGAGGGCGAGATCAGCCTCGACATCCCCGACTTCAACGGCGAGCTGCGCCTCATGGCCCAGGCCTGGAGCGACGACCACTACGGCATGGCCGAAGGCAAGACCGTGGTCGCCGCGCCGCTGGTGGCCGAACTTTCCGCGCCGCGCTTCCTCGCCGGAGGTGACGAAAGCACCGTCGCGCTGGACCTGACCAACCTCTCCGGCAAGCCCCAGGCGCTGGACGTGCGCCTGGAGGCCGAAGGCCAGCTGCGCCTGGCCGACAGCCCCGGCAGCCAGACCGCGCCGCTGCAACTGGCCGACGGCCAGCGCACCACCCTGCGCATCCCGGTGCGTGCGCTCGGCGGCTACGGCCAGGGGCGGATCAAGGTCCTGGTGAACGGCCTGGAGCTGCCCGGCGAAACCCTGGCGCCCTTCGCCCGCGACTGGACCCTGGGCATCCGCCCGGCCTGGCCGGCGCTGGTGAAGAACTTCCGCGCGGTGCTCAAGGGCGACAGCTGGAGCCTGCCCGCCGGCACCCTGGACGCCTTCCAGCCGACCGGCCGTGAAGCGCTGCTGGCGGTGTCCGCGCGCCCGCCGCTGAACATCGGCGAACACATCCGCGCGCTGCGCGCCTATCCCTATGGGTGCGCCGAGCAGACCACCAGCGGCCTCTACCCCTCGCTCTACGCCGACGCCGCGACCCTCTCGCGGCTGGGCATCACGGGCGAGTCGGACGAGCAGCGACGCAAGGCCATCGAGGTGGGCGTCGAGCGCCTGTTGGGCATGCAGCGCTACAACGGCGGCTTCGGCTTGTGGAGCGCGGAGAGCGAGGAGGAATTCTGGCTCACCGCCTACGTCACCGACTTCCTCCTGCGTGCCCGTGACCAGGGCTACACGGTGCCGGCCGAGCCGCTGGCCAAGGCCAGCGAGCGGCTGCTGCGCTACCTGCAGGACCGTGACCTGATCGAAGTGAGCTACAGCCAGTACAGCGATCACAGCCGCTTCGCCGTGCAGGCCTACGCCGGCTACGTGCTCGCCCGCAGCCAGCAGGCGCCCCTGGGCGCCCTGCGCAGCCTGTTCGAGCGCCGCGCCGAGTCCCGTTCCGGCCTGCCCCTGGTGCAGCTGGCCGTGGCCCTCAAGGCCATGGGCGACCAGCCCCGCGCCGACCTGGCCCTGGAAGCCGGGCTGGCGGTGCAGCGCGACGACACCTTCTGGCTCGGCGACTACGGCAGCCGCCTGCGTGACCAGGCGATGATCCTCGCCCTGCTGGAGGAGAACGACCTCGCCGCCGACCGCCGCGAAGCACGCCTGTTCGATCTCGCCGATCTGCTGGGCTCGGACAACGGGCTGTCGACCCAGGAGCGCAACGCGCTGTTCCTCGCCGGGCGCGGCCTGCTGGGCAAGCCCGAAGCCGCCTGGCAGGCGAGCCTGAGTGTCGGCGGGAAGACGCGCGCACTGGACCAGGACCATGGCGGCGCCAGGCTCGACGAGAGCCAGGTGGCCGAGCCCCTGACCCTGTCCAGCCAGACCAAGGTGCCGCTGTACCAGCGCCTGACCCTGTCCGGCTACCCGGCCGAGGCACCGAAGGCGGGTGGCGAGAACTTCGTCATCCACCGCGAATACCTGGGCATGGACGGCAAGCCGCTGGACATCCGCAACCTGGAAAGCGGCCAGCTGGTACTGGTGCACCTGGGCGTGGAGGCCAAGGTCCGTGCTCCCGACGCCCTGGTGATCGACCTGCTGCCTGCCGGCCTGGAGCCGGAGAACCAGAACCTGGGCCAAAGCTCCGCCAGCCTGCAGGACGCCAGCAGCGAGGTCAGGCAATGGCAGGAGGCGATGCAGAACGCCGCGATCAAGCACCAGGAGTTCCGTGACGACCGCTACGTGGCCGCAGTGGATATCAACGAGTACGACCGCACCCACCTGCTCTACCTGGCGCGCGCCGTCACCCCCGGCCGCTACCGCGTGCCGCCGCCCCAGGTGGAGTCCATGTACCGCCCGCAATGGCAGGCCCTGGGGGCCGCGCCGGAGGAAATGGTGATCAAGGCCCGCTGAAGCGCTTCCAGCAGGCCCGTGTTCGCGAGGGTGACGGTCAGGTGCCGTCATTCCCGCGAACGCGCCGCTTATTCACAGGATGGGTAGAGCGAAGCGAAGCCCATCACCAGGCCGCCTCGAAGCGACCTGTCGCACGGTCCCACTTCGGAGCCCTCATTCTTGTCGTTCCCCTCCACCCTGCACCGTGCCCGCCGCCTCCTGAGGCGCCGCTGGGTCGCGTTGCCGCTGCTGCTCCTGGCGCTGCTCTGGTGCGCCGACCGGCTGTTCCCGCTGCCCCTGCCGGCGGATGACCGGGCGCGGGTGGTGCTGGCCGAGGACGGCACGCCGCTGTGGCGCTTCGCCGATGCCGAGGGCGTGTGGCGCTACCCGGTCACGCCGCAGCAGGTCTCGCCCTATTACCTGGAGGCGCTGCTCACCTACGAGGATCGCTGGTTCTACCGTCACCCCGGGGTCAACCCGCTGGCCCTGGGGCGAGCGGCCTGGCAGAACCTCGCCGGTGGACGCGTGCTGTCCGGCGGCAGCACCCTGTCGATGCAGGTGGCACGCCTGCTCGACCCGCACCCGCGCACCCTCGCCGGCAAGCTGCGCCAGCTGTGGCGCACCTTGCAGCTGGAGTGGCACCTGTCCAAGGACGAGATCCTCACCCTCTATCTCGACCGCGCGCCCTTCGGCGGCACCCTGCAGGGCGTGGCGGCGGCCAGCTGGACCTACCTGGGCAAGCCGCCCTCGAAGCTGACTCGCGCCGAAGCGGCGCTTCTCGCGGTGTTGCCCCAGGCGCCGAGCCGGCTGCGCCCGGACCGCCACCCGCAGCGCGCCACCGCCGCCCGGGACAAGGTGCTGCGCCGACTCGCCGAATACGGTGTATGGCCCCAGGCAGCGGTGGACGAGGCGCTGGAGGAGCCGGTGCTGCTGGCGCCGCGCCAGGAGCCGCGCCTCGCGCCTCTGCTGGCGCGCCGCCTCAACCGCCCCGGCAGCCCACAGCTGATCCGCACCACCCTCGACGCCAGCCTGCAGCGGCGCCTGGAAGACCTGCTGCTGGGCTGGCGCGTGCGCCTGCCGGAGCGCACCTCGGCGGCGATCCTGGTGGTCGAGCACTCGAGCATGGCGGTGCGTGCCTACCTCGGCTCGGTGGAGATGGACGACGCCCGCCGCTTCGGCCATGTCGACATGGTCGGCTCCCTGCGATCGCCAGGCTCCACCCTCAAGCCCTTCCTCTATGGCATGGCCCTGGACGCCGGGCTGATCCACTCCGAATCCCTGCTGCAGGACGTGCCGCGTCGCTATGGCGACTACCGCCCCGGCAACTTCTCCACGGGGTTCAGTGGCCCGGTGGCGGCCAGCGAGGCGCTGGCCACCTCCCTCAACCTGCCTGCCGTGCAACTGCTGGAAGCCTACGGGCCGAAGCGCTTCGCCGGCGAGCTGCGCAGCGCCGGTCTGCCGCTGGTGCTGCCGGCCGGCGCCGAGCCCAGCCTGGCGCTGATCCTCGGCGGCGCCGGTGCGCGGCTGGAGGACCTGGTGGGGGCCTACGCCGCCTTCGCCCGCCAGGGCCGCGCTGCGGCGCCGCGCCTGCAACCCGACGACGTCCTGCGTGAGAAGCGCCTGCTCTCCCCCGGCGCGGCCTGGATCGTGCGGCGCATCCTTTCCGGCCAGTCACGCCCGGACCTTGACCCGCAGGCGCTGCCGCCGCTGCGCCCGGCGCTGGCGGTGAAGACCGGCACCAGCTACGGCTTCCGTGACGCCTGGGCCCTAGGCGTGGGACCGCGTTACCTGGTCGGCGTGTGGATCGGTCGCCCCGACGGCACGCCGGTGCCTGGCCAGTTCGGCCTGGCCTCGGCGGCGCCGCTGCTGGTGCAGGTGCACGACGTGCTGGTCAACCGCGACGCCCAGCGCGGCAGTGCCCAGCCGCCGGACGACAAGCCCGGCTCGGTGGGCATCGCCGCCATCTGCTGGCCCCTCGGCCAGTCGCTGCCTCGCGATGACGGCAATTGCCGTCGCCAGCGCCTGGCCTGGACCCTCGATGGCACCGTCCCCCCGACCCTGCAGGCCGCCGACCAGCCCCTGGGCCTCGGCCTGCGCCAGAGCGTGTGGCTGGATGCGCGCGGCCTGCGCACCGCCCCCGGCTGCCCGGGCGCCAGCGCGCACGAGCTGGCGTTGTGGCCGGCACCGCTGGAACCCTGGCTGCCCCGTCGCGAGCGCCGGTCGGCGCGGCTGCCGGCGGTCGCGCCGGACTGCCCGCCACCCTTGCCGCCGGCGGCCGCCGCGCTGTCCATCGTCGGCCTGCGCGCGGGTGACCAGTTGCGCCGCCCCGCCGCCAGCGCAGGGCCGCTTCGGATACGCCTCTCGGCGCTGGGCGGCAGCGGCCGGCGCTGGTGGTTCCTGGATGGCCGGCCCCTGGGCGAGACAGCGGCGGACGCGGCCTTCGACCAGGTGCTCGATGAGGTCGGCCGGCACCAGCTGAGCCTGCTGGACGAGGCGGGCGCTACCGCTCGTCTGGAGTTCAGCGTGATCGAATGAGTTTGGACTCAAGTGGGAATAGGCCTTGGGCGATAAGAGCTTGTACATTTCAACAAGATGAATTGTCCGTTTATCTGTATACAATCTGCCGCCGCCTTCACCGAGCCCTATAAAAATTCCCAGGAGACAACTCCATGCGCCTCTGGCAACGCAGTATTCAGTGGCAGCTGATCCTCAGCATGGGCGCGGCCCTGCTGGCCAGCATCCTCATCGTGGTGGGGATCTACTCCGCCGTGGTCAACCGCCTCACCGACCGCTACCTGGTGGGGGAAGCGCTGCCCAAGAGCACGCTGGCGATCCGCAACGACCTCGAGCGGGTACTGGCCGAGCCGCTCACCGCCGCCCAGGGCATCGCCCGGAACAGCCTGGTTCACGACTGGCTGGGCGCCGGCGAGGACCCGGCCCGGCAACAGGACTTCGTCCGCTACCTGTCCGGCGTGCAAGCGCAGCAGAAGGCGCTGACCACCTTCCTGGTGGGGCTGCAATCGGGCAACTACTACACCGACAAGGGCCTCAATCGCACGCTCACCCGCGGGCCCCAGGAGAACAACTGGTTCTATGGCTTCGTCGACGGCAGCAAGGACCGCTCGCTGGACATCGACGTCGACGCCAGCACCCACCAGCCGACCCTGTTCATCAACCAGCGCGTCTCCGCCGGTGGCAAGACCCTGGGCGTCGCCGGGCTGGGCTACAGCCTCAGCGGCATGAGCGACCTGATCCGCAATTTCCGTTTCGGCGAGAACGGCCGCGTCTACCTGGCCAGCGCCGATGGCAAGGTGAAGATCCACCCGCAATCCGACTACAACGACACCCGCACGCTGCAGGAGCTGACCAGCGCCGACGCCGCCCGCCAGTTGCTGGCCGGCGAAGGCAAGGCGGTGACCTTCGAGCGTGACGGCGAGGTCTTCCTGGCCCTGGCCCAGCCGCTGCAGTCCATCGACTGGGTGCTGGTGAGCGAGGTGCCCGAGGCGGAAATCTACGGCGACGCGCGCCAGGCCCTGGTGATGACCAGCCTGGTGGGCATCGGCGTGGCGCTGCTGTTCCTGGTGCTGGTGGTATTGCTCGCCCGGGGGCTGGTGCGGCCGATCCGCCAGGTGACCTCCGCGCTGGTGGAGATCGGCGGTGGCGGCGGCGACCTGACCCGCCGCCTGGACGACAACCGCGCCGACGAACTGGGCGACCTGGCCCGTGGCTTCAACCGTTTCCTCGAAGGCCAGCGCAGCCTGATCGGCGAGGTGCTGGCCACCAGCCAGAGCCTGCGCACCGCCGTCGGCCAGGTGACCACGGTGGTGGAGAACACCGCCGGCCGCGCCGGGCAGCAGCAGGAGATGACCGACATGGTCGCCACCGCCGTCCACGAGATGGGCCTGACGGTGCAGGAGATCGCCCGCAACGCCGGCAACGCCGCCCTCAGTTCGCAACAGGCGCGGGACGAGGCCCTGCAGGCACGCAAGGTGGTGGGCGAGTCCATCGACCATATCGAGAAGATGTCCGGGGAGATCGGCGGCGCGGCGGGCGCCGTCACCGAACTGGCCAACCAGGTGGCGTCCATCGACCAGGTGCTGGCGGTGATCCGCGGCATCTCCGAGCAGACCAACCTGCTGGCACTGAACGCGGCGATCGAGGCGGCCCGTGCCGGCGAGATGGGCCGTGGCTTCGCCGTGGTGGCGGACGAGGTGCGCACGCTCGCCAGCCGGACCCAGTCCTCCACCGACGAGATCCAGCAGATGATCCAGCGCCTGAAGTCGGGCGCCGAGACGGCGGTGACCTCCATGCACGCCGGGCAGTCGGCCACCGGCACCGGCGTCGAGGCCAGCCAGCGCACCGGCACGTCCCTGGCGGCGATCACCGAGCAGGTGGAGAAGATCAGCGACATGAACCACCAGGTGGCGGCTGCCACTGAGGAGCAGTCCTCGGTCACCGAGGAGATCAACCGCAACGTCCAGGGCATCGCCGACCTGGCCAGCGCCACCGCCGGCGAAGTACGCGCCTGCCGCGAGGATTGCCAGGTGCTCAGCCGGCTGGCCGACGACCTGGCCCGGCAGATGGGCAGCTTCCGTCTCTGACGGGGAGGGTCAGGCCGTTTCCAGGCGGTCGCGGCCCTTTTCCTTGGCCTGGTACAGCGCGTCGTCGACGCGCTTGAAGAAGGCTTCGGCATCGCCGTCGCGCTGCGCGTCGTAGCAGCCGACGCCGAGGCTGGCGGTGAGCGGCAAGCGCTCGCCCTTGAGCACCAGGCCCTTGGCCGCCAGGTCGCGGCGGAAATCCTCGGCCAGCTTGGACGCCTGCTTCAGCCCGGTGTCGGGCATCAGCACGCCGAACTCCTCGCCCCCTAGGCGCAGCAACGCATCGCTGTCGCGGCGGAACACCTCGCGCATGCGCTCGGCGAACTGCTGCAGGCACTGGTCGCCCATGGCGTGGCCGTGCTCGTCGTTGATGCGCTTGAAGAAGTCGATGTCCAGGAGCACCAGCGACAGCGGCGAGCCCTGGCGCGAGGCGGTGGCGACCATGGCCGGGAACAGGTTGTTGAACTGATAGCGGTTGCCCAGTTGGGTGAGGCCGTCGGTGCGGCTCAGGGCGTCCAGGCGCTGGCGCTGTTCCAGCAGTTGCAGCTCCAGCTCCACGGTGCCCAGGTATTCGCGGTGGCTGCGCGACAGCGCCAGCACCAGGTAGCTGAGGTAGAAGGCCAGGGTCACCAGCTCGGCCCGCTGCGGCTCGGGGTGGATGCCCAGGGCGATCAGGCCGGGCAGGTACAGCAGCAGGATGGCGACCACGGCGCGGCGCCGGCGCATGGCGAAGTTGAAGGCCATGGCGGTACTGAAGGCGATGGTGCTGAGGGTGGCGATGATCCGCGAGTCGGCGAAGTCGGAGGTCAGCAGCACCCAGGCGTGGGCCAGGCCCCAGGCCAGGCAGGTGGCGAGGATCAGCGTCCAGTGGCGGTTGAGCCAGCCCAGCAGCTCCAGTTCCGAGCCGTTCTTCGGCGGCACGTGGAGGATGCGCGCGGCCAGCATCAGGCCGAAGAACAGGGTGCCGGCGAGGCCGAGGCCGAGGTAGTGCAGGGGCGTGGCGCTGAACAGCCAGGCGAGCAGCCAGGCCAGCAGGTAGTAGAGGCCGCCGAGGCGCGTGCGGATGCGGGTGTCCTGGATCTCGCGCCAGAGGGCGAAACCCTCGGGGTGTTGCGGCAGCTCTGCGTCAGTCATGTGTTGTGATCACAAATACGGCTGGATCGGCAGAGCTTATCGCGTTCCTCGGCCGATAGCAGCACATGGCTATCGCAGTTCGTCAGCCGCGACGGATCATCCACACGCCGCCGATGATCAGCACCATCCCCGCGATCTTGCCGAGGCTGATGGGCGCCTCGCGGTAGCCGACCCAGCCGTAGTGGTCGAGCACCAGGGCCATGCTCAACTGGCCGGCGAGGACCAGGGCCATGAACAGCATGGCGCCGATGCGGGGGCCGGCGAAGGCGGCGGTGGCGATGAACACGGCGCCCAGCAGGCCACCGCTCCAGTGCCACCAGGTGAGCCCCTTCAGCGCCGCGAAGCTGGGCAGCTCGCGCTGCACGGCGGCCACCGCGAAGAGCGCCAGGGTGCCCACCAGGAAGGAAATCAGCGCGGCGCTCATGACGCTGGACACCTGCTTCGACAGCAGGCCGTTGATACCGGCCTGCAACGGCAGGAAGGCACCGGCGATGAAGGGCAGGGCGAGCAGCCACCAGGCACTGGGCATGGGTATCTCCTGTTTTCGGGGGGCGCACAGTATGCCGCCCGCCCCCCGGGCTGTCGCCCGTCAGCGCATCAGGGCCACTGCATCTCGCCCTTGAGCACCTTGGCGCTGAGCTCCAGGTCGGCCTCGCCGGCCAGGCCCGGGTAGCGCTTCTTCATGGCGGCGATCAGCGCGGCGGCGTCCTTGGCCTTGGGCAGTTCCTGCTCCAGCGCCTTCAGGTAGTCGCGGGTGAAGCGCAGGTCGTCGAGACCGGCGGCGCGTTCGCCCAGGTAGTGGCCGGGGATCACCTGCTCGGGCTTCTGCGCTTCGATGCGGTCCAGCGCGGCGACCCAGTTGCGGCGCGATTCGGCGCTCTGCGAGTCGGCGGTCCACACGTGCATGTTGCCGCTCACCAGTACGCCGCCCAGCTGGGTGTGCAGCGAGGGCACCCACAGGCTGGTGTGGGCCGGGTCGGCGCTGTCCAGGCCGATCACCTGGATGCGCTGGCCTTCCAGCTCCAGGCTGTCGCCTTCCAGCAGCTTCGGCACCACCAGGGCCTTGGGGGCTCCGTCCTTGAGGATCGGGCCCCAGTAGGCGAGCTTCAGGTCCTTGGTGGCCTGGATGTGCTCGATGGTCGGCGCGGTGGCCAGCACCTTGGCCTCGGGGAAGGCGCGCAGCAGGGTGTCCAGGCCGAAGTAGAAGTCCGGGTCGCCGTGGCTGATGAAGATGGTGGTCAGGCGCTTGCCGCTGGCCTGGATGCGGCGCACCAGTTCGTCGGCCTCGTGGCTGGAGAACTGCGCGTCCACCAGCAGGGCGTCGTGCTCGCCGAGGATCAGCGACGAGGTGACCGGGAACACGGCCTTGTCGCCGGGGTTGTAGACCTGCAGTTGCAGGGGCTGGGCCAGGGCGCTGCCGGTGGCGGCGATCAGGGCGGCGCCGGCCAGCAGGCGGCGCAGGGAAGCGAAGGGGGCCATTGCGAAATCCTCGATGGAAGAGGCGCCCAGGATAGTTGCTCGTAATGCAGCTAAAAACGCCATAATCCGCACTTGTTTGTTGCACATTCCGAGCGTTGAAATGGACCGGATAACCGCCATGCGGGTCTTCGTCGAGGTGGTGGAGCGGGGCAGCCAGACCGCCGCCGCCGAAGCCCTGGAAATGTCACGGGCGATGGTCTCGCGCCATCTCGCCGCGCTCGAGGAGTGGGCCGGCGCGCGCCTCTTGCACCGCAGCACCCGGCGCCTGAGCCTGACCGGCACCGGTGAGCAGATGCTGCCGCAGTGTCGCGAGCTCTGCGCCCTGGCCGATGCCATGCAGCACCTGGGCCGGGACAGCCGCGAGGCGCCGCGCGGGCGCTTGCGCGTCACCTGCAGCCAGTCCTTCGCACAGGCCTGGCTGGTGCACGAGATCGGCCGCTTCCAGGTGCACTGCCCGGGCGTGAGCGTCGACCTGCTGGTCAGCAGCCAGGCGGTGAACCTGATCGAGGAGCGCGTGGACCTGGCGCTGCGCATCACCAACCAGCTCGACCCCAACCTGGTGGCCCGCAAGCTCGCCACCTGCCGCTCGGTGGTCTGCGCCACCCCGGCCTACCTCGCCCGCCATGGCTTGCCGCGCAGCCCCGAGGACCTCGCCCGGCACAACTGCCTGACCTACTCCTTCTTCGGCCGCAGCCTCTGGGCCTTCTTCCGCGACGGCGAACCCTGCGCGGTGCCGGTGGACGGCAGCCTCAGCGCCAATGAGTCCATGGTGCTGCTGGAGGCCACCCTGGCCGACCAGGGCATCAGCCTGCAGCCACGCTACTCGGTGGCCGCGCACCTGCGCTCCGGCGCCCTGGTCCCCCTGCTGCCGGGCTACGAGCCCCAGGAGCTGGGCATCTACGCCCTCTACGGCACCCGCCGGCAGATGCCCACGGCCCTGCGTCTGCTGCTCGACCACCTGGCCGAACGGCTACAGGACGACCCCGACTGGGACGTTTGAGCCGCAGCTTCCCGGGCTGAAGCCCGGGCTACGGTCCGGTGGCTGCCGGGCACGGCTGCTTCTGTGGAAGCGGATTCATTCGCCCGGCGGAGAGCTTCGCGAGCAGAGCTCGCTCCTACGAGGGGGCTGGGCACTGCTTTCTCTTTGTGGGAGCGGATTCATCCGCGAAAAAGCCGCCGGGTTGCACCCGACCTACGGCCTGGCATTCGTAGGATGGCGTAGAGCGCAGCGAAACCCATCGAGCGGAGTGACAGGCGTGCCCCTAGAGCCGCGCCGCCAATTCCGCGCCTTCGCGTATCGCCCGCTTGGCGTCCAGCTCACCGGCACGGCGGGCGCCGCCGATCAGGTGCAGGCGCAGGTGGTCGGAGCCCTGCACCGGTTGCAGCTCGCACAGCGGCTCCTGGCCGGCGCAGATCACCACGTTGTCCACAGGCAGCACCTGTTCCCGGCCCTCGATCTCGATGTGCAGGCCGTCGTTGTCGATGCGCCGGTAGGCGACCCCGCCGAGCATGTGCACGCCGTTGCGCGCCAGGTGGGCGCGGTGCACCCAGCCGCTGGTCTTGCCCAGGCCACTGCCGAGGGCGCCGGGCTTGCGTTGCAGCAGCCAGATTTCCCGCTGCGGCTTGGTGGGCTCGGCTGCCACCAGGCCGCCCGGCGTGCTGCCGCCCAAGTCGATGCCCCATTCCGCGCGCCAGCGCTCCGGGCTGGGGCCCCGCTCGTGAAGCAGGTAGGCGGCGAGGTCGAAGCCGATGCCACCCGCGCCGATCAGCGCCACTCGCGGGCCCACAGTGGCGCCTTGCAGCACCTGCAGGTAGCTGAGCACCTTGGCGTGATGGATGCCCTCGATGGCCGGCAGGCGCGGGCGCACGCCGGTGGCGACTACCACGTCGTCGTAGTGGCCGCTGAGCTCACCGGGGGCGATGCGCCGGCCCAGCACCAGCTCCACGCCCAGGCGCTGCAGGCGGGTGCGGAAGTAGCGCAGGGTCTCGTCGAACTCTTCCTTGCCGGGAATGCGCCGGGCCAGGTTGAACTGCCCGCCGATGGTGTCGGCGGCCTCGAACAGGGTGACCCGATGCCCGCGTTCGGCGGCCACGCAGGCTGCGGAAAGCCCCGCCGGGCCCGCACCGACCACGGCGATGCGCTTGTGCTGGCGGGCGCGGGAATAGCGCAGCTCGGTCTCGTGGGCGGCGCGCGGGTTGACCAGGCAACTGGCGCGGCGGTTGGCGAAGGCGTGGTCGAGGCAGGCCTGGTTGCAGGCGATGCAGGTGTTGATCTCGTCACCCTGGCCGGCGGCGGCCTTGGCCACGAACTGCGGGTCGGCCAGCAGCGGGCGGGCCATGGACACCAGGTCCGCCTGGCCGCTGGCGACGATGGCCTCGGCCAGCTCCGGGGTGTTGATGCGGTTGCTGGCGATCAGCGGGATGCGCAGCTCCTGGCGCAGCCGCGCGGTGACCTCGACGAAGGCGCCGCGGGGCACCGAGGTGACGATGGTCGGCACCCGCGATTCGTGCCAGCCGATGCCGGTGTTGAGCAGGGTGAGGCCGGCGTCCTGCAGGGCGAGGGCGATTTCGCGCACCTCGTCCCAGGTGTTGCCGCCTTCCACCCGGTCCAGCAGCGACAGGCGATAGCCGAGGATGAAGCGCTCGCCAGCCATGCGGCGGATGCGCCGGACGATCTCCAGCGCGAGGCGCATGCGGTTTTCCAGGCTGCCGCCCCAGCGGTCGCGGCGCTGGTTGGTGCGCGGGCAGAGGAACTGGTTGAGCAGGTAACCCTCGCTGCCCATCACCTCGACGCCGTCGTAGGCGGCCGCCTTGGCCAGGCGCGCACAACGCACGAAGGCACGGATGGTCTTCTCGATGCCGCGCTCGCTCAGCTCCCTCGGGGCGAACCAACTGATGGGCGACTTGAGCGGCGAGGCCGAGACCACCAGCGGGTGGTAGCCATAGCGCCCGGCGTGGAGGATCTGCAGCAGGATGCGCCCGCCCTCGGCGTGCACCGCCTGGGTCAGGCGTCGGTGCGCCGGCACCTCCATGCCGCCGGTGAGGCTGCTGCCCAGGGGCAGCAACCAGCCCTCGCGGTTGGGCGCGAAGCCGCCGGTGATGATCAGCCCGACGCCGCCCCGGGCGCGCTCGCGGTAGTAGGCGGCGAGCTTGCCGAAGTCCCACAGGCGGTCTTCCAGCCCGGTGTGCATCGAGCCCATCACCACGCGGTTGCGCAGCTGGACGAAGCCGAGGTCGAGGGGAGACAGCAGATGCGGGTAGGGCGATGGGCTGTGCATGGGGCGCCGTCGTGGAAGGGGAACGGACCCTCACCATAGAAAGATGCGCGGACGCGGTGAACGGCCCGGCTGACGGCATCGCCAGGCATTTCGGTCAAGGGCTGTTGTGCCCGGCGCCTTTGCGCGGCGTGCTTCACTGGGGCTTATGGTCCCGGGCTACGGGGATTGCAGCCAGTGGGGGACATCGCGCGCTTCATGCAGAACCCGCCACACATCGATGCTGCCTTCACGCTCGATGTAGAAGATCAGATAGGGAAAGCGCTTCAGGGCCCAGGTGCGCAGCCCGGGCAGATCGAGTTCGTGTGCGTAGCGTGAAGACCCGGATTCCGGGTGTCGCGCAATAAGCCTGTAGGCGCGTTCGAGTGCATCGATGAAGCGAAGTGCCGCCTGCTCGGCGTCTTCGCTCAGGTAGTGGCGGATGATGTCGTCGACATCCTGGCTGGCTCGTACCCGCGGAACGACGGTCCTGGCCTTCATGCTTGGCCGTTGCGCACCCGGTTGCGCAGCCTCTCGAAGTAATGCTCGTCAGCCGGGGCTTCAGGTGCGGAAGTGGCGCCCTCCAGCAGCAGGCCGCGCAGGCGCTGGCGGTCCTGATCCTTGCGGATCAGCTCGCGCACGTATTCGCTGCTGGTGCCATAGCCGCGTTGGCTGACCTGCTCATCGACGAAGCTCTTGAGCGCCTCGGGCAGGGAGATGTTCATGGTGCTCATTGGGGAGCTCCTCATTGGCAAATTTTGCCAAGGAAGCTTAGCACTGGGCTTCCCGATATATCCGTTTGCCGGGTATCAGCTGGCAGCGATCCGCATGAGGTTCCCCAGCCCGAACAGCAGGATGACCGCTACCCACAGGCATTTGCAGAAGAACGGGAAGCGGCGGGGGCGGAGTTGCAGCAGTTGCCCCCTGACGAACATCGGGTCGAGTGCGATGGCGCTGAACAGGGCGATGATGGCCAGCCATTCACAGAGGCCGCGCACCATCATGGACGTGCTTTCGAGGGCGGCGATGAACGGCAGGGTGATCAGCGCGTAGGTCAGGGCGAAGCCGAGAAGGCAGAGCACCGAGACGCGCTGCCTGGGGTTGAGGGCGTTCCATTCCAGCATGGCCACGATCCTGAGAGGGCAGCGGATCATAGGTGATGTCGCGGCAGCGATGGTCGGCACCGATTCATTTTTCTGCGTCAGCACCTCACTTGGCTTTCGATCTCAGCCCCTCACCGGCCCGCCTTCATCGCCACCCTGTATCCCGCCCGCTTCATGCATGGCCGCCGTGGCCCGGCCGAGGATGGCACCGACCACCTCGTCCTTCCCGTCGGTGTAGGCGTCTCGATCGGTGGGGAAGCGCTCGGCGAGCTGGCGCTTGACCCGGGCGTACTCGGCGGCGTCCTCGGGGTGGTTGCGCAGGTGGTCGCGGAACAGCAGGTGGCGCACGGCGTTGGCCTGGGTCATCACGTGGACGTGGTGGGTACGGCCCCTGCCCCTGGGGGGCATGCCCTTGACGAAGAACATGCGGTCGGTGGCCGGGTTGTCGCGCCAGAACTGGTAGCCGAGCGCTTCCAGCGGGGCGACCAGGCGCTGCCAGTCGTAGCCGGGCGGGGGCAGAAGGAGGATGTCGATCACCGGCTTGGCGGCGAGGCCGGGGACCGAGGTGCTGCCGAAGTGCTCCAGGCGCAGGCCCGGGATCGCCAGGGCGTCGCTGATGGCGGTGGCTTCCTCGCGGTAGCGGCGGGGCCAGTCGGGGTCCGGGTCGACCACCTCGATGCGGTCGCTGCCTGCATTGCTCCAGTGGGTGCCGTCGAAGGTGGGTTCATCGGCTGGCGGGGTCATCCCTGTTCCTGGCATGGCGGTCAGTCGCTCGGGGTCAGTGCGCGGTCCATCAGCACCAGGGCGACGCGACGGCCGTCCGGGTCTTGGCGTTCGGCGATGCCGTTGAGCTGGTAGCCCAGGCGGGCATAGAGCAGCAGCCCGGCGGCGTTGGCGTTGAAGCAGGAGATGCGCAGGCGGGTGGCGTGGTAGTGCTCGCGGGCGAGGTTCTCCATGACGCCGACCAGGTACTGGGCCACGCCGTGGCCCCGCGCCCAGGGCGCGACCATGAGGTTGCCGAGGGCGCAGAAGTCGTTGTGCTGCCACTGGTAGAAGTTGGCGAAGCCGGCGACGCGGCCCTCCAGCAGCACCACGGTGTTGTCGCGGCGCTCGGCCATCACCGCGGCGAGCTGGCCGACGGTGAGCGGCCAGATGCCCTTGGGGTAGCAGAAGAACAGTTCGTCGCGGTCCTGGGGGAAGCCGACGACCTCGTCGAGATCGGCGGCCTGGGCGGGGCGGTGGCTGAGGGCGGTATCGAGTGCGGTCATCGGTGCTCGGTCATTGCGGAGGGTATTGGGCGAGGACCTTGGCGACGGTCTCGCGGATCGCGGCTTCGCGTTCGGCCGGGGTCGGCGGGTCGGTGCGCATGATCTGCCCGGCGCTGCCGCGCCAGACCAGCTTGCCGTCCTTGCCGTCGTAGAGGTCGACCTGGAGGGTGGCGACCTTGTAGTCGTAGGTGCGGGTCTCGGTCATCGCCGGGCCGCCCCAGTAGTTGCCCCAGTAACCGCCCCAGTAGCCGCCGTAGCCGGTGGTCACCTGCTGCTGACGATCGTCGACGATCAGCCAGCTCTGCACCTTGAGGTCCCCGGCCGCGCCGTTGGCGGCGGGACGCAGGCCGCGCTGGTCGAGCTGCTGGGCCACGGCTTCGCGGATGCGCTGCTCGGTGAGGTCGCTCTTGATGCGCGGGTCGTCGGGGCTGTACTGCAGCGCGGGCTCCTTCCAGCTCCAGCTGCGGTAGGCGGCGAAGTCGCGGTTGCGGTCGTAGTCGCGGTTGATCTCGTAGCTCTGGCAGGCGGCCAGGAGCAGGAGGGCGGAAGCGATGAACAGACGGCGGAACATGGTTGGATCTCCTCTGCCGGAATCACTATCCAAGCGCAAGCCAGAGCGGCCGGCAAGAAGATTTCGTGCAGGCCGGCAATGGCGTGCATGTGGATCGCGACGGCGCGCGGCGGTTCCGCTTTTCGGGCCGCGAAGCGGTGGTCGGGTCGCCTTCACGGCTCAGCGCGGCGGGTAGTTCTCCAGGGCTTCCCTGATGGCTTCGCGCAGCGCGGTGGTGCGGTCGCTGCGGCTGCCGCTGGCATCGCTCTCGGCGCTGCCGCTCCACACCGGCTGGTTGTCGCGGGCGTCGTAGAACTCCAGGTAGACCACCGCCACTTCCTGCTCGTAGGTGCGCACCAGGGGCACGGTGGCCCAGGCGCCGTACTGGTCGCGGTAGGGGCCGTTGCCGTAGTAGGCGCCGCTGGAGTCGTTGTACTGGCGCAGGCGCTTCTCGAAACGAAGGCTGGCGGCGACCTTGAGGTCGGCGGCGGCGGGCTCGCGGGACTGGCGCAGGCCGTGCTGGTCCAGCCCGGAGTTGACGATGTCGACCATCTGCTCCGGCGTCGCCCAGCTGTTGCCGGCGGGCAGGCGGCCGTTGAGCCAGGTCCAGTTGCGGTAGCGGCCGAAGTCGCGCGGCGGCGCCGGGTAGGCGGAGCGGTCGAAGGTGGTGGCCGCCTCCGGTGGGGCCGGCGGCATCGGCCTGGATTCGGCCTTGTAGGGGTTGGCGCTCTGGCAGCCGGCGAGGGCCAGCAGGGCGAGGGCGGTGAATGCAGGAAGGGCAGTGCGTTTCATGGGGCCTCCGTCGAGGCGAGCCCGCAGCGGGCTCTCTTATTGGGGTCTGCAGATCCAGTGCAGGTACCGCCCCAACCCCATGAAGCTCGGGTGGCGACGGTGGGCCAGCTCCATTTCCAGGAGGTCGACCAACTCGGCCTTGGCCTGGAATTCACTCGGCATGTAGTCATGGAAGACCCGCACGCCGCTCCGGGTTTCGACCTGCCACAGGCCGTCGAGTTGCCCGGCCAGCTCCCTCGGGTCCAGCGGCTGTTGCGGAGTCAGGCTCTGGCCTTCGCCGGCGAAGCGGTTGCGCCGCAGCTTGCGGAAATGCCCCTTGAGCAGGTTGCGGTAGATCAGCGCATCACGATTGTAGAACGCCAGGGACAACCAGCCGCCCGGCGCCGTCAGCTGGTGCAGCACGGGGAGGATGGCGTGGGGCTCGGCGAGCCATTCCAGCACGGCGTGGCAGAGCACCAGGTCGTAGGGCTCGGTGAGCTGGCCGAGCAACTCCTGCCAGGGCGCCTGGATGAAGGTGGCCTCGACGCCGGCCTCGGCGAAGCGCGCGCGGGCACCTTCGAGCATGGGCTCGGCGGGTTCGGCGAGGGTCACCTGGTGGCCGCGCTGCGCCAGCCACAGGCTCATGTGGCCGAGGCCGGCGCCGACATCCAGCACCCGCAGCGGGCGGTCGGGCAGGGCCTCGGCGAGGTCGGCCTGGAGCACCGCGAGGCGGATGGCGCCCTTGGCGCCGCCGTAGATCTTCTCGGCGAAGCGCGTGGCGAGTTCGTCGAAGTGGCGGTCGTCGGGGGTCGGGGCGCTCATCGGACGAAGCGCCTCTCGCTGTCGGCCAGCTTGGCGCGGACCGCCTGCTCCATGTCGATGCCCAGTTCGCTGCACATCAGCAGCAGGTAGAGGACGATGTCGCCCACTTCCTGGCCGGCGTGTTCGAGCGCGTCGGCGGGCAACTGGCGGGACTGGTCCTCGCTCAGCCACTGGAAGATTTCCACCAGTTCGGCCATCTCGACGCTGGCGGCCATGGCCAGGTTCTTCGGGCTGTGGAATGGCCGCCAATCGTTGTGGTCACGGATGGCGTGCAGGCGTTGGGTCAGTTCTGCGAGGTTCATGCGGCTCTCCTGGAGCCGCATAGCTTGGTGCGGCGGCTGGCGCCGCGCAAGCGTCGGCCGTCAGCCCTGCAGCGGGCCCCAGCTGCCGGCCATGTGCGGAAGGTCGTCCTTGCCGCGCAGGGCGAACTGGCCCAGGGCGGCGGGCGCGCTGGCCAGCAGGCGCACCTCGGCGGGTAGCAGCACCGGCTTCTGGAAGCGCACCTCCACTTCGTAGCCGGCATCGGGCAGGCGCGGGGCGAGGGCGGCCAGGGTGCGCGCCTTGTTCCACAGGCCGTGGGCGATGGCGCGGGGGAAGCCGAACAGCTTGGCGGTGGGCGCCGAGAGGTGGATCGGGTTGTAGTCGCCGGCGACCTTGGCGTAGCGCCGTCCGATGTCCGCCGGGGCGCGCCAGTGGTCGATCTCTTCCAGCGCCAGGGCTTCGCTTTCCGCACGCTCGGGGGCGCTGCCATCGAGGCGCATGCCGCGGAAGAGGATGCGGCTGTCGCCTTCCCAGAGCAGGCCGAGCTGGTCTTCCAGGCGGGTGATCAGGCTGAAGGTCACGCCCTTGTCATGGGGGCGCAGGCCCTCCACCGCGACGCTGACGCGGAAGGGCCCGAGGCCGCCGAGGGTGCGCAATACGCGGATACGATTCTCCAGGTGCACCAGGCCCAGCAACGGGAAGGGGAAACGCTTGTCGGTGAGCAGTTGCATCTGCAGCGGGAAGGCGAGGATGTGCGGGTAGGTGGGCGGCAGCTGGCCGTTGTCCTTGAAGCCGCAGACCTGCCGGTAGCGCGCCAGGCGCCGGGCGTCCACGTCCACCTGGCTGCGCAGGCCGAGGTCCGGCAGGGTGCGGCCGGTGGCGCCACGGCGCAGGGCTGCGCGGGCGAACAGGCCGGGCAGGGCGGGTGGTGCGGGCAGGTCGAGCCAGTCGGTGGCCATGGGCAGTCTCCTCGTTGCGGACCGGTGCAGCTTAGCCGCCCGCAGGCGGGGTGCATTGGCCGTGGGGCAGGGGGCGCTGGCAGGCGAGTCAATCCGTCTGCAATCGCTATCCGCGCCTTGAGCGGGGGGCCTGAAGATGCATAAGATGGCCCCCGCCCCGCATAACAAGAACATTCAGAAAATGATGCGTGATCTGACCGACGACGTGGCGCTGATGCGCCCGGTGATCGACGCCCTGCGAGCCAGCGGTGCCGACCCTGACAAGGTGCTGGTGCGTGTCGGCCTGCCGCCGGGCGGGCTGCCCGCCGGCCGCTTCCCCCATGCGGCGCAGACCCAGTTCTGGAAGGCCGCCGCCGAGGAGTGCGCCGAGGAACACGTCGGCCTGCACCTGGCCGGTCACCTGCCGGCCTTCCACGGGCTGCTGCTCGAATACCTCTTCCTCTCCAGCGAGACCTTCGGCGAAGGCCTGCGCCACGCGCTGCGCTACGTGCGGCTGCTGTCCGACACCCTCAACGCGCGCCTGGAGGTCGAGGGCGAGCGCGCCGTGCTGTCCCTGGGGCAGGACGCCAGCATCAACCGCCACTTCCCGGAGATGCTCGCCGGCGCTGTGATCCGCCTGTTCGACGCCCTCACCGAGGGCGATTTCAAGGCCTGCGAAGTGCAGCTGATGCACACCGAGGGCGCGGCCGCCGAGCGTTACCTGGCGGTGTACGGCTGCCCCGCGCGCCTCGGCGCCGAGCGCTACGCGCTGGTGTTCGATGCCGCCGTGCTGGACAAACCCTCGCGCCACGCCGCCCCGGAACTGCTGCGCATGCACGAATCCCTGGCCCGTCGCCAACTGGCCGAAGTGGAACGCCTGGACCTGGTGCGCAAGGTGCGCGAGCTGATCGGCGAACTGCTGGTAGACGGCGGCGCCACCCTGGAACAGGTCGCCGCCCGCCTCAACATGCCCGCCCGCCGCCTGCGCGAACGCCTGGCCATGGCCGGCGTGCGCTTCAACGACCTGGTCACCGACTACCGCTGCCGGCTGGCCAAGGAACTGCTGCTGAAAACCGACGAGCGCATCGAAGTGATAGTCGAGCGCACCGGCTTCTCCGAACCGAGCACCTTCTACCGCGCCTTCAAGCGCTGGGTGGGGGAGACGCCGGTGGAGTTCCGGCGACGGGGGAGGCCAGCGGGGAACTAGCTACAAGCGGCAAGTTTCAAGCCGCAAGCAAGGGCCGCGCGTAGGGTGGGCTTCAGCCCACCGATCACACCGCAACATCAAAGCCGGGCACAGGTCCCGGCTTTTTCTTGTCGCTTGCAGCTTGAAGCTTTTAGCTGCTCCTAGGCGCCCCGATTGCATCGCTGGTGGGCTGAAGCCCACCCTACGAGTGCCACCGACTCCCCGCCACGCCATGCTCTTTCTTCCAGCTTCCAGCTTCCAGCTATCCGAGCCCCTCAAATGCATAGGCTGGGCCACCCACTCCCAGCCACTCCGAGCTCTTACTTGCCGCTTGCAACTTGAAGCTTGCAGCTGCCTTTAAGCCCCCAACAAACTCTGCCCACACACCCGCATCACCTGCCCGGTCAGCGAGCCGGAGCTGGGCTGGGCGAACCAGGCCACGGCTTCGGCGACGTCCTGGGGCAGGCCGCCCTGGCTCATGGAGTTCATGCGGCGGCCGGCTTCGCGGATGGTCAGGGGGATGGCGGCGGTCATCTGGGTCTCGATGAAGCCCGGCGCGACGGCGTTGATGGTGATGCCGCGCTTGGCCAGGGCCGGGGCCCAGGCCTGTGCCAGGCCGATCACGCCGGCCTTGCTCACCGCGTAGTTGGTCTGGCCCATGTTGCCGGCGATGCCGCTGATGGAGGCGATCAGCACCACGCGGCCGTTGTCGTGCAGCTTGCCGGCGTCGAGCAAGGCCTGGGTCAGCACCTGCGGGGCGTTGAGGTTGACGTTGATCACCGAGTCCCAGAAGGCATCGCTCATCTTCGCCAGGGTCTTGTCGCGGGTGATGCCGGCGTTGTGCACCACGATGTCGAGGCCGTCGGGCAGCGCCTCCACCAGCTGCGCGGCGGCGTCGGCGGCGCAGATGTCCAGGGCGATGCCGCGCCCGCCCAGGCGGGCGGCCAGGGCGTCGAGGGATTCCTTGGCCTGGGGCACGTCCAGCAGCACCACCTCGGCGCCGTCGCGGGCGAGGGTTTCGGCGATGGCCGCGCCGATGCCGCGGGAGGCGCCGGTGACCAGTGCCTTCAGGCCATTGAGCGGGCGGCTCCAGTCCCTGACCTGGGCACTGCTGGCCGAGAGGCGCAGCACCTGGCCGGAAACGTAGGCGCTCTTGGGCGAGAGGAAGAAGCGCAGGGCGCCTTCGAGCTGGTCCTCTGCACCCTTGCCGACGTACACCAGCTGCACGTTGCCGCCGCGGCGGATCTCCTTGCCCAGGGAACGGGTGAAGCCTTCCAGCGAGCGCTGCACGGCGGCGGCCACGGTGTCCTTCAGCGACTCCGGCGGGCGGCCCAGGACCACCACGCGCGGGCACTTGCCCAGGCCCTTGAAGGCCGGCTGGAAGAAGTTGCGCAGCTCGATCAGCTGCTCGAAACGGGTCAGGCCACTGGCGTCGAACACCAGCGCCTTGAGTTTGGGGCCGTGCTCGGCGGTCCAGCGGGCCAGGCCGAAGCGGCCCTCCTCGGTGGCGAAGGACTTGTCGGTGAGCTTGTTCAGCACAGCGCTGGCGGCTTCGGCCAGGGCCCCTTCACCCCCCAGCAGCAGGGCGCCATCCACCGGCCGGGTGCGGCCCGCCATCCAGCGCTCCAGGCGCATCGGCGCGGGCAGCCCGAGGGCGCCGACCAGGCGTCGGCCGGCATTGGAGTTGGCGAAGGCGAGATAACGGTCGGACATGGGGGCAGGCTCCTGCACGCATAAGAAGTGGGGCTCACTCTACGCAGACAACACAATCGCGCAATTGACCGTGTTGACCACTCTGTTGGCAAGGCGGCCAATGCGACGGCCAGGCGGGCGGCTAGTCTTGTGGCCAACGTTGCGCACCGCAATCCATTCCCCAGGCAAGGAGTCACCCATGACCCAGCTGCGCCGGGTCGCCATCGTCGGCGGCAATCGCATTCCGTTCGCCCGTTCCAACACGGTGTACGCCACCGCCACCAACCAGCAGATGCTCACCAGCGCGCTGGAAGGCCTGGTGGAACGCTACAACCTGCACGGCGAGCGCATCGGCGAGTTCGTCGCCGGTGCCGTGCTCAAGCATTCCCGTGACTTCAACCTGGCCCGCGAATGCGTGCTGGGTTCGCGCCTGGCCCCGGAGACCAGCGCCTACGACATCCAGCAGGCCTGCGGTACCGGCCTGGAGGCCGCCATCCTGGTGGCCAACAAGATCGCCCTCGGGCAGATCGACAGCGGCATCGCCGGCGGCGTCGACACCACCTCCGACGCGCCCATCGGCGTGCACGAGGAGCTGCGCAAGATCCTCCTGGAGGCCAATCGCGGCAAGACCACCGGCGACAAGATCAAGAGCCTGCTCAAGGTGCGCCCGCGCCACCTGGCGCCGCACATCCCGCGTAACGGCGAGCCGCGCACCGGGCTGTCCATGGGCGAGTCCTGCGAGCTGATGGCGCAGACCTGGTCCATCCCGCGTGACGAGCAGGACGCCCTGGCCGTGGCCAGCCACCAGAAGCTCGCCGCGGCCTATGCCGAAGGCTGGCAGAACGACCTGCTGACCCCCTTCCTCGGCCTGACCCGCGACCAGAACCTGCGCGCGGACATCAACCCGGAGAAGCTCGCCACCCTCAAGCCGGTGTTCGAGAAGGGGCCGCGCGGCACCCTGACCGCCGCCAACTCCACCCCGCTCACCGACGGCGCCTCGGTGGTGCTGCTGGCCAGCGAGGAGTGGGCCAGGGCACGCGGCCTGCCGATCCTCGCCTACTTCAAGGACGGCGAGGCGGCGGCGGTTGATTTCGTCAGCGGCAAGGAAGGGCTGCTGATGGCGCCGGTCTATGCGGTGCCGCGCCTCCTGGCACGCAACGGCCTGACCCTGCAGGACTTCGACTACTACGAGATCCACGAGGCCTTCGCCGCCCAGGTGCTCTGCACCCTCAAGGCCTGGGAAGACGCCGACTACTGCAAGACCCGCCTCGGCCTCGACCAGCCGCTGGGCTCGATCGACCGCAGCAAGATGAACGTCAAGGGCAGCTCCCTGGCCGCCGGCCACCCCTTCGCCGCCACCGGCGGGCGCATCGTCGCCAACCTGGCGAAGCTGCTTTCGGTGGCGGAAAAGGGGCGCGGGCTGATCTCTATCTGCGCCGCAGGCGGCCAAGGTGTGACCGCGATCCTCGAAAAGTAATCCAATACCCGTGGCCGCAATTCATCGCTGGCCGCGTGATGTAAGCAACTCCGTGATTTAGGGCGGCCCACTGGTTGGGCCGCCCTTTTTTTCGCCCGTTTTTCGAGGGCGCACGCGCCGAAGGTTGGCGCCGAGCGCAGCGAGGCCCAACGGTGCGATGCCCGGGCCAGCCTGCGTCAGGCGGCGCTTGCCTGTGCCCTGGCCAACGCGTGGCCGCGGCTGGCGTAGCGCTCGGCCATCACCGAGCAGACGATCAGCTGCATCTGGTGGTAGAGCATGATCGGCAGCAGGATCAGGCCCAGTGCCGGGTTGGCGCCGAAGATGATCGCCGCCATGGGCGCGCCGGCCGCCAGGGATTTCTTGGTGGCGCAGAACACCGCCGCGATCTCGTCCTCATGGTTGAAGCCCAGCGCCCGTGCCGAACGGGTGGTGGCCCAGAGCATCGCCGCCAGCAGCAGGGCGCTGCCGACGAAGGCGATGACCAGGGTGGCCGGTCCCTGCTGCTGCCAGATGCCGCCGGCCACCGAATCGCTGAACGAGGCGAACACCAGCAGCAGGATCACCAGCTTGTCGAACACCGCCGTGTAGCGCTTGTAGCGGGCGAAGAACCTGCCCCACAGCGGGCGCAGCGCCTGGCCCAGCACCAGCGGCAGGAGCAGCAGCAGGCTCAGGTCGATCAGCGTCTCGCCCAGGTCGATGCTGCCGTTGGCGTCGGCCACCAGGCTGATCAGCCAGGGCGTGAGGAACACCCCCAGTAGGCTCGACAGGCTGGCGTTGAGGATCGCCGCCGGTACGTTGCCGCCCGCGCTGCCGGTCAGCGCCACCGAGGAGGAGATGGTCGAGGGCAGGGCGCAGAGGTAGAAGAAGCCCAGCATCAGCGCCGGCGGCAGGTGCGTGCCGAACAGCCGGTCCACCGCCAGCCAGGCCAGCGGGAACAGGCCGAAGGTGAACACCTGCACCATGATGTGCAGGCGCCAGTTGCTCAGGCCCTTGCGGATCTGCTCGGTGGACAGGTTGATCCCGTGCAGGAAGAACACCAGGAACACCCCGGCGTTGATCAGGCTTTCGGCATGCAGCGTGCCGCCGTGGCGGCCGATGTCCGGGAACAGCCAGGCCAGCGCCACGGCCAGCAGCATGCCGCCGAGGAACCAGTCGGTGACCAGGCGCTTGAGGGGTTTGAGTGCCGACATGGAACCTCCGGGCAGCCGATGGGATTGAGGCGGCAGGTTAACGGGCGCACAATCCGGCCGTCTAACGACAGCGGATCAGAAGATGTCGCCAAACGGACAGCTCGACCTGCAACGCAGCATCCCCGACCTCAGCGCGTTGCCCCGGCCCCTCTACGCCCGTGCGGAAAGCCTGCGCGCCGGCTCCTGGACGGCGCGCCACAGCCATGACTGGGTGCAGCTCTCCTACGCCATCAGCGGCGTGCTCGGTGTGCACACCGCCGCCGGCAGCTTCTTCGCCCCGCCGCATTGGGCGATCTGGGTGCCGGCGGGCCTGGAGCACGAGGTGGTCACCTCCATGCATGCCGAGATGCGCAGCCTCTACGTGCGCCGCGACGCCTGCACCTGGGCGCCGGACCACTGCCGGGTGCTGGAGGTGACGCCGCTGGCGCGTGAGCTGATCAAGGGCTTCTGCGAACTGCCGGTGGCATACCCCGAGGGCGACAGCCCCGAAGCCCGCCTGGTGGCGGTGCTGCTGGACCAGCTGCGTGCCCTGCCGGAGGCGGGCTTCTCCCTGCCCATGCCCTGCGAGCCGCGCCTGCTGCGCCTGTGCAACGAACTGGTGGCCCAGCCCGACCTGGCCCGCCCCCTCAGCGAATGGGCCGGCCTGCTCGCCATGTCGGAAAAGACCCTGATGCGCGCCTTCCAGCGCGAGACCGGGCTCAGTTTCCGCCAATGGCGCCAGCGCCTGCGCCTGCTCGCCGCCCTGCAACCGCTGGAGCAGGGCGACAGCGTCACCCAGGTCGCCCTCGGCAGCGGCTACGACTCGCCCTCGGCCTTCATCGCCGCCTTCAAGGGCCTGTTCGGGGTGACGCCGGGGGAGCTGTTCCGCTGACGCAGCCCGCTCCGACAGGTCCTTGAGTCGGGTGCGGTTTCCCTGAGCCCCGCGAAACCCATTGGCTCCGGTGATGGGTTTGGCTCTGTCTGCGTTAGCTGTTGTGGATTTCGAAAAGGCTCAAGCACGGTCCTTTCAGGGCCATTCTGGATTCCTGCAACGCCCGCCGCATGGGTTTCGCTTCGCTCTACACCATCCTACGAAAGCCGCCCGCCGCTGCGTTTACCCGGTGGTGAGGCAGCGGCAAAAAGCCCCTCCGCAAGACTCGGCAATCAACCGGGCTCCAAATCCTCTAGCAACACTTAACGCAGACAGAGCCATGGGTTTCGCTCCGCTCGACCCACCCTGCGGGAGTTGCAGGCGCACTCGGGCGCTCGACTCCACTGAACGCCGGGCCCCGCCTTTCCAACCGCCGGCCGCTGGCTAAGCTGAATTGCGGTGGACGAGCACAAGGACAGACCCATGTTGCGTGCCTCTGTTTGGCTGGTGCTGATGCTGCTGGCGCCCCTGGTGCTGGGCGGGTCCGCGCGGCTCGACTTCGATGCGGGCGAGGCGGCCTGGCTGCAGGACCACCCGCGCGTGCGCGTCGGCGTGCCGCGCCATGGCTGGCCGCCGTTCGACCTGGTCGACGCCGACGGCAGCTACCAGGGCATCAGTGCCGACTTCCTGCGCCTGGTGGGGGAGCGCCTCGGCCTGGGCATCGAGCCGGTGCTCTTCGATGACTGGCAGCAGGCCCAGGACGCACTGCGCGAGCGCCGTGTCGATGTCCTGCCATCCATGGCCAAGGTGGCCTCGCGGGAATCCTGGGCGGCCTTCAGCGAGCCCTACCTGGTCAGTACCAGCCTGCTCTTCACCCGTCGCGAGAGTGCATGGCAGGGGCTGGGCGACCTGGCCGGCAAGCGTGTCGCGGTGGAGCGTGGCTACGCCGTGCAGGGCAAGCTGCGCGAGCGTGCACCGGGGCTGTTGCTGGTGGAGGCGGCCGACACCGAGGCGGCGTTGCGCGCCGTGTCCTCCGGGCGCGCCGATGCCTACGTGGGCAACATGATCGTCGCCAGCTACCTGATCCGGCAGCTCAACCTGAGCAACCTGGAGCTGCGCGGCGAGTCCGGCCTGGGCAGCAGCCAGCTGCACTTCGCCGTGCGCCGCGACTGGCAGCAGCTGGCCGGGCTGATCGACCACGCCCTGGCCAGCATCGACCGCGAGGAGCGCGAGGCGATCATGGATCGCTGGCTGCCGCCGCTCACCGAGTTCAACTGGCGCAAGGCCGCGGAGGTGGGCTGGCCCTACGCGCTGGGGGTGATCGCCCTGGTGGGCTTCGTGCTGCTGTGGAACCGCCGGCTGGCGGTGCAGGTGGAGGAACGCCGCCGCGCCGAGGCCGAGGCGGAACGCCAGCGCAGCACCCTGCTGGCGCTGGTCAACGCCATCCCCGACCCGATCTGGTTCAAGGACGCCGATGGCCGCTACCTTGGCGCCAACCAGGCGTTCGCCGACCTCATCGGCCAGAGCCGCGAGGCACTGCAGGGGCGCACCGACGCCGAACTGCTGCCCACCGAACGGGCGCGCATGCGGCTGATCCAGGACCAGGCGGCGCTGGCCCTGAGCCTGCCGTTCGAGAGCGAGGACTGGGTGGTGCAGCGCGATGGACGCAAGGTGCTGTTCGACACCATCCGCGCCACCTTCCAGGACGACAAGGGCCAGTTGCTGGGCCTGGTGGGCGTCAGCCGCGACGTCACCGCGCGCAAGCACAGCGAAGAGGCCCTGGCCCAGGCCAAGGAACTGGCCGAGGAAGCGGCCCGGACGAAGGCCGACTTCCTCGCCAACATGAGCCACGAGATCCGCACCCCGATGAACGCCATCATCGGCATGACCCACCTGGCCCTGCGGGCGGGCCCCGAACCCCGGCAGCGCGAGTACCTGGGCAAGATCCAGCAGGCCAGCCAGCACCTGATGGGGGTGATCAACGACATCCTAGACTTCTCCCGCATCGAGGCCGGCAAGCTGAACATCGAGCGCATCGACTTCGACCTGCAGCAGGTGCTGGAGAACCTCTCCGGGCTGGTCAGCGAGAAGGCCGCCTGCAAGCAGCTGGAACTGGTGTTCAACGTCGACCCGCAACTGCCCCTGCAGCTGGTGGGCGACCCGCTGCGCATCGGCCAGATCCTCATCAACTACGCCAACAACGCGGTCAAGTTCACCGAGCAGGGCGAGGTGGAGGTGATCGTCCGCGGCGAGCCGCGTGGCGGGCGCGAGCTGGAGCTGTACCTGGCGGTGCGCGACACCGGCATCGGCCTCGACGCCGAGCAGCAGGGGCGCCTGTTCGAATCCTTCCAGCAGGCGGACAACTCCACCACCCGGCGCTATGGCGGCTCCGGCCTGGGCCTGGCCATCTGCCGGCGCCTGGCCGAGGCCATGGGCGGCGAGGTGGGCGTCGACAGCCGGGTGGGCGTCGGCAGCCTGTTCTGGTGCCGACTGCCGGTGCAGGTTTCCGCGCGCCAGCCCCACGAGCTGCTGCTGCAGCCCGACCTGCTCGATCGCCGGGTGCTGGTGGTGGACGACAACGACGCCGCGCGCCAGGTGATCAACGACATGCTCGCCAGCCTGGCGCTGCGGGTCGAGGCGGTGCAGTCCGGCGAGGAGGCGCTGCTGCGGGTCGCCGAGGCCGAGCGCGAGGGCGACCCGTTCGAGATCGTCTTCATCGACTGGCAGATGCCCGGGCTGGACGGTGTCGAGACCGCCCGCCGCCTGCGCCTGCTGGGCCTGGCCAAGCCGCCGCGCCTGCTGCTGGTCACCGCCCATGGCTTCGACGACCTGGGCGACACCGGCAAGGTCGGCATCGACGAGGTGCTGCACAAGCCGCTCAACCCGTCGGTGCTGCTGGAGGCCTCCCTCAGCAGCCTGGGGCGGCGGCGCAGTCCCGAGCCGACCGGCACCGCCGCGCTGCTGGAGGCCATGCCGCGCTTCGAGAACCAGCGCGTGCTGCTGGTCGAGGACCACGCGCTGAACCGCGAGGTGGCCACCGCGCTGCTGGAGGAGAGCGGCCTGCGCATCGACCAGGCGGAGAACGGGCTGGATGCCATCGACCGCCTGCGCTGGCAGCCGCCCGACTACTACGCGCTGGTGCTGATGGACATGCAGATGCCGGAGATGGACGGCCTGGAAGCCACCCGCGAGCTGCGCCGCGACCCGCGCCTGCGCGACCTGCCGATCATCGCCATGACCGCCAACGCCCTGCCCGGGGACCGCGAACGTTGCCTCCAGGCGGGCATGAACGACCACGTCGGCAAGCCCATCGAGCCCCTGGAGCTGTGGGCCACCCTCCGCCGCTGGCTGCGCAGCGACGGGCCGCGGGGCGAGGTGAAGACGGGCGCCGCCGTCGGCCTGCCGGACTGGCGGCTTCCGGGCATCGACCTCGCCAGCGGCCTGCGCCGGGTGCTGGGCAAGCAGCAGGCCTACCTGGGGCTGCTGGGCAAATTCGCCAAGGGCCAGCGCCAGTTCGTCGGCGAATTGCGCCAGGCCCTCGGCGATGGCGACCGCGAGCGCGCCGAGCGCCTGGCCCACAGCCTGCGCGGGCTGGCCGGCAACCTGGGCGCGGCGCAGTTGCAGGCCCAGGCCGGTGAGCTGGAGCGCGGCATCCGCCAGGGGGCGCGCCTGGCCCAGCTGGAGCGCCCATTGCTGGAGCTGGAACCGCCGTTGCTGGCGCTGGTCGGAGCCATCGACGAACTCCTGCGCGAGCAACGCCCGGAGCCCGAGGCCGCCGCCTGCGACCCGACGCACCTGGTGCCCCTGTGCAAGCGGCTGGCGCAGCTGTTCGAAGACGACGATCCGCGCGCCGGAAAGCTCTTCGAAGAACAGGCGCAATTGCTGCGCAGCGCCTTCAATGAAGGCTATGGCCCCCTGGAGGCGGCGGTGCGGGGTTACGACTTCGAGACCGCCCTGGCGGTGCTGCGGGAGATGGCGGGGCAACGCGACATTTCACTCTGACGAGGTGCGCCACATGGTCGGCATGCTGGACAGACCGGATCGCGAGGTGATCCTGGTGGTGGACGACACCCCGGACAACCTCGAGCTCATGAGCGAGCTGCTGATGGACCGCTATCGGGTCAAGGTCGCCGGCAGTGGTGCCAAGGCGCTGAGGATCGCCGCCGGGAACATGCGCCCGGACCTGATCCTGCTGGACGTGATGATGCCGGAGATGGACGGCTACGAAGTCTGTGCGCGGCTCAAGGCCGATGCCGCCACCCGCGATATCCCGGTGATCTTCCTCACCGCCCGCAGCGAGATCGCCGACGAGCAGAAGGGCTTCGACCTCGGCGCGGTGGACTACATCACCAAGCCGATCAGCCCGCCCATCGTCCTGGCGCGGGTCCAGGCGCAGTTGCAGCTCAAGGCCACGGCCGACTTCCTGCGCGACAAGAGCGAATACCTGGAGCTGGAGGTGCGCCGCCGCACCCGCGAGATCCATCACCTGCACTACGCCACGATCGAGGCCCTGGCCGGCCTGGCCGACATGCGCGACAACCCCGACGGCAACCACCTGCTGCGCGTCGAGCTGTACATGCGCCTGCTGGCTGGGGCGCTGGCGCGGCAGCAGCCGGGGATGGCGGACGAGCTGACCGAGGAACGTATCGCGCTGATGGCCAAGTCGGCGCTGTTGCACGACATCGGCAAGGTGGCGCTGCCCGATCGCGTGCTGCTCAACCCGGGGCAACTGGAGGGCGACGACCTGCGCCTGATGCAGAGCCATACCCGGCTCGGCCGCGAAGCGCTGGAGCGCGCCGAGGCGCGCCTGGGTGGGGTGGGGCAGAGCTTCCTCGCCTATGCCAAGGAGATCCAGTACGGCCACCACGAGCGCTGGGACGGCTCGGGTTATCCACAGGGCCTGCGTGGCGACCAGACCCCGCTGTCCGCACGCCTGATGGCCCTGGTCGATTGCTACGACGAGCTCACCCGCTACCACCCCTACCGCAGCCGCCTGAGCGGCGACGAGGCGGTGATGCGCATCAGCGCCGGCAGTGGCAGCGAGTTCGACCCGCTGGTGGTGCTGGCCTTCCTCGAAGTGGCCGACGGCTTCGCCCGAATCGCGGAACGCCACGCCGACAGCCGCAGCGCCATCGAGGGCGAGCTGCAGCGTCTTGAGGACTCCATCGCCGAAAGCATCGAGCTGACGTTGCCGGAGTGAGGCTCAGCGCCAGTCCAGCTGCAGGGCTTCCTGCCAGGCGAAGCGTTCGAAGTGGCTGGCGATCACGTTCTTCATCCGTTCCAGCTTCTCGTTGTCGGCGGCTTCGACCTTGAGGGTCAGGCCGCCGGCTTCGGCGTGCAGGGTGCCGAGGCCGAAGTCGAACTCGATGCGGCCCTGGTGCTGGTCGAAGCTGACCGGGATGCGGTGGGCGAAGTGCTTGCACAGGCGGCTGATATAGCGCGCCGGGGTGTCGGTGGCGACATGGGCGGAGGCGGTGAGGCTCATGCTGGGTTCCTGTTCGTCGTGTGGAGCGGCGGGCCGTTCAGTGGGCCCCCGCGTTCGCGAGGGTGACGCCACGGCTGGAGTGCCCCGTCGTCATCCCCGCCAAGCGGGGGCCCGCTGGAAAACCTTCAATAACCCGCGGTGAAGCGCTGGCGGATGTGCTGCGGGTTTTCCAGCTCGTCGATGATGGCCACGGCCAGGTCGGCCACGGAGAGGCTCGCCGGGTGGTCGCCGTCCATCAGCAGCTCGTTGCCGCCGAGGCGGAAGCGGCCGGTGCGCTCGCCGGGCTGCAGCAGGGCGGGCGGCGAGATGAAGCTCCAGTCCAGCGCGGTTTCGGCCTGGATCAGGTTGAGCGCCTGGCGCGCGCCCTCGGCACCTTCCTTGTATTCGGCGGGGAAGTTCGGGGTATCGATCAGTTGCACGCCAGGGGCGACATAGAGGCTGCCGGCGCCGCCGACCACCAGCAGGCGACGCACGCCGGACCGGTTCACGGCTTCGAAGATCGAACGGGTGCCGGCGATGAACTGCTCGCGGATGTCGTCGCGGCCCCAGCCCGGGTTGAAGGCATGGATCACCGCGTCATGGCCGGCCAGTTGCGGCGCGGTGGCGGTGGCGTCGTGGATGTCGGCTTTTACGGCCTTCAGGTGTTCTTGGGCGGCGAGCTTTTCCGGGTGGCGGACCAGGGCGGTGACCTGGTGGCCGCGTTGCAGGGCTTCGGTGAGCACGGCGGAGCCGACGAAACCGGTGGCACCGATGAGGGCGATCTTCATGCTGTTCTCCAGGGATCGAGGCGGTGATTCGAGGTGATGAATCATGACTTCTGGATAATCAGCGGAAAAAGTGGCAGAAAGCGCTTTCACAATTAAGCAGGGCTTACGAATGGAGCAGCTCAAACGCATGGCGGTGTTCGCCATGGTCGTGGAGAAGGGCTCGATGGTCGCCGCAGGCGAGGCGCTGGGCATGAGTGCCTCGGCGGTCAGCCAGCAGATCCGCCGGCTGGAGGAGTCGACCCGGGTCAGCCTGCTCCATCGCACCACCCGCAAGCTGACCCTGACCGAGGCCGGCAGCCTGTTCTACCGCAGCTGCGCCCAGGTGCTGGAACTGGCGCAGCAGGCCGAGCAGCGCCTGGCGGAGCTGCGTGACGCGCCGGTGGGGGAATTGCGCATCGCAGCGCCCGTGGGCTTTTCCGGCCGCGTGGTGACCGACGCCCTGGCGCCCCTGCTGGAGGCGCACCCGGGGCTGAGCCTGCGGCTGTTCTTCCACGACGAGCAGATCGACCTGGTGGAGCAGCGCATCGACCTGGCCATCCGCGTCGGCACCCTGGACGACTCCAGCCTGGTGGCGCGGCATGTCGGCGACTGGCCGATGCTGCTGTGCTGCGCACCGGCCTACCTGGCCCGGCACCCCGGCATCCAGCGCCCGGAGCAACTGCTGGCGCTGGACTGGGTGACACTCGGCAGCGATCGCCACCAGGGGCCGCTGACGCTGCACGGGCCGGGCGGCGAGGTGCAGCGCCTGCGCATCGAGAGCCGGGTGGTGTGCAACAACATCCTGTCCACCCGCAGCTTCACCCTGGCCGGCTTCGGCCTCTCGCTGCAGCCGGAACCGGAGATCAGCGAGGAACTGACCAGCGGTCGCCTGCTGCGTGTGCTGCCGGACTGGCAGCCCGGCCCCATCGGGCTCTACATCGTCACCCCGCGCCGCGACGCCCAGCCGGCCAAGGTGCGCTACGCCATGGATGCGTTGCGCCACAGTCTGGCGCGTCGCGGATAGTCGCGCGGGCCCGCATGCCGTATAAAGTCGGACGATGTCCGCCCGCAAACAGAGGATTGGCTACAAAGCAGCATGAAGACTCCAAAACGCATTGAACCGTTGGTGGAAGACGGCCTGATCGACGAAGTGGTCAGGCCCCTGATGAGTGGCAAGGAAGCATCGGTCTACGTTGTGCGTTGTGGCGGCGAGTTGCGGTGCGCGAAGGTCTACAAGGAGGCCAACAAGCGCGGGTTCCGCCAGGCTGCCGAGTACCAGGAGGGCCGCAAGGTACGTAACAGCCGTGACGCCCGGGCCATGGCCAAGGGCTCGAAGTACGGGCGCAAGGAGCAGGAGGAGAACTGGCAGAACGCCGAGGTCGCGGCCCTGTTCCGCCTGGCCGCGGCGGGCGTGCGCGTGCCCAAGCCCTATGACTTCCTTGATGGCGTGCTGCTGATGGAGCTGGTCACCGACGGCTACGGCGATGCCGCGCCGCGCCTCAACGACGTCGACCTGACGCCCGAGGATGCCCGCGAATTCCACGCCTTCATGATCGGCGAGATCGTCAAGATGCTCTGCGCCGGCCTGGTCCATGGCGACTTGTCGGAGTTCAACGTCCTGCTCGACCCGTACGGTCCGGTGATCATCGACCTGCCCCAGGCGGTGGATGCCGCCGGCAACAACCACGCCTTCCGCATGCTGGAGCGCGATGTCGGCAACATGGCGTCCTATTTCGGGCAGTTCGCCCCCGAGTTGCTCTACACCCGTTACGCCAAGGAAATGTGGGCGCTCTACGAGGACGGCAAGCTGACCCCGGATTCGAAGCTCACCGGCGAGTTCGCCGAGCCGGAGGATTCCGCCGACGTCGACGCGGTGATGCGCGAGATCAAGGCCGCCCTGGCCGAGGAAGCCCGGCGCCAGGCGCTGCTCAACGAGGACGAGGACAAGGCCCGCGACGAGCCGCCACCGCCGCCCTGGATGCAGAATTGACACTGCGGCATCGGCTCGCTTGACCGGGGCCGATCCGCGCAGGACCATTGCGCCCTCGGATCACCGCGTTTGCAGGGGAGAACACGCATGCAAGGGCAACTCGAAGTCGTCGAATACCTGAAGGATCTGCTGCGCGGCGAGCTGGCCGCTCGCGACCAGTACTTCCTGCACTCGCGGATGTACGCGGACTGGGGCTTCACCAAGCTCTTCGAGCGCATCAACCACGAGATGGAGGAGGAGACCGAGCACGCCGATGCCCTGCTCAAGCGCATCCTCTTCCTCGAAAGCACCCCGGACATGACGCCCAAGGCCATCCATCCCGGCGCCACCGTACCGGAGATGCTGCGCTCGGACCTCAACCTCGAATACGAGGTCCGTGCCGCGCTGAGCAAGGGCATCACCCTGTGCGAGAAGCACAAGGACTATGTCAGCCGCGACATCCTCGCCCTACAGCTGCAGGACACCGAGGAAGACCACGCCTACTGGCTGGAACAGCAACTGGGCCTGATCGACCGCGTGGGCCTGGAGAACTACCTGCAATCCCAGGCCTGATCGGGTCCGCACCGACTCACGCCGAGCCCTCGGAGGGGCGTCTCCCCGAGAGACGCGCCTCCGGGGGCTTTTTCATGGCCGCATCCCTGTATCACGCCATTTGCGGGCATCTGTATCCATACAGGTGCCCGATGAGCTGCTAGCGTTGCCTGCCCGCCCTACGAGTGCACGCCATGCCCTTGCCGCACATCCTCCTCGCCCTGCTGGTCACCCTGGTCTGGGGTGTCAACTTCGTCGTCATCAAGCTCGGCCTCGCGGAATTCCCGCCGCTGCTGTTCTGCGCCTTGCGCTTCGCCCTGGCGGCGACGCCGCTGCTGTTCCTGCGCGGGCCGATGCCGGCGCCGTTGTGGCGGATCGTGCAGATCGGCCTGCTGCTGGGGGTGTTCAAGTTCGGCGTGCTGTTCATCGGCATGAAGATCGGCATGCCGGCGGGGCTCACGTCCCTGGTGCTGCAGAGCCAGGTGTTCTTCACCATCCTCATCGCCGCCCTGCTGCTGGGCGAGCGGCCCAGCCGGCGCGGCGTGCTCGGCCTGGCCCTGGCCGCCTCCGGCCTGGTGCTGATCGGCCTGGAGCGGCCCATGGGTGACAGCCTGCTGGCCTTCGCGCTGGTGCTGGTGGCCGCGCTGGCCTGGGCCTTCGCCAACATCGCCACCAAGCGCGCGGGCGCCAGCGACATGCTGCGGCTGATCTGCTGGGTGAGCCTGGTGCCGCCCTTGCCGCTGCTGGCGCTGTCCTGGGTGTTCGAGGGGCCGCAGGCGATGGCCGCCGCGTTCGAGCACGCGACCCTGGTGGGCTACGGCTCGCTGCTGTTTGTGGCCTTCGGTGCCACCACCCTGGGCTTCGCCATCTGGAGCTTCCTGCTCAGCCGTCACCCGGCGAGCCTGGTGACCCCCTTCGCCCTGGCGGTGCCGATCTCGGGGCTGCTCTCCGGCTGGCTGCTGCTGGACGAGGCGCTGAGCCCGTCGGGCTGGCTGGCCTGCGTCATCGTCTTCGTCGGCCTGGCGATCACCGTGCTGCCCAAGGGGCTGCTGGGCCGCCTGGTCAGTGGCAGCAGCCGCCCGACTCCAGGTCCTTGAGGATCGGGCAGTCGGGGCGGTGGTCGCCCTGGCAGTGGTCCACCAGTTCCTGCAGGGTGTCTCGCAGGCCGGCCAGCTCGGCGATCTTGCGGTTCAGCTCGTCGATATGGTCGCGGGCCAGCGCCTTGACGTCGGCACTGGCGCGGCCCCGGTCCTGCCACAGTTGCAGCAGCTTGCCGACTTCCTCCAGGGAGAAGCCCAGGTCCCGTGAACGGCGGATGAACGCCAGGCTGTGCAGGTCCTGCTGGCTGTACTGGCGGTAGCCGCTGTCGCTGCGACCGGCCTCCGGCAGCAGGCCGATGGATTCGTAGTAGCGGATCATCTTCGCGGTGAGCCCGCTCTTCTTCGCGGCCTGGCCGATGTTCATGCATCTGTCCTCTTGGGTTGAGGTGTCTGGGCGCCCCTTGCGGGGCGCTTGGCGAATGAATTCGCCCCTACCAGAACAGCGTCCTGGCTTCAGTCTTCCTTGGGTTCGTACCCGGCCGGTTTCCAGGTCTTCAGCAGCAGCGCGTTGCTCACCACGCTGACGCTGGAGAGCGCCATCGCCGCGCCGGCGACCACGGGGTTGAGCATGCCGGCGGCGGCGAGCGGGATGCCCACCAGGTTGTAGATGAAGGCCCAGAACAGGTTCTGGCGGATCTTGCCATAGGTGCGCCGGGCGATCTCCAACGCGGCGGGGACCAGGCGCGGGTCGCCGCGCATCAGGGTGATGCCGGCCGCGTGCATGGCCACGTCGGTGCCACCGCCCATGGCGATGCCGACATCGGCGGCGGCCAGGGCGGGGGCGTCGTTGATGCCGTCGCCGACCATCGCCACCACCGCGCCGCCGGCCTTGAGCCGCGCCACCTCGGCGGCCTTGTCGGCGGGCAGCACTTCGGCGTGCACGTCGTCGATGCCCAGCGCCTCGGCCACCACCCGGGCACTGCCACGGTTGTCGCCGGTGATCAGGTGGCTGGCGATGTGGCGTTCCCGCAGGGCCTGCACGGCGTCGCGGGCACCGTCCTTGAGGCCGTCGCCGAAGGCGAAGAGGCCGATCACCCGCACCTCGGGTTGCAGTTCCAGCAGCCAGGAGAGGGTACGGCCCTGGGCTTCCCAGGCCGTGGCCGATTCCAGCAGGGCGCCGCCATCGAGCTCCTGTTCCTCCAGCAGCCGGCGGTTGCCCAGTGCCAGCAGGCGGCCCTCGACCCCGCCCCGGATGCCGCGCCCGGTGAGGGACTGGCTGTCGTTCACCTCGGGCACCGTCAGCCCGCGCTCGTCGCAGGCGTCCAGCACCGCCTTTGCCAGCGGGTGTTCGCTGCCGCGCTGCAGGGCGCCGGCCCATTGCAGCAGGGCGGCTTCGTCGCCATCGGCGGCCGCCAGGTTGGTGATGCGCGGGGTGCCGGAGGTGAGGGTGCCGGTCTTGTCGAAGGCCACGGCGGTGACGGCATGGGCCACCTCCAGGGCTTCGGCGTCCTTGATCAGGATGCCGTGGCGGGCCGCGACGCCGGTGCCCGCCATGATCGCCGTGGGCGTGGCCAGGCCGAGGGCGCAGGGGCAGGCGATCACCAGCACGGCGACGGCGTTGATCAGCGCGGTCTCCAGCGCGGCACCGGCCAGCAGCCAGCCGCCGAGGGTGGCCAGGGCGATCAGCAGCACCGTCGGGACGAACACCTGGCTGACCCGGTCCACCAGCTTCTGGATCGGCGCCTTGGCCGCCTGGGCGTCCTCCACCAGGCGGATGATCCGCGCCAGCACCGTCTCGCCGCCCAGGGCGGTGGTGCGCACCCGCAGACGCCCCTCACCGTTGATGGCGCCGCCGGTGACGCGGTCGCCCGGGGCCTTGGGCACCGGCAGGCTTTCGCCGCTGATCAGGGCCTCGTCGGCATGGCTCTGGCCTTCCAGCACCTCGCCGTCCACCGGGAAGCGTTCACCCGGCTTCACCAGCACCTCGTCGCCCAGGCGCAGTTCGGCGATGGCGATCTCTTCCTCGCGGCCGTCGCGCAGGCGGATGGCGCGCTCGGGGCGCAGGGCTTCCAGGGCGCGGATGGCGGCGCTGGTCTGGCGCTTGGCGCGGCTCTCCAGGTACTTGCCCAGCAGCACCAGGGCGATGACCACGGCAGAGGCTTCGAAATACAGATGCGGCACGTGGCCGGGGTGGGCCGTCCACCACTGGTAGAGGCTCAGGCCGTAGCCCGCGCTGGTGCCGATGGCCACCAGCAGGTCCATGTTGCCGGCGCCGGCGCGCACGGCTTTCCAGGCGGCGCGGTAGAAGCGTGCCCCGAGGATGAACTGCACCGGCGTGGCCAGGGCGAACTGCACCCAGGCGGGCAGCATCCAGTGCAGGCCGAAGGGTTCCACCAGCATCGGCAGCACCAGCGGAGCGGCCAGGGCGAGGGCGACGATCAGCGCCCAGCGCTCGTGGCGCAGGCGGCTGGCGTTGTCATCGCCGCGCGGCGCACCCGTATCCAGGGTGCGGGCCTGGTAGCCGGCGTGTTCGACGGCCTGCAGCAGCGTGCTGCGTTCCACCTCGCCGAGCAGCAGCAGGTGGGCGCGCTCGGTGGCGAGGTTCACCGTCACCTCGCCGACCCCAGGCACCTTGGCCAGGGCGCGCTCGACGCGGCCCACGCAACTGGCGCAGGTCATGCCGTCGATGGCCAGTTCCAGGCGCTGGCCCGGCACTTCGTAGCCGGCAGCCTCCACCGCCGCGCGCAGGGCCGGCAGGCTGTCGCCCGGCGCTTGCACGCGGGCCCGCTCGGTGGCGAGGTTGACGCTGGCGGTCTCCACGCCCGGCACCTTGGCCAGGGCGCGCTCCACGCGTCCGGCGCAGCTGGCGCAGGTCATCCCGGCGATGGGCAGGTCGAACGAAACGGATGGGCTCATGGGCAATTCCTCCTGGATTGCCCACAGGATCGACCTTGACACGAGGGCAAGGTCAAGCGGCGAGTTGTCGCATCGCTTCGGTGCCCCATCTGTAGGGGCGAATTCATTCGCCCAGCGATCCACCCGGCGCGCACGGCGTCCTCATGAGCACGTGTTTCTTTGTGGGAGCGGATTCATCCGCGATGGCCCGGCCTCCCTTTCCAGTGGGTTCCCGTGTTCGCGGGAATGACGGTGCGTTCACCTGCATCCTCGCGAGCCGGGAGGCCCCGCTTGGGCCGGCGCTGTCGATCAGGGATTGGCCAGCGCCGGGGTCAGGTACAGGCCGGCGGTGTTCATCGCCAGGCGGTATCTGCGGACTTCGCCGGCTTCCAGGCTGATGGACTGCAGGCGCTGCTGCTCGATGCCGGGCTTGCAGCGGCCGGGGCCGAGCAGGCCGAGGCGGATGGCGACCGGCCCTGGCGGGAGGTTGAAGGCGATGCTTTCACCCTGCACCAGGCGCGCAGCGAGCTGGTCCTGCAGGTAGAGGCCGACATCGCAGCTGGTGGGCAGTTCGACGCGTTCGCGGCTGACGATCAGCACGCCATAGTCGATGGGGGATTGGGCCTGCGCCGAGCCGGCGAGGGCGAGCAGGGCGATCAGGCAGAGGCGGGTGGGGGACATGGCGGCGACTCCGGGACGGCATGCATCGAGTGTAGGGGATCGCGGCATGCTTGACCTTGCCACGGTGGCAAGCCCGAGACTGGCTCCAGTCTCATCAAATCAGGAGTCGATCATGCAGATTCTCAAGGTAAGCGGCATGTCCTGCGGCCACTGCGTCCGCGCCATCACCCAGTCGTTGCAGAGCCGCGACCCGGCGGCCGAGGTCCAGGTCGACCTGGGCGCGGGCGAGGTGCGCGTGGCCAGCCGGCTGCCCCTGGACGAGATGCTGGCGGCCATCCGCGAGGAGGGCTACGCGGCCGAAGCGGCCTGAGGTCCGGTCAGGCGCCCTGGTCCCAGTCGCGGAACAGCCCGCGGAACAGGGTGCCCACCAGCACGCCGGCCTCGCGCTGCGGATCGAACAGCTCGGGGTCGCGCGTCCAGTCGGTGAACAGCCCGATCATCTGCGCGTGCAAGGCGCGCGATGCCAGGCGCGGGGTGAGCCCATCCAGGAGGCGCTCGACGCAGCCCGGGCGGGCGAACAGTGCCTCGCACAGGTCGATGAACTGGTTGACGAAGGCATTGTGACGATCCTCCGCCTCGCGCAGTTCCTCGGTGAACTCGCAGCGATGCAGGAGGATGGTGAAGATGCGATGGCGCTGCTGGTCCAGTGCCAGGGAGGTGATGGCCTCCACGCACAACTCGAGCAGCGATTGCAGCAGGTCGCGGCCTTCGGCGCCGTGCAGGCGCTGGGCCATCTGTTCCGGTGGCAGGCGCACCTGGTTGAGCATCTCGTGGAACAAATGGGCCTTGTTCTGGAAGTGCCAGTAGACGGCGCCACGGGTAACACCCGCCGCCCGGGCGATCTGCTCGAGGGACGTGTGGGCGACGCCGTTCTCGAGGAACAGGACCTCGGCGGCGGCCAGGATATCGCTGCGGGTCTTCTCCGCTTCTTCTTTGGTTCTGCGCATAGCAGTTGGACGAATACTGTCTAGGCTTCTGTTCGGGGGCCAGAGTTTACCGATTTTGCAGTCGGATACTGCTTTTACACACGTGAATGCATGTATCCAGCCTTGACCTGATTCCTGTTTTTGCCAACCAGGCGCTGTCATGGAATGGAGACGCACGATGCCGTTTACACCCTCTTTCACCTTTCCCCTGCGGTTCTGCGCCTTTGCCCTGGCCACGCTGAGCCTGGTCGCCGAGGCAGCCGATGCTCCGGCCAAGGCGGCCCCGCCGCCGCCGGAGGTGTTGGTGGAAACGGTGAAGGCGGCTGCCTTGCCGATGACCCTGGAGTACGCCGGGCGTACCGCCGGCTATCGCGAGGTCGAGGTCCGCGCCCAGGTCAGCGGCATCCTTCAGGAGCGCACCTACCAGGAGGGCAGCAAGGTGCAGAAGGGCCAGGTGCTGTTCCGCATCGACCCCCGCACCTACCAGGCCGCCCTCGCCAGCGCCAAGGGCGCGCTGGCCCAGGAGCAGGCGCGCTACCGCCAGACCGAGCGTGACCTCAAGCGCATCCGCGAGCTGCAGAAGAAGGGCTTCGCCAGCGAGAGCGAGCTGGACAACGCCGTCTCCAACTTCGAGCAGAGCAAGGCCAACGTGCAGGCCGCCGAGGCCAACGTGCAGGCCAAGCAGATCGACCTCGACTACACCACGGTGGAGGCGCCCATCACCGGCATGACCAGCAAGGAGACCCGCTCCGAGGGCAGCCTGGTGGTGGCCGGCGATCCCAACTCCAGCCTGCTGACCCAGCTCACTCAGCTCGACCCCATCTACGTCAATTTCGGCTACCCGGACACCGAGGCCGAGCGCATCCGCGAGGACGTGCAGACCGGCAAGCTGACCCTGCCAGAGGGCGGCAAGATGGCCGCCGTGCTCAAGTTCGGCGATGGTTCCACCTACCCGCTGGAGGGCCGCGTCGATTTCACCGACAGCTTCGTCAACACCGGTACCGGCACCGTCAGCGCACGCGCGGTGGTGCCCAACCCCGAGCAGAAGCTGCTGCCCGGGCAGTTCGTGCGGGTACTGGTCAAGGGCTTGAGCCGGCCCAGGGCGATCACCGTGCCCGAGCGCGCCCTGGCACAGGGGCCGCGCGGTACCTTCGTCTACGTGGTGGACAAGGATGGCGTGGCGCGCATGCGCGAGGTGAAGACCGGGGACACCTCCGAGGGGCGCTGGGTCATCGAGTCCGGTATCGCCGAAGGCGATCGGGTCATCGTCGAGGGCCTGCCGAAGGTGCGGCCCGACTCGCCCGTCAAGGCCGTCGAAGCGCAGGACAAGCCCGCCGCCCAGCCGAAACAGCCCTGAGGAGCGTCCGCCGTGATCTCACGCTTCTTCATCGACCGCCCGGTGTTCGCCGCAGTCATCTCCATCGTCATCATCCTCGGCGGCCTCGCGGCCATGCGCGCGCTCCCCATCGCCCAGTACCCGGAGATCCTGCCACCGCAGGTCTCGGTCACCGCCAGCTACCCGGGCGCCAGCTCCCAGGTGATCGCCGAAACCGTGGCGGCGCCGCTGGAGCAGGAGATCAACGGCGTGCAGGGCATGATCTACCAGCTGTCCAACTCCGACAGCAACGGTGCCATGAGCCTGACCGTGTACTTCCAGGTGGGCACCGACCCGGACCAGGCCACCATCGACGTCAACAACAAGGTCCAGGCCGCGCTGGCCAAGCTGCCCGAGGAAGTGCGCCGCCAGGGCGTGAAGGTGGAGAAGAAGTCCTCCGACATCCTCCAGGTGGTGACGCTGTTCTCCCCGGACAATTCCCGCGACCCGATCTACATCAGCAACTACGCGCTGATCAACGTGATCGACGAGCTCAAGCGCATCCCCGGCGTGGGCGATGCCAGCCAGTTCGGCTCCAAGGACTACTCCATGCGCATCTGGCTGCGGCCGGACAAGCTGGCGCAGTACGACCTGACCCCCACCGACGTGGTCAAGGCCATCCAGGAGCAGAACTCCCAGTTCGCCGCCGGCAGCTTCGGCAAGCAGCCGCTGAACCAGCCCCAGGACTTCACCTACACCGTCACCACCAAGGGCCGCTTTACCGAGCCGAAGGAGTTCGAGAGCGTGATCCTGCGCACCGACCCCACCGGCGCCAGCCTGCTGCTCAAGGACGTGGCACGGGTCGAGCTGGGTGCCCAGGATTACTCGCTGATGACCTCGCTGAACGGCCAGCAGAACGCCGCCTTCGGCATCTACCTGCAGCCCGGCGCCAACGCCCTGAACACCGCCGAGGCGGTCGAGGCCACCATGAAGCGCCTGGAGAAGCGCTTCCCCGACGGCATCGCCTACAAGATCCCCTACGACACCACCAAGTTCGTCAAGGTCTCCATCGAGGAGGTGATCCACACCTTCGTCGAGGCGCTGGTACTGGTGATGCTGGTGGTGTTCATCTTCCTGCAGAACTGGCGTGCCACGCTGATTCCGGTGCTGGCCATCCCGGTATCGCTGATCGGCACCTTCGCCGGCATGTACATGCTCGGGTTCTCGATCAACCTGCTGACCCTGTTCGGCATGGTGCTGGCCATCGGCATCGTCGTGGATGACGCCATCGTGGTGCTGGAGAACGTCGAGCGGGTGATGCGCACCGAGAAGCTCAGCCCGCGCGACGCCTCGATCAAGGCCATGGAGGAGGTCACCGGGCCCATCGTCGCCATCGTCCTGGTGCTCTGCGCGGTGTTCATCCCGGTGGGCTTCCTCGGCGGCCTGGCGGGGCAGATGTACAAGCAGTTCGCGATCACCATCGCGGTGTCGGTGGTGATCTCAGGCATCGTCGCGCTGACCCTCTCGCCAGCGCTCTGCGCCCTGCTGCTCAAGCCCACCCATCACGAACCGGCGGCGCCGTTCCGCTGGTTCAACCGTTTCTTCGACCGCGCCACCGACGGCTATACCGCGGGCGTGCGTTTCTTCCTCAAACGCAGCGTCATCGGCGTGCTCCTGTTCGGCGGAATGATCGCGCTGATGGTGCTGCTGTTCGGCCGCGTGCCCGGTTCGCTGGTGCCGGATGAGGACCAGGGCTACGTGATCAACGCCTACTTCCTGCCGCCGGCCGCCTCCCTGACCCGCACCGAGGAAGTCACCAGCGCGGTGACCGAGCAGTTGATGAAGCACCCTGCGGTGCAGGACGTGGTCACCTTCGCCGGCTTCGACGTGCTCACCTTCGGCACCCGCAGCAACGCCGGCGTGTCCTTCGTGCCGCTGAAGGACTGGAAGGAGCGCACCACCGACGAGCTGGACGCGCGCAACCTGCCGCCCGCCTTCATGGCCATGGGCGCCGGGCAGAAGGACGGCGTGGTGATGACCTTCAACCCGCCGCCGATCACCGGCATGAGCACCACCGGCGGCTTCGAGGCGTACATCCAGGACCGCTCCGGCGGCAGCGTCGCGCAGCTGGAGGAGACGGTCACCAAGTTCATCGGCGCCATCTCCAAGCGCCCGGAGCTGGTGGGGGTCAATACCACCTTCAACGCCAACGTGCCGCAGTACTACGTCGACCTGGATCGCACCAAGGCCCGTGCGCTTGGGGTGGCGGTGAACGATGTGTTCACCGCCATGCAGTCCACCTTCGGCAGCTACTACGTCAACGACTTCACCCTCTACGGGCGCACCTGGCAGGTGAGCCTGCAGGCCGAGTCCGAGTTCCGCCGCAAGCCCGAGGACCTGAGCCAGGTGTACGTGCGCTCGGCCTCCGGCGACCTGGTGCCGCTGTCGTCCCTGGTGCGCGTGCAGCGCATCCTCGGGCCGGACTCCTACGCACGCTTCAACGTCTACCCGGCGGCCAAGATCCTTGGCGGACCGGCACCGGGCTACAGCTCCGGCCAGGCACTGGCGGCGATGCAGGAGGTGGCGGACGAGGTGCTGGGCGAGGACTACAGCATCGGCTGGATCGGCTCGGCCTACCAGGAGCTGGCGACCCAGGGCTCGGGCAGCAAGGCCTTCGTCTTCGGCCTGATCCTGGTGTTCCTCATCCTCGCCGCCCAGTACGAACGCTGGACCCTGCCCATCGCCGTGGTCACCGCGGTGCCCTTCGCGGTGTTCGGCGCCATCCTCGCGGTGTGGCTGCGCGGGCTGTCCAACGACGTGTACTTCCAGGTCGGGCTGGTGACGCTGATCGGCCTGGCGGCGAAGAACGCCATCCTCATCATCGAGTTCGCCGTGCTCTGCCGCGAAGAAGGCATGGGCATCTTCGAGTCGGCGCTGGAGGCGGCCAAGCTGCGCTTCCGACCCATCGTCATGACCTCGCTGGCCTTCATCCTCGGGTGCGTGCCGCTGGCCATCAGCAGCGGCGCGGGCTCGGCGAGCCGACATTCGATCGGTACCGGCGTGATTGGCGGTATGCTTGCCGCCACGTTGCTGGCAACCTTCCTCATCCCGATGTTCTACCTGCTGGTGGAATCCGCCGCCGACAGGTTGGGGCGCAAGAAGAAGGCACCGGCCGCCGAATGACGTCCGGCGCCATCCCCGCGCACGCGGGAGGCCACCGGACATCGAACCGCACGCCCGCTCCACGGTCTCTTTTGCAGTCAACGGCGCCGCCCTCGGGGCGGCGCCCTGTTTTCAGGTGAACCATGAATTTCCGCATCCTGCTGATCCTCGGGTCGCTCAGTGCCTTCGGCCCGATGGCCATCGATTTCTACCTGCCGAGCTTCCCGGCGCTGGCCCTGGCCTTCTCCACCGACGTCGAGCACGTGCAGCTGAGCCTGGCGTCCTACTTCATCGGCCTGGCCATCGGGCAACTGCTCTACGGGCCGATCGCCGACCGCTTCGGCCGGCGCCTGCCGCTGCTGGTGGGGGTGAGCCTGTTCACCCTGGCGTCGGTGGCCTGCGCGATGGCGCCGAGCCTGGAGTGGCTGATCGGCGCGCGCTTCGTCCAGGCCCTGGGCGGCTGCGCGGGCATGGTCGTCTCGAGGGCGGTGGTGCGCGATCTCTGCGACCCCATCGCCTCGGCCAAGGTGTTCTCGCAACTGATGCTGGTGATGGGCCTGGCGCCCATCCTCGCGCCCCTGGGCGGCGGGCTGCTGCTGGACCTGTTCGGCTGGCCGTCGATTTTCTTCGGGCTGACCCTGTTCAGCGCCCTGGTGCTCACCGGCGTCTATCTGTGGTTGCCGGAGACCCTCACCACGGGCGACGAGCGGCCGCCGCTGCGCGGTGCCCTGGGCCAGTACAAGCGGTTGCTGGGGGACGGGGTGTTCATCGGCTACGCCCTGACCGGCGGCCTGTCGATGGCCGGCATGTTCGCCTACATCGCCGGCTCGCCCTTCGTCTTCATCGAACTCTACGGCGTGCCGGCGGAGCACTACGGCTGGCTGTTCGGCGGCAACGCCCTGGGCTTCATCCTGGTGGCCCAGGTCAACGCCTGGCTGATGCGCTTCGGCGGGCCGGCCTACTGGATGCGTCGGGTGGTGTGGTTCTACCTGGGGTGCGCACTGGCGCTGCTGGCGGTAGCCCACGCGCATACCGAGGCGCTGTGGCCATTGCTGGTGCCGCTGTTCGGCTGCATCGCCAGCCTGGGCATCATCATCCCCAACGCCTCGGCCAGCGCGATGGCCGGCCAGGGCCGCCATGCCGGCAGTGCGTCGGCGTTGATGGGCAGCCTGCAGTTCAGCGTGGCGGCGGGCGCCGCCGCGCTGGTCGGGGTGTTGCACGATGGCTCGGCGATGCCGATGGCGATGGTGATCTGCCTGTGCGGCGCCGGAGCCGTGTGTGCGTCGCTGATCACCTGGCGGCTGACCCGTGGCCAGCCGTCGGTGCTCGGCTAGCCCGCGGCCCGTCGTGCCGGTTCCGGCAGGACGTGGGGCGCCTTGAGGCGCGCTTCCAGCGTGGCGACGAAGCGCCGGGCCTCGGCCTCGCTGCGGAAACTCACCGCGTGCTGGTCCATGCAGACCTGCCAGCTGTTGCCCTGGGTGGTGCGGAGCGGTCGGACTATGATTTTCATGGTGCCCTCTCCCTGAGAAAGTGAGCCCCCAGTGTAGACCCGGGTAGATGACAGAAAATGATCCGGGTCAAATTGCCGACTGGTGGCGTAAGACCGTTCGGCTGAGGGCGCCGGGCCCACGAAGTGCACCCTGCCAGCTCGGGTTTCGCCTCGATATCTCTCCCTCGTGGGCTCGGCGTATTCGTAGGATGGGTCGGGCGGCGTTCCGCGAGCCCAGCGAAACCCATCGGTTCAGAGCCTCAGGCAAAACGACATGCCATTCGCGGCCCCGCTTGGTGGAGGTAAAAAGCGACCTCCACCCTACGCGGTGGTCATGTCCACGCAGGGGTTCGCTGTTGTGGGAATTCATTCGCGCTGGGGCGCCCGGGAGGGCACCCCAGCGACGGGCGTATCTCAGAACCCTTCGAGCACGATCTTGCCCTTGGCCTTGCCGCTCTCCAGCAGCGCATGGGCGCGCTTGAGGTTGGCGGCGTCGATGCGGCCGAAGTGTTCGCCGACGGTGGTCTTCAGCACGCCGGCGTCGATCAGCTCGCTGACGCGGCCGAGCAGCTTGTGCTGCTCGATCATGTCGCGGGTCTCGAACATCGAGCGGGTGTACATGAACTCCCAGTGCAGCGAGATGCTCTTGCGCTTGAGCTTGAGCACGTCGAGGCCGGCCGGGTCGTCGATCAGGGCGAGCTTGCCCTGGGGCGCAAGGGCTTCCACCAGTTGCTCCAGGTGCTGGTCGGTCTGGGTCAGGCTGGCGACGTGGGTGACGCTGTCGATGCCGATGCGCTTGAGTTCGGCCGCCAGCGGCTGGCTGTGATCGATGACGTGGTGGGCGCCCAGCTCGCGGACCCAGGCCTGGGTTTCCGGGCGCGAGGCGGTGCCGATCACGGTCAGGCCGGTGAGCTGGCGGGCCAGTTGCACGAGGATGGAGCCCACGCCGCCGGCCGCGCCGACCACCAGCAGGCTCTGGCCCTGGTCGGCTCGGCCCTCGGTGATGCCGAGGCGGTCGAACAGCAGTTCCCAGGCGGTGATGGCGGTCAGCGGCAGGGCGGCGGACTGGGCGAAGTCCAGGCCCTGCGGGCGCTTGCCGACGATGCGTTCGTCCACCAGGTGCAGCTCGGCGTTGCCACCCGGGCGGGTCAGGGCGCCGGCATAGAACACCTCGTCACCGGGCTGGAACAGGCTCACCTCGCTGCCCACCGCCTTGACCACGCCGGCGACGTCCCAGCCCAGCACCTTGGCCTGGCCGTTCTCCGGCTGCACGTTGCGACGGATCTTGGTATCCACCGGGTTCACCGAGATGGCGCGGACCTCCACCAGCAGGTCACGGGCTCCGGGCGTGGGGGCGGGCAGTTCGATATCCTGCAGCGAATCGGCATGGTCGATGGGCAGGGACTGGTAATAGGCGATGGCTTTCATCGGGGGCTCCTGGGCTCAGGCGAGGCGATCGAGAAGGGTGAGGGTGACGCCCTTGAGGCGGCTGCCGTGGGCGTCGCCGAAGTGGCGGTAATGGGCGGTGGCCTTGTGCGCGTCGAGGGCGGCTTCGTCGCGCCAGGTTTCCAGCATGACGAAGCTCAGCGCGTCAGCGCGGTCGCGGTGCAGGTCGTACTGCAGGCAGCCGGGCTCGCTGCGGCTGGCGGTAACCAGCTCGCGCAGGGCGGCTTCCACCGCCTCGGCCTGGCCGGGTTGGGCGTCTATATGGGCGATCAGGTGCAGCGTGGTCATGGCGGCTTCTCCGGGGACGATGGCGCATAGGTTGGGCTATTTCGTAGCGCAGAAAAATCAGCTAGAAGACGACAGTCTTTCAATGGAATTTTGAAAATGCTGCGCCTCGACGACCTCACCGTCTTCGTCCGTACCGCCGACCGTGGCAGCCTCTCGGCCGCCGCCCGCGAGCTGGAGATCTCCCCGGCCGTGGCCAGCGCTGCGCTCAAGCGCCTCGAGCAGCGTCTCGATGCGCGCTTGTTCGCCCGCTCCACGCGCAGCCTGCGCCTGACCGCAGAGGGCGAGCAGTACCTGGTGCACGCCCGTGCCGCGTTGCAGAGCCTGGACGAGGGCCGCCGGCAGCTGGCCGGCGGCAAGAGCGATATCGGCGGCCTGCTGCAACTCTCGGCGCCCTCGGACTTCGGCCGCAACGTGTTGCTGCCCTGGCTGGACGAATTCCAGGCCGAGCACCCGCGCCTCGCCGTCCGCCTGTTCCTCAGCGACCAGGTGGCCGACCTGTTCCGCCAGCCGGTGGACATCGCCATCCGCTCCGGCGAGCCGGAGGACTCGAGCCTGGTGGCGCTGCCCCTGGCTCCGGGCAACCGTCGCGTGCTCTGCGGCGCACCTGGCTATTTCGCCCGGCACGGCCACCCGCGCACCCCGGAGGAACTGCACCGGCACAACTGCCTGCTCTATGTGCTGGGCGGCCGCGTGCACGACCAGTGGACATTCCACGAGGGCCGGCGCAGCCAGACCGTCACCGTGGCCGGCGACCGGGTCTGCGATGACGCCGACGTGGTGCGCCGCTGGGCGGTGGCCGGGCAGGGGCTGGTGTACAAGTCCTGGCTCGACGTGGCCGCCGATGTGCGGGCCGGGCGCCTTCAGCTGGCGCTGGAGGATCACCTGGGCGAGCCCACGCCGCTGAACCTGATCTGCCCCCATCGCGCCCAGTTGAGCAAGCCGGTGAACCTGCTGCGCGAGTTCCTTCGCCAGCGCTGTGGCGAGCTGTTGGTCGGCGCGCCCTGGGAGGGCGTGGCCCGGCTTCCGCGCTGAGCGTCACAGCCAGCTGTTGTGCGGGCCGCGCCATTCGCTATTGTTGCTAGGGCGAGCCCGCCTATCCGCCGTCCAGCCCTGGAGATGAGCCGTGATCCCCAGCCGTCCAGCCCCTTGCCCTTGTCGACGCGCATGGCCGTGAACGCCCTGCCGCCCGCCCCGGCGCGCCTCGGCCCGACCCTGGCGCTGGTCTTCTTCGGCTACCTGGTGCTCGCCCTGGGCGCCGTCTGGCTGGCGCGCCAGCCGGGCACCATCGCCACCCTCTGGTATGCCAACGCCTTCGGCATCACCTTCCTCTGGAACCAGCCACTGCGTCGCTGGCCGGCGCTGCTCGGCGTGATGCTGGTGGCCAACATGCTGGCCGGTCAGGTGATGGGCGACACCCTGGCGATGTCCGCCAGCTTCCTGCCGGCCAACATGCTGGAGATGGCGCTCGCCGCCTTCCTGCTGCGCCGCACCGGCGTGGCCCTGAACATGAGCCGCAGCCCGTCGGCCTTCCTCCGCTTCATCCTGCTCGGGGCCATGGTGCCGCCGCTGGTCAGCTCGACCCTGGGCGCGCTGATCGTGCAGAGCATCGGTTACGCCGGCTTCGGCCGGGTCTGGCTGTCCTGGTACGAGGGCGCGGTGCTGGGCACCCTGTCGATCCTGCCGCTGACGGTGCAGCTGCAGCAGCATGGCCTGCAGTCCCTGCGTTCGCCGAAGCGCCCCCACGAGCTGCTCTTCTACGTGCCGCTGGTGCTGCTGGTGACCCTGGTATCCCTGCGCCTGCTGCCGACGCCCTTCGTCTACCTGTCGCTGCCGCTGCTGCTGGCGGCGGTGCGCCTGCCCTTCGCCGGCACTGCGCTGCTGGTGACCCTGGCCTCCTTCAGCGGCGGCCTGATGGTCGCCATGGGAGGGTTGTCGCTGCAGCCGGTGACGCCCCTGTGGCAGGAGATCACCCTTTACCTGCCGCTGTTGTTGTCGTTGCTGCCCCCGCTGCTGCTGGCCGCTGCCGTGGAGCAGGGCCGGCGACGCCAGCGCGAGCTGGCCATCAGCGAGGCGCGTTTTCGCGACGCCATGGAGCACTCGGCCATCGGCATGGCCCTGGTGGGGCTGGATGGCAGGCTGCAGCGGGTCAACCGCGCCCTGTGCGAGATGCTCGGGTACGGGCCGGCCGAACTGGTCGCGATGAGCTTCCAGGACATCACCCAGGCCGAGGACCTGTCCGATGACCTGGAGCTGGTGCAGGAAGCGCTCGCCGGCCGTCGCGACAGCTATCGGCTGGAGAAGCGCTACCTGCGCCGCGATGGCTCCGAGGTCTGGGCGCTGCTGGCGGTGTCCCTGGTGCGCGATGCCGAAGGGCAGCCGCTGTACTTCATCGCCCAGATCGAGGACATCGACCGGCGCAAGCGTGCCGAGGCCGAGCTGGCCGAGCTCGCCCAGCGCTATTCCCTGGCCACCGACGCCAGTGGCGTGGGCGTCTGGGAGTGGGACCTGGTCAGCGACGACATGATCTGGGACGACAGCCTGTTCCGCCTCTACGGCATGCGCCCGCTGGGGCGGCCGGTGAGCTACGAGGAGTGGTCGCGCTTCGTCCACCCGGGCGACGCCGAAGCCCTGCACCGCGAGCTGCAGCGGGTGCGCGAAGGCCTGGCGCGGCTGGACGTGGAGTTCCGCATCTCCCTGCCCAACGGCGAGACGCGTGCGCTGCGCGGGCACGGCAGCCTGGCCCTCGACGCCGAGGGCAAGCCGACGCGGATGATCGGCACCAACTGGGACGTGACCCAGCTGCGCGAACTCACCGAGCGGCTGAACGACGAGCGCGAGCGCCTGCAGGTGACCCTCAACTGCATCGGCGACGGGGTGATCACCACGGACCTGGATGGCCGCGTGCGCTTCCTCAACCCGGTGGCCGAGCGCCTCAGCGGCTGGAGCACGGCGGCGGCGCGCAACCAGGAGATCGAGCGGGTGCTGCCGCTGGAGAGCGAGGAGGGCCGGCCGGTGCCGAGCCCGGTGCGCCTGTGCCTGGAGCGCGGCACGGAGGAAAGCATCCCCGGGCTCTCGTCCCTGCGCCATGCCGCCGGCGGCCTGATCGCCCTGCGTGGCCAGGCGGCGCCGGTACGCAGCGCCGAGGGCGAGCTGCTCGGCAGCGTGCTGGTGTTCACCGATGTCAGCGAGGCGCGGGCGATGCAGAAGCACCTGCGCTATGCCGCCAGCCACGACGCCCTGACCGGCCTGCTCAACCGCTCGGCCTTCGAGGACGCGTTGGCGGAAAGCTGCCGCGAGGTGACGCAGAACGCCGGGCACAGCGTGCTGTTCTTCATCGACCTGGACCTCTTCAAGCAGGTCAACGACAGCGCCGGCCATGCCGCCGGTGACGAACTGCTGCGGCGCATCTCGCGGCTGATGCAGGAACAGGTGCGCAGCGGCGACCTGGTGGCGCGCCTGGGGGGCGACGAGTTCGCCATGATCCTGCGCAGCTGCCCCCTGGCCCAGGCGGAAATCCTCGCCGATCGGCTGATCGAGCAGGTGCGCGGCCTGCGCTTCGAATGGGAAGGCCGCACCTTCCAGGTCGGCGCCAGCATCGGCCTGGCGCCCTTGCACGCTGGCAACAGCGAGCCGGCCGAGCTGCTGCGCCAGGCCGACATCGCCTGCTACCGGGCCAAGCATGGCGGGCGCGGGCGCATGGCGGTGTATGTCGAGGCACTGGAGCACGGCTGAGAAAGCCGCCGACGAAACCCCCTTGCGGACGCTTTTTTTGACGCGCGGGTCAAGTTAGAATGCGCGCCGTCGTGGCCATGGGGCTGCGACATGGGTTCCCTCACCCCATCGGCAAAAAGGACGTGAACCACCATGCCCGCAGCTCTCCCCAAGGTCTGGCGCCCCGCGCTGACCGGCCTCATCGCATTCCACATCCTGATCATCATCGCCAGCAACTACCTGGTGCAGTTGCCCATGACCCTGTTCGGCTGGCAGACCACCTGGGGCGCATTCAGCTTCCCGTTCATCTTCCTGGCCACCGACCTGACCGTGCGCCTGCTCGGCAAGCAGGCGGCGCGCCAGGTGATCGCCCGGGTCATGCTCCCGGCACTGGCGGCTTCATACGTGGTCTCGGTGCTGTTCCAGGACGCGGCGTTCCAGGGCTTCGGCGCCCTGGGCGAGTTCAACCTCTTCGTCGCACGCATCTCGCTCGCGAGTTTCCTCGCCTACGTGCTGGGGCAGGTCCTCGACATCCAGGTCTTCGATCGCCTGCGCAGGATGCGCCAGTGGTGGGTCGCCCCGGTGGTGTCCACCATCGCCGGCAACCTGCTGGACACCTTCACCTTCTTCTCCGTCGCCTTCTGGCACAGCGACAACCCCTTCATGGCCGAGCACTGGGTGGAGATCGCCACGGTGGACTACGGCGTGAAGCTCAGCGTCAGCCTGGTGCTGTTCGTGCCGCTCTACGGCGTGCTGCTCAACGGCATCCTCCGCGCCATCACGCCGCGCAGCGAACGCGCCGCCTGAGCTTCACCTAGGTCGTAGGAGCGAGCTCTGCTCGCGAAGCTCCTCGCAGGGGCCGCAGGATGGGTCGGGCGGCGTTCCGCGAGCGAAGCGAAACCCATCAGCCGGCAGCATGGGTTTCGCCATGCTCTACCCATCCTACGGGCTTGCAGGGTGTGCGTAGGGTGGGCTTCAGCCCACCGCTCCTCCATGTCCATCTGCAAGAAGGGCCGCATCGCGGCCCTTTTCGTTCACTTCACCAGCCGGGCATCCAGGCTGTTCTGCGCCAGGCGCCGGGCCTGTTCCTCGCTCATGCCCAGGTGCTCGTGCAGGGCGAAGAAGTTCTCGGTGACGTAGCCACCGAAGTAGGCCGGGTCGTCGGAGTTGACCGTCACCTTCACGCCGCGCTCGAGCATGTCGAGGATGTTGTGCTGGCTCATGTGGTCGAACACGCACAGCTTGGTGTTGGACAGCGGGCAGACGGTCAGCGGGATCTGCTCGTCGATGATGCGCTGCATCAGGCGCTCGTCCTCGATGGCGCGCACGCCGTGGTCGATGCGCTGGATCTTCAGCAGGTCCAGGGCCTCCCAGATGTATTCCGGCGGGCCTTCCTCGCCGGCGTGGGCGACGGTGAGGAAGCCTTCGGCGCGGGCGCGGTCGAACACGCGCTGGAACTTGCTCGGCGGGTGGCCCATCTCGGAGCTGTCCAGGCCCACGGCGACGAAGGCGTCACGGAAGGGCAGCGCCTGGTCGAGGGTCTTCTGCGCCTCGTCCTCGGAGAGGTGGCGCAGGAAGCTGAGGATCAGCCCGGAGCTGATGCCGAGCTGCTTGCGACCGTCGTCCAGGGCGTGGCGGATGCCGTTCAGCACCACCTCGAAAGGGATGCCGCGATCGGTGTGGGTCTGCGGGTCGAAGAAGGGCTCGGTGTGGATGACGTTCTGAGCCTTGCAGCGTTGCAGGTAGGCCCAGGTCAGGTCGTAGAAGTCCTGCTCGGTGCGCAGCACATCGGCACCGGCGTAGTAGAGGTCGAGGAATTCCTGCAGGTTGCCGAAGTCGTAGGCGCGGCGCAGGGTCTCGACGTCGTGCCAGGGCAGGGCGACCTTGTTGCGTTCGGCCAGCGCGAACAGCAACTCGGGCTCGAGCGAACCTTCCAGGTGCAGGTGCAGTTCGGCTTTGGGCAAGGCATTGAGCCAGTCGTACATGGTGGTTTCTCGTTATCAGGCAAGGTCGACGGCAAGTTTAACTTCCCGGACAGGATTTCGCCGAGCGAGCGCCTGTACGGCAGGGGCGCTCGTGTTCATCGGGCGTCGCTCAGGCCGTCTCCTCCCGCCGGTAGGCGTAGGTGTCGGCGAAGCGCGAGAGCAGGTACTCGGCGCTGGTCACCGGTGGGTACTTCGGCGGCTTGTCGGCGCTGGAGCAATTGGGCAGGCAGCTGATCTCGGTGTCCGGGTGCGGCTCGGCGAAGAAGGGCATGGAGTAGCGGTGCACGCCCAGGGGGCTGATGACCCGGTGCGGCGTGGACTTGTATCGGTCGTTGCTCCAGCGCGCCATCATGTCGCCGATGTTGACCACGAAGCTGCCGGCGATGGGTGGCGCGTCGATCCACTGGCCGCGCACGTCCTGCACCTGCAGGCCGCCGGCGTCGTCCTGGTACAGCAGGGTCACGCAGCCGTAGTCGGTGTGCGCACCGGCGCCCTGTTGCTCGACGGAGCTGGCGGTGTGGCGCGGCGGATAGTGGATCATGCGGAACACGCTGATGGGTTCGGCGAAGCGCGCATCGAAGAAGTCGCGCTCGATGCCCAGGGCCAGGGCGATGGCCCGCAGCAGGGTCTGCGCCAGCGCCTGCATGTCGGCGTAGTGCTGTTCCATGAGCGCCGACCAGCCGGGCAGTTCGGGGTGGCGGTTGGGCCCGCGCAGGGGCTTGCCGGCCAGCACCTCGGGGTGGTCGGCGGCCATGTGGAAACCCATGTCGAAGGTTTCCTTCAGGTCGCTAGGCCTGCTCGGGTCGAGCTGTTCGGTGGCGATGGCGCCATAGCCGCGATGGTGCGCGGTGCGGGTGATGTCGATCCGCAGCTTCTCGGCGTCGGGCAGGGCGAAGAAGGTCTTGGCCGCGCGGGTCAACGCCTCGATGCGCTCGGGCGCGATGCCGTGCCCGGTGATGTAGAAGAAGCCCCAGTCGCGGCAGGCGGCGTCGATCTGCGCCGCGACCTGCTGCCAGGCCTGTTGGTCGTCGCCGTAGAGCGCGGCGATGTCGATGAGGGGAAGCTGGTTCATCGGGTGATCCTTGGAGCGCAGGGTTCAATACCCTCTCCCCTGGCGCCAGGGGAGAGGGCGTCGCTTACTTCGGCAGTTCCGCCTTGATGCCTTCGACGTAGTAGTTCATGCCCGCCAGGTCGGCGTTGGTGGCGACCACGCCGTCGGCCAGCTTGATGGCACCGCTCTGGTCCTTGATCGGGCCGGTGAAGGGGTGGAACTCGCCGCTCTTGATGCGGGCGATGATCGCCTGGGCCTCGGCCTTCACGTCGGCCGGCACCAGGTCGCTGATGGGCAGCTGGATGGTGTCCTCGGCCAGGCCGCCCCAGTAGTCCTGGGACTTCCAGGTGCCGGCCATCACGCCTTCGGCGGCCTGGATGTAGTGCGGCCCCCAGTTGTTGACGATGGAGGTGAGCACGGCCTTGGGCCCGAAGTGCGCCATGTCCGAGGCGTAGCCCACGGAGTACACGCCACGGCGCTCGGCGGCCTGGATCGGCGCCGGGCTGTCGGTGTGCTGGAATACCACGTCCACGCCCTGGTCGATCAGCGCGTTGGCGGCGTCGGCTTCCTTGCCCGGGTCGAACCAGGAGTTGACCCAGACCACCTTGATCTCGGCCTGCGGGTCGTACTTGTTCAGCGCCAGCTGGATGGCGTTGATGTCGCGGATCACTTCCGGGATGGGGAAGGAGGCGATGTAGCCGATCTTGTGGCTCTTGGTCATCTTCGCGGCGAGGAAGCCGCCGACGTAGCGGCCTTCATAGGAGCGCGACAGGTAGGTGCCGAGGTTCTTGTCCTGCTTGTAGCCGGTGGCGTGCTCGAAGGTGACCTTGGGGAACTGCTTGGCCACCTTGGCGGTGGGGTTCATGTAGCCGAAGGAGGTGGTGAAGATCAGGTCGTAGCCGCCCTTGGCCATGTTGCGGATGACCCGCTCGGCGTCGGCGCCTTCGGCGACGTTCTCCACGAAGCTGGTCTCGACCTTGTCGCCCAGCTTGGCCACCAGCGCCTTGCGGCCTTCCTCGTGCTGGTAGGTCCAGCCGTGGTCGCCGATGGGGCCGACGTAGACGAAGCCGACCTTCAGCGGGTCGGCGGCGGAGGCGCCGAGGGTGGCGCTGAAGCCGATGGCGGCGACGAGCGTGCGCAGCAGGTTCTTCTTGGAATCGAACATGGGGGATGGGGCTCCTGGTCTGTTGTTCTGTGCTGTGCCCTGTGGGCTGACCAGGCGATTGCAAAAAATTGACCAACTGGACAGGCGGCGCGCAAAGCCGCGTGCCAGGCCCCTCGATGCCGGCAATGTGCACCGCCTGCGAGCGCGGATGGTGCACGACGGGCGCTGCCCGCCGCCTGCTGGTGCGTCACCAGGGAATGGTCTGGCCCTGGTAGTCGATGTAGTGGTGGCCGCCGCGCCCGGCATACGCCTCGATCTGCTGCACCAGGCCCTGGACGCTGGTGGCGACGTCGATCTCGGCGGACTCGCCGCCCATGTCGGTCTTCACCCAGCCCGGATGCAGGCTCAGCACCGTGGGCGCGGCTTCCGCCCATTCGGCCACCAGGCTGCGGGTCATGGAATTCAGCGCCGCCTTGCTGGCGCGGTACAGCGCCAGGCCGCCGGCATCGTTGCCGGCCACGCTGCCCAGCACCGAACTCATGAAGGCCAGGGTGCCGCCGGGCAGCAGGTTGCTCTTCAGGCGCTGGGCCAGGCGGATGGGGGCGACGGCGTTGGTGAGGAACAGCTGGGCGATCTCGGCCTCGGTGGCCTGCACGGCGGACTGGTGCACCGGGCCGTAGACGCCGGCGTTGACCAGGATGAGGTCGAAGGCGCGGCCATCCAGTTCGCCGGCCAGGGTCTCCAGGCTGGCGACGCTGTCCAGCTCCAGGGTGCGTACCTCGACGTTCTCCAGCGCGGCCAGGTCGCCGGCGCCCTGCGGGTTGCGCACCGTGGCTGTGACCTGCCAGCCGGCGGCCTGCAGTTGCTTGACCAGGCCCAGGCCGATGCCCCGGGAGGCGCCGATGATCAATGCGGTTTGTGTGCTGCTCATGTGCGGTCCTCTGCGTGTGAAGACCGGCAAGAGTAGCCGCTTATTGAGCGCCCGCGTGGGATGTCGATGTAGGTGGGCCGGGCGGCGTTCCGCTGAGGTGCGAAGCCCAACGCAGCGAGGGTGGGTATCGCACCGTTGGGCCTCGCTGCGCTCGGCGCCAACCTACGGTCGTTCAGCCCGGGAGCCGTGCCCTATCAATGCCCGCCCTTCCACGGCTGGCCCAGGGACACGGGGGCGAACAGGCGGGTGCGCGCGGCATCGCGGGAGAGCAGCACCAGCACCAGGATGGTCGCCACGTAGGGCAGCATCGCCAGCAGGTTGGCGGGGATGGCCAGGCCCACGCCCTGGGCCACCAGGTGGAGGATGCTGGCCAGGCCGAAGAGGTAGGCCCCCAGCAGCACGCGGAACACCCGCCAGCTGGCGAACACCACCAAGGCGAGGGCGATCCAGCCGCGCCCGGCGGTCATGTTCTCCGCCCACATCGGCGTGTACGCCAGGGACAGGTAGGCCCCCGCCATGCCCGCCATGGCCCCGCCGAAGAGCACCGCCAGGGTGCGCACGCGCAGCACCGGCAGGCCCATGGCGCTGGCCGCATCGGGGTTCTCGCCCACCGCCTGGAGCACCAGGCCGATGCGGCTCTTGAGCAGCGCCCAGGCGATCAGCGCGAACAGCGCGAAGGACAGGTAGACCATCAGGTCCTGGCTGAACAGCATCTTGCCCAGCAGCGGAATGCCGCTGAGCAGCGGGATGGCCACCGGCTCGAAACCCTGCAGGGGCTTGCCCACCCAGGCGGCGCCGACGAAGGACGACAGGCCGATGCCGAAGATGGTCAGCGCCAGCCCCGTGGCCACCTGGTTGGCGTTGCAGCCGAGGGCGACCAGGGCGAAGAGGGCGGACAGCAGCATGCCCGCGGCCATCGCCAGCAGCACGCCGAGCCACAGGTTGCCGGTGCCGATGGCGGCGATGAAGCCCACCACCGCGCCGAACAGCATCATCCCCTCCTGCCCGAGGTTGAGCACGCCGCTCTTCTCGCACACCAGCTCGCCCAGGGCGACCAGCAGCAGCGGCGTGCCGCAGCGGACCATGGCGTAGAGGATGTTGGTCAGCAGATCTAGATCCATGGAAGGAAGCCTCGAGCGGCAAGCCGCAAGCTACGAGTTGAAGAACGGGTGTGGGAGTGACTCATGCGGCGGCACGCTTCTTGGCGCTTGCCACTTGCAGCTTGTAGCTCCACGCCAAGCGTGGCCGATACAGAATCAACACATCACAGGCGAGCAGGAAGAACAGCATCATCCCCTGGAACAGCTGGGTGATCGACTGCGGCAGGTTGAGGGCCATCTGCGCGTTTTCGCCGCCGAGGAACAGCAGCGCCATCAACAGCCCGGCGACGAGGATGCCGAAGGGGTTGAGGCGGCCGAGGAAGGCCACGGTGATGGCGGCGTAGCCGTAGCCCGGCGACACCTGCGGCACCAGTTGGCCGATGGGGCCGGTGACTTCGCCGACGCCGGCCAGGCCCGCCAGGCCGCCGCTGACCAGCAGGGCCAGCCACACCAGGCGCTTTTCGCGGAAGCCGACGAAGCCGGCGGCGCGCTTGTCCAGGCCCAGCACCTTGATCTGGAAGCCGAGGAAGCTCTTGTGCAGCAGCACCCACACCGCCACCAGGGCGAGGAGGGCGAAGTACAGGCCGATGTGCAGGCGCAGGTCCTCGAACACCGGGGGCAGCCGCGAGGCGTCGCCGAACATCGCCGACTCGGGGAAGTTGAAGCCGGCCGGGTCCTTCAGCGGGCCGTGCACGGCGAAGAGCAGCAGGTTCAGCGCCACGTAGTTGAGCATGATGGTGGTGAGGATCTCGTTGGCGTTGAAGCGCGTGCGCAACCAGGCTGCCAGCGCGCCCCAGGCGGCTCCGGCGAGGATGCCGGCGCCCAGCACCAGGACCAGGGCCCAGCGGCTTTCCCAGTCGATGAGGTGCACCGCCACCGCGCTGCCGGCCAGGGCGCCCATGAGCAGCTGGCCCTCGGCGCCGATGTTCCAGATGCGCGCCTGGTAGGCCACCGCCAGGCCCAGGGCGCAGAGCAGGATGGGCAGCGCCTTCACCAGGAGCTCGGAGACGCCGTAGAGATCGCTGATGGGTGCCACCAGCAGCGCATGGAGGGTTTCCAGCGGGTCATGGCCGAGGGCGACGAACAGCGCCGAGCCGCAGGCCAGGGTCAGCAGGCCGGCCAGCACCGGGGACAGCAGGAGCATCGCGCGCGACTGCTGCGTGCGGGGTTCCAGGGATAGCAACATGAAAGGCTCCGGGCGCTCAGGCGGCTTGGGTCGAGTCGAACTGGCCGGCCATCCAGCGGCCGACCTCCTGCGGGCTGGTGTCCGCCACCGGCTTCTGCGCCGACAGCTCGCCGCCGCACAGGGCGCCGATGCGGTCGCTGATCTGGAACAGCTCGTCGAGGTCTTCGGAAATCACCAGGATCGCCGCGCCGGCATCGCGCAGGGCGATCAGTGCGCGGTGGATGGCGGCAGCGGCGCCGACGTCCACGCCCCAGGTCGGGTGGGCGGCCACCAGCAGCTTGGGTTGCTGGAGGATTTCGCGGCCGAGGATGAATTTCTGCAGGTTGCCGCCGGAGAGGCTGCGGGCGGCGGTATGGGCGTCCGGGGTCTTCACCGCGAAGCGCTGGATGATCTCTTCGGCGAAGGCCAGCACCTTGCCGCGGCGGATCATCCCGCGGCTCAGCAACCCGCGCTGGAAACCGGTGAGCAGGGCGTTGTCGGCCAGGCTCAGGTCCGGCACCGCGCCATGGCCCAGGCGTTCGGCGGGGACGAAGGCGAGGCCCCGGGCGCGGCGCGCATCCGGTGGCAACTGGCCCACCGGCTGGCCGGCGAAACGGATGGCGCCGGCGTTGCCGGCGGGCAGGCGACGCTCGCCGGAGAGCAGCGCGAGCAGCTCGTCCTGGCCATTGCCGGCGACCCCGGCGATGCCGAGGATCTCGCCGCTGCGCACATCCAGGCCGAGGTTCTTCAGCGACATGCCGAACGGATCGGGGTTGTGCCAGTCGAGCCCCTGCAAACTGAGGAAGGGCGCACCGCCGCTGACCTTGGGGTAGCTGGCGACCAGGCCTTCGGCGTCGCCCACCATCAGCCGCGCCAGCTCCAGGTCGCTGCACCGGGCCGGTACGCAGTGGCCGGACACGCGGCCGCCGCGCAGCACCGTGGCGCTGTGGCAGAGCGCGCGCACTTCGCCCAGCTTGTGGCTGATGAAGAGGATGCTGCAGCCCTCGGCGGCCAGGCGGCGCAGGGTGACGAAGAGTTCGTCGGCTTCCTGCGGGGTGAGCACTGAGGTGGGCTCGTCGAGGATCAGCAGGCGGATGTCCTGCATCAGGCAGCGGACGATCTCCACCCGCTGGCGCTCGCCGATGGACAGCGCATGCACCAGGCGCCCGGGCTCCAGGGCCATGCCGTAGCGCTGCGATACCTCGCGGATGCGCGGCTCCAGCTGCCTGGGCGTGCCGGCCTCGCGGCCGAGGGCCAGGGCGATGTTCTCGGCCACGGTGAGGGTCTCGAACAGGGAGAAGTGCTGGAACACCATGCCGATGCCCAGCGCCCGGGCCTGCGCCGGGTCGCGTACGCGCAGCGCCTCGCCCTGCCAGCGGATCTCGCCGGCATCGGGCTGTACCACGCCGTAGATGATCTTCATCAGCGTGCTCTTGCCGGCACCGTTCTCGCCCAGCAGGGCGTGGATCTCGCCGGGCTCGATGCGCAGGTCGACGCGGTCGTTGGCCAGGCAGCCGGGGTAGCGCTTGGTGATGCCGAGCATCTCCAGGCGCGGTGGGGGAGTGGGGCTGTTCATCGTGGTCTTTCCCGGAAAGAGAGCTGGCCTGACAAAGCAAAAAGCTGGCCACCGGGTCAGGAAGGCCCGTGCAGGCTCGCGTGCGTGAGCGCCTGCGGGAAATCCACGGGTGGAATGGGCATTGCGGGGGCATTTTCCTGCACGCTTTCGGGGCGGCGTGGTTCCCAATGGCGCAGCGGTGCCTGGACGAAATTCGACCAGCCAGGCGCAGCGCCCGTGGGCACTGGCCTGGAGAAGTTGTTCCCAAGGTTATCCACAGGACTGTCCACGGCTGATGTGGACAATGGCGGTGCGTCGCGCCGGTATCCCGGCGTCAAGCTCCGCAAGCGGGAAAAATAAAGCTAGACCCTTCAGATGCTTGCGCGGTAGACACGGGGCCCCTCGCACACTGGTCACGAAACGAGCAGCCCCGGCGAAGCGGCGTCCGGCGCTGGCCCGGGCGATTGCTCAAAAGGTTATCCACAGGCTTGTCCACGCTTTGTGTGGACGGTTCAGACAGCGGATTTTTCCTCCGCAGGCTGGCGCCACGTAGGGTGGACATCGCTCTTCATGTCCACCAGCGGAGTCGATCCGATGCAGTTGTGTGGGGCCGGCCGTTGGAGAGGGGTATGTGTGCCCCTTCAACTCCGCTCGGTGGACCGGTGAAGCGTGGTCCACCCTACATGGCCGTGTGCGCCGTGCTGGACCGTAGGATGGGTAGAGCCCCGCGAAACCCATCGCATCCGATGATGGGTTTCGCTTCGCTCGCGGAACGCCGCCCGACCCATCCTACGAGGTGCTGCTTGCGGCCCGGAGAGCGCTTAGAAACTGAACTCCATGTTCAGGGTCGGGGTGGAGGTGCGGCTGCCACGGCCGCCGTCGACGCCGAACTTGTTGTGCCAGTACTCGTAGCCGACGCCGAACCAGAGGTTGGGCTTGATGTTCTTGCCCGGGCGCGCGGCGACCATCAGCGAGGTGCGCATCAGGGTTTCGGCGGCGGTGTCCCTGTCGTTGTAGTCCTCGCCCTTCTCGCCCACGTGGTTGATGTAGCCCTGGAACTTGGCGGCGTGGTCGCCGACCTGGAAGGGGCGCAGCCAGGTGAGGTTGAGGTTGTAGGTGCCGTCGAAGGTCATCTCCTCATGGCGCGCGCCGGGGATGCCGGTCTGGTTGCGCTCGCGGTAGTAGAGCAGGCTCAGGTCGAGCACGCCGACGGTGTTGAACTTGAGGGTGGGGCCGAACACGACAGCGCGCTTGTTGGACGAGGCGCGGTTGTTGTTGCGGTTGACGTCGAAGCCGGCGGTGAAGGCGTAGTCCTTGATCAGGCCGTCGCCCTGCTTCTGGTCGAACACCCGCGAGGCGAACAGTTGGTGGCGGTACACCGCGTAGACCTCGCTGCCGCCATGGTCGGTGCCCTTGCGCGGGTCGCGGTTGTCGGAGAGGAAGACATCCAGGTTGAAGAAGTTGCTGCCGTACCGGTAGCCGCTGGCGTGGGTGAAGCTGTAGATGCGCTTGGCGAACTTGTTCGGGTTGTTCGGGTTGGTGAACTGCTGTCCGTAGCGGAACCCGATGCTGTTGTTCATCCACTCCAGCGCGGAGGCTTCCCCGACCGTGAATAGGGCGAGAGCGACCGTGGCTCCCTGCAGTGCTTTTTTCATTGTTATGGCTCCTGTTCCTGGGATCTCGATGCCGTGGCTCGGGCATCGAGGGCGCAAGTATCAGCACATCCGGATTGATCGCCAAAGAACAGAATGTAGAGCATCCCGATGCCGATACGGCATCACCGAATTGACTTGAAAGTCAGTATTTTCAGGGTCTTAGCGGGATTGTGTACAAAGCGCGAGCGCAGATGGCTCTAGCGCGCGGGCTGCAGCCGTGCAGCCTGCGGGAGGCCGTGGCGGGCCGGGGGCATGAAAAAACGGGCGGGACCTGTCCTACGGGCGGTTGCCCGAGGTGCTCCGGGGCTGTGGCCGCTCTTCGCGCTCACGCAAGGTGATTTCCTCGGTCAATTGTCGAGCCAGCGCATCCACCGCGACGGGCAGGTAACGGCCGCCACGCACATAGAGGCCAAGGTCGTTGAAGATGCCGCCGTTGTCGGTCAGCGGCAGGTGCACCAGGTCGCCTGCCTCGAGGTCGGCCTCGATACCGATGCGGGTCTGGAAGGCCACGCCCATGCCGCGCTTGACCAGTTGTCGGGCCAGCTCCACCGAGCTGCTTTCCAGCACGGGCCTGTCGGCCAGGCTCATGCGCTTTTGCAGCGGGCCGAGCAGGTGGTGGATGGACAGCTCGCGCTTGGCCAGGATCAGGCCGTGCTCGACGCAGGCGGCGAAGCTCACCTCGTGCAGCGAGGCCAGCGGATGCCCGCGCGGGACGATGGCGCCGAGGCGGAAGTGGCCGACGCTGAGCTGCTGCAACTCGGCGCTGCGGGGCAGGAAGAAGGCCAGGCCGAGGTCGGCGGCGCCGCTCAGCACCGCCTCGGGGATGGCCTGCGAGCCCATCGCGGTGACGCCGATGGTGACCCGTGGGTAGCGCTCGTGCATGGCCTTTAGCACGCGGGGCAGCAGGTCGATGGTCACGCCTTCGACGGTGGCGATCTCCACGTGGCCGGTGCGCAGGCCCTGCATGGCGTCCAGTTCGGAGCGCACGCGCTCGACGTCCTGCAGCACCACGGTGATGTGGCGGGTGAGGATCTCCCCGGCCGGCGTCAGGCGCAGGCCAGCGGGCAGGCGGTCGAACAAGGGCGCGCCGATCTCGTCCTCCAGCTTGAGGATCTGCCGGTTCACCGCCGAGGAGGCGACGTTGAGCCGGCGCGCGGCCTCGCGGATGGAATTGCAGCGGCGCACCATGTCGAAATAGTGGATCGCGGGCGAGTGGATGCGCAGCTTGCCGGTCATGGCGCCTGGTCCTCGATGGCGGCAAGTTGGCTGCGGCCGCGGCTGATGTCGCCGAGCAGGCGCTGCAGCGGCTCGCGCTGGGCGGCCGGCAGGGCCAGCTGCAGCCAGGCGCCTTCGGCGTCGTAGTCCTCGCTTTCGAGCTGGGCCTGGAGGTCGGCCAGGCGCGCCTTGAACAGCGCCAGCTCGGCGAAGGCCAGGTGGCAGCGGAAGCGCGACAGGCGCAGCAGCGGCAGGCGTTCGCCCCCTTGCAGGCACTTGGCGGCACTGCCGCCGTAGGCACGGGCGAGGCCGCCGGTGCCGAGCTGGATGCCGCCGTACCAGCGGATCACCAGCACTGCGACCTGGTCCATGTCCTGGCCTTCGATGGCCGCCAGCATGGGGCGCCCGGCGGTGCCGCCGGGTTCGCCGTCGTCGCTGAAGCGGTACTGGTTGCCCACCTTCCAGGCCCAGCAGTTGTGCGAGGCGGCGAGGTCGCTGGCGGCGGTGATGAAGGCCTGGGCCTCGGCCGCACTGGTGACCGGCGCGGCGAGGGCGATGAAGCGGCTCTTGCGGATTTCCTCGCGGTATTCGCAGGGCGCGGCAAGGGTGAAGGGCATCAGCTGGCGGGTGTCGGCGGGGTCAGGCCGCAGCCCTTGAGGATGATGTGGGTGAGGCTCTGCGCGGCGATTTCGAAGTCGTCCTTGGTCAGGCGCTTGCGTCCGCTGACGCGGCAGATCTGCGAGCCGAAGTCGGCGTAGTGCTGGGTGCTGCCCCAGAGCAGGAAGATCAGGTGCGTGGGGTCGACGGCGTCCATCTTGCCGGCGGCGATCCAGGCTTCGAACACGGCGGCGCGGCCCCTGAACCAGTCGCGGTAGTCCTGATCGAAATGCTTCTCCAGGCAGGCGCCGCCGCTGATCACCTCCATGGCGAAGATCTTCGAGGCCAGCGGGAAGCGTCGCGAGAACTCCAGCTTGGCGCGGATGTAGCGGGCCAGCGCCTCGGCCGGGTCGTCATCCACCGTCAGGGTGTTGAAGGTGCTGTCCCAGAGTTCGAGGATGTTGCTCAGCACCGCCACGTAGAGGCCCAGCTTGTTGCTGAAGTAGTAGTGCAGGTTGGCCTTGGGCAGGCCGGCACGCAGCGCGATGGTGTTCATGCTGGTGCCTTTGAAACCGTGCTTGGCGAATTCCTCCTCGGCGGCGGCGAGGATGGTCTCTTCGTTCTTCTGGCGGATGCGGCCGGCGGGCTTGCCGGTGGAGCTGGGGCTGTGGGCGGGGACCAGGACAGTCATAGGTCATCCAGAGGTATCAGGAAGCGGGCGAATGCACTGATAACCCAAGCGTGGGGCCGCCGACAAGACAAAACTGTTGCGGCGGTCAGGTTATCCACAGGTTTTGTCGGGCCTGCACCATGATGGGTCGGTTTTTCCCCGTTGCGCACCGCGCCAGACCCCGTCCGGGGCCTGGCGCGGCGGCCTTCAGGCGCGCTCGGCGGCGCCGTCCGTCCGGGCGGCGGGCTTCTCTTCCGGCAGGACCAGGCTGAGCAGGATGGCGGTGATGCCGCCGCAGGTGATGGCCGAGTCGAACAGGTTCTGCACGATCGGCGGCAGCTGGTGCAGCAGGGTCGGTTGCGCGGCGACTCCCAGGCCGACGCCGAAGGAGCCGGCGATCACCAGCAGGCTGCGGCGGTCCAGCCGCGCCTGGGCGAGGATGCGGATGCCCGCCGCCGCGACGCTGCCGAACATCACCAGGGTGGCGCCGCCGAGCACCGGCTTGGGAATCTGCTGCAGCACGGCGCCGATCAGCGGGAACAGGCCGAGGATGAACAGCACGGCACCGATGTACAGGCCGACATGGCGGCTGGCGACGCCGGTCAGCTGGATCACCCCGTTGTTCTGCGCGAAGGTGGTGTTGGGGAAGGCGCTGAAGGTGGCCGCCAGCAGGCAGCTGACGCCATCGCCGAGCACGCCGCCCTTGAGTCGCGCCTCGTACTCCGGCCCCTTGAACGGCTTGCGCGCGATCATGCAGTTGGCGGTCAGGTCGCCCACGGTCTCGATGGTGCTGATGAGGTAGATCAGCGCCACGGGGACGAAGGCCGTCCAGTCGAAGGCGAAACCGTACTTGAAGGGCACCGGCACGCTCACCAGCGGCAGGTCGGGCAGCGCCTGGGGCACCAGCTTGCCGCTGAAGAAGGCCACGACGCTGCCCACCGCCAGGCCGATGAGGATCGACGACAGGCGCACCCAGGGATTGCGCGAGCGGTTGAGCAGGATGATGGTCGCCAGCACCAGCCCGCCCAGTGCGAGGTTGCCCGGCGCGCCGAAGTCCGGGGCCTTGAAGCCGCCGCCGATGTCGGTGATGCCGACCTTGATCAGGCTGACGCCGATCAGGGTGATGACGATGCCGGTCACCAGCGGGGTGATCACCCGGCGCAGGTGGCCGATGAAGCGGCTCAGCACGACCTGCACGAACGCGCCGAAGAAGCACACGCCGAAGATCATCGCCAGGATGTCTTCCGGGCTGCCGCCGCGGCTCTTCACCAGGAAGCCCGCCGACAGCACCGCACCGAGGAAGGCGAAGCTGGTGCCCTGCAGGCAGATCATCCCCGCGCCGATGCCCAGCGGGCGCCGTGCCTGGAGGAAGGTGCCGACGCCGGAAACCATCAGCGCCATGCTGATCAGGTAGGGCAGGTGCTCGCCCAGGCCCAGCGCCGCACCGATCACCAGCGGCGGCGTGATGATGCCGACGAAGCTGGCCAGCACGTGCTGCAACGCGGCGCAGAACGCCAGCAGCGGTTTCGGCTTGTCGTCCAGGCCGTAGATGAGTTCGGAGTGGCTTGATTCTTCAGCGTGCATGCTGGCCTCGGCAGGTGGGAGCGACGAACCGGAGCGGCTCGCCGGGGCAGATGCCGGCTCATTGCAAAAAATTGACCAGGTGCGCAGGTTTTTTCGCTCGCCGCCCCGCAAAGCCCATGGCGGGCGGGCGCTACGGGCCCTGTACCCGTGCCGCATGAGGCGTGACCGAATGGTTTCTCCTGCACCAAATCGGGGTACGGCGCTTCATTGCTGGGCGTGCGGTGATGGTCACCGCTCCGTGGCCGGGGCGCATGACTTCGGGTGGACCACGCTTATCGGTCCACCGAGCGGTGCGGCAGGTGCACTCGGGCGTGCGGCTCCGCTTGGTGGACATAAAGAGCGATGTCCACCCTACGGCTCACTGCATCGCTGGGCGCGTTGCGGAGCTCGGTCGAGAGCGTGGCTTGCCTCTCAACCCGTCGCTGCCAGCGCCTCCAGGAAGCTCTCCAGCACCAGGTGCGGGCGGCGGCCCTTGCGGGTGACGGTGGCGAGGCTGAGGTCGTAGAAGCGCTTGTTCGGCTTGAGGGCGCGCAGGCGGCCCTGCTGCACCCAGAAGGTGGCGTAGTGGTCCGGCAGGTAGCCGATGTAGCGCCCGGTGAGGATGAGGAAGGCCATGCCTTCGCGGTCGGAGGCGCTGGCGGTGCAATGCAGCGCCTGGTAGTGGGCCTGGATGTCGGCGGGCAGGCGGAAGGTGGGGGCGATGGCCTCCTGCTCGTTAAGGCGCGCGTCGCTGATCTGGGCGTCGTCGGCGTAGAACAGCGGGTGGCCCACGGCGCAGTAGAGCAGCGAGCGCTCGTCGTACAGCGGCTGGTATTCCAGCCCCGAGAGCGCCACGGTCTGCGGCACCACGCCGACGTGCACACGGCCGTCGAGCACGCCTTGCTCCACCTCGCTGGGCGGGGTCATGCGGATGTTGATCACCACGTCCGGCCCGCGCTCCTTCAGGCGCGCCAGGGCATGGGTGATGCGCATGTGGGGCAGGGTGACGAGGTTGTCGGTGAGGCCGATGTTCAGCTCGCCGCGCAGGTGCTGGTGCAGGCCGTTGACCTCGGTGCGGAAGCTCTCCAGGGCGCTGAGCAGCTGCAGCGACGACTGGTACACCTCGCGGCCTTCCTCGGTCAGGGCGAAGCCGGCGCGGCCACGCTGGCACAGGCGCAGGCCGAGGCGCTGCTCCAGGTCGCTCATCTGCTGGCTGATGGCCGAGCGGCCGATGCCCAGCACGCTTTCGGCGGCAGAGAAGCCGCCGCACTCGACGACGCTGCGGAAGATGCGCAGCAGGCGGATATCGAAGTCGCTGACCTGGGCCAGCGCTTCCGGGCGACGGGTGCTCATCAGTTTAGTGTTCCGTGATCTGAAGATATGAAAAGTTGAATTTTCATGACTTTATGCCCGTGGCAATGTCGACTGCAAGAACCACTGGGTTCTCCCCCACAACCCACGCCCCATCGCGAGGCAGACAAGAATGAACATGCCGCAGACCTCCACCCCCTCCCTGGCCAGCCAGCTGAAGCTGGACGCCCACTGGATGCCGTTCTCCGCCAACCGCAACTTCCAGCGTGACCCGCGCCTGATCGTGGCCGCCGAAGGCAGCTGGCTGATCGACGACCAGGGCCGTCGTATCTACGACAGCCTGTCGGGCCTGTGGACCTGCGGCGCCGGCCACTCGCGCAAGGAAATCCAGGAGGCCGTGGCCAAGCAGCTCGGCACCCTCGACTACTCCCCCGGTTTCCAGTTCGGCCACCCGCTGTCCTTCAAGCTGGCCGAGAAGATCGCCAGCCTGACCCCCGGCGAGCTGAACCACGTGTTCTTCACCGGCTCCGGCTCCGAGTGCGCCGACACCGCCATCAAGATGGCCCGTGCCTACTGGCGCCTGAAAGGCCAGCCGCAGAAGACCAAGCTGATCGGCCGTGCCCGTGGCTATCACGGCGTGAACGTCGCCGGCACCGCCCTGGGCGGCATCGGCGGCAACCGCAAGATGTTCGGCCAGCTGATGGACGTCGACCACCTGCCCCACACCCTGCAGCCGGGCATGGCCTTCACCAAGGGCATGGCCGCCACCGGTGGCGTGGAGCTGGCCAACGAACTGCTCAAGCTGATCGAGCTGCACGACGCCTCCAACATCGCCGCCGTGATCGTCGAACCGATGTCCGGTTCCGCCGGGGCCATCGTCCCGCCGGTGGGCTACCTGCCGCGCCTGCGCGAGATCTGCGACCAGCACAACATCCTGCTGATCTTCGACGAAGTGATCACCGGCTTCGGCCGCATGGGCAAGTGGACCGGCGCCGAGTACTTCGGTGTGACCCCGGACCTGATGAACGTCGCCAAGCAGATCACCAACGGTGCCATCCCGCTGGGCGCGGTGATCGCCAGCCGCGAGATCTACGAGACCTTCATGAACCAGGCCACCCCGGAATACGCGGTGGAGTTCACCCACGGCTACACCTACTCCGCCCACCCGGTCGCCTGCGCCGCCGGCCTGGCCGCCCTGGAGGTGCTGGAGAAGGAGAACCTCATCCAGCAGTCAGCCGAGCTGGCTCCGCACTTCGAGAAGGCCCTGCACGGCCTGAAGGGGGCCAAGCACGTGGTCGACATCCGCAACTGCGGCCTGGCCGGTGCCCTGCAGATCGCCCCGCGTGACGGCGACGCCATCGTCCGTCCGTTCGAGGCCGGCATGGCCCTGTGGAAGGCCGGCTTCTACGTCCGCTTCGGCGGCGACACCCTGCAGTTCGGGCCCACCTTCAACGCCAAGCCGGAAGAGCTCGACCGCGTGTTCGACGCCGTCGGCCAGGCCCTGCAAGGCGTCAACTGATGAGCGCACGGCCCCAGGCTGTGCCCACCGTGCAGGTGGACACCGACGAGGTCATCGTCACCGAGTGGCGCTTCGCCCCCGGTGCCGAGACCGGTCGCCACCTGCACGGCCATGACTACGTGGTGGTGCCGATGACCGATGGCACCCTGCTGCTGGAAACCCCGGAGGGCGACAGGCATGCCCCCCTGGTGGCCGGCCGGAGCTACTTCCGCAAGGCCGGCGTCGAGCACAACGTGATCAACGCCAGCGACCACGAGATCGTCTTCATCGAAACCGAAATCAAGTGACGTCCACCCTCTCCCCGTGAGGAGAGGCCCGGCGCGAGCCCGGTGCCCGCGCCCCAGGACCACCCCGACAAAGCCCTACAAGAGAGATGACCATGAGCACCATCCAGCACCTGATCCACGGTGAGCTCGTTACCGGCGAAGGCCGCACTGCCGACGTGTTCAACCCGTCCACCGGCGAATCCACCCGCAAGGTCGCCCTGGCCAGCCGCGCCACCGTGCAACAGGCCATCGACTCGGCCAAGGCCGCCTTCCCGGCCTGGCGCAACACCCCGCCGGCCAAGCGTGCCCAGGTGATGTTCCGCTTCAAGCAACTGCTGGAGCAGAACGAAGCGGAAATCTCCCGCCTGATCAGCGAAGAGCACGGCAAGACCCTCGAAGACGCCGCCGGTGAACTCAAGCGCGGCATCGAGAACGTCGAATACGCCTGTGCCGCCCCGGAGATCCTCAAGGGCGAATACACCCGCAACGTCGGCCCCAACATCGACGCCTGGAGCGACTTCCAGCCCCTGGGCGTGGTCGCCGGCATCACCCCGTTCAACTTCCCCGCCATGGTGCCGCTGTGGATGTACCCGCTGGCCATCGCCTGCGGCAACTGCTTCATCCTCAAGCCCTCCGAGCGCGACCCCAGCTCCACCCTGCTGATCGCCCAACTGCTGCACGACGCCGGCCTGCCCAAGGGCGTGCTCAACGTGGTGCACGGCGACAAGGAAGCGGTGGACGCCCTGATCGAAGCGCCTGAAGTGAAGGCCATCAGCTTCGTCGGCTCGACCCCGATCGCCGAATACATCTATGCCGAAGGCACCAAGCGCGGCAAACGCGTCCAGGCCCTGGGCGGCGCCAAGAACCACGCCGTGCTGATGCCCGATGCCGACCTCGACAACGCCGTCAGTGCGCTGATGGGCGCTGCCTACGGCTCCTGCGGCGAGCGCTGCATGGCCATCTCCGTGGCCGTGTGCGTGGGCGACCAGATCGCCGATGCGCTGGTGCAGAAGATCGTCCCGCAGATCCAGGGCCTGAAGATCGGCGCCGGCACCAGCTGCGGCCTCGACATGGGCCCGCTGGTCACCGCCGCCGCCCGCGACAAGGTGGTCGGCTACATCGACGACGGCGTCGCTGCCGGCGCCAAGCTGGTGGTGGACGGCCGCGGCTACCGCGTTGCCGGCCATGAAGACGGCTACTTCGTCGGCGGCACCCTGTTCGACAACGTCACCGCCGACATGCGCATCTATCAGGAAGAGATCTTCGGCCCGGTGCTGTGCATCGTCCGCGTCGGCAGACTGGAAGACGCCATGCAGTTGATCAACGACCACGAATACGGCAACGGCACCTGCATCTTCACCCGCGATGGCGAGTCCGCCCGCCTGTTCTGCGACGAGATCGAAGTGGGCATGGTCGGCGTCAACGTGCCGCTGCCGGTGCCGGTCAGCTACCACAGCTTCGGCGGCTGGAAGCGCTCCCTGTTCGGCGACCTGCACGCCTATGGCCCGGACGGCGTGCGCTTCTACACCCGCCGCAAGGCCATCACCCAGCGCTGGCCGCAACGCGCCAGCCATGAGGCCGCGCAGTTCGCGTTCCCGAGCAACAACGCCTGAGTGATCGGGTGAGATAGCAAAAAGGCCAGTCGTTTGACTGGCCTTTTTGTTGGCGGCGATTCAGGCGTTCGATACCGCTCATGAGCACCGGCAAGCCTCGTGTAGGGTGTGCTGCGCGCACCGGCGATGTTCCAGCGAGAGCGGGCGCACGCCTTGCCACCTCGGCCATTCGGCGGTGCGCACAGCGCACCCTACGAGAAAGTCCTGAGCCTGGGTCAGCTCTCCAGGTACCGCGGCACCTTCTCCCACTGCATCCACAACTCGCCCTGCCATTCCAGCAACAGCAGCCGCTCGTTCTGCCAGCCAATCATCACGTGGCGGGGCGTGTGGGCGTGGGTGTCCTGCCGGTCGCGCAGGGTGGGGATCACCTCGCGGGTCAGCCATTCATCGAGCTGCTGGCATTCGGGATGGCCGAAGCGGATCAGCGCCTTGTAGAGGCCGGCTTCGCTCATCGCATCGATCGTCTCTTCGGCGCCGCTGCGGCGGTGGTACAGGCGGATGCGGCGGGTTTCGTGGGGCTTGAGGCGGCGGTGCAGGGCCTGTGGATGATGCAGGCCGAGCAGGCGGGCGAAGTCGTAGGTGGAGAACCAGGGCTGGTTGTCGATCATCACGCCGCGCAGGGGGCGGTTATGGCGGAGGAAGGTGGTGGGGATGTATGCGTCATGCATCGTGAAGCTCCCGTGGCTGTTAAAGGAGCTGCCACCTACGTCGCTAAACGAAAGGGTGGCAGACCGCAACGGGGTTAGCGAACCGGGCCACGGCCGGCAGACCCGTAGGGTCTCCCCGCGCGGTCTGCCATGGAGGGCGTGCAGTTTAAAAAACTGCGCGCTGCTCAGGTGCCACGGGAAACGTCCGTTGTTTCCCGTCAGCACCGTAGGCAAAACACGCATGTGGTTTCAGGTCGCTAAACCCGGCCGCAGATTGACTGCGACCGGGCGAACTTAGGGAGCAGTTCGGGGGCTAACAAGGGGTTGCGGAGTGTTTGGGAAATTTCCTCGGCGAGTTTGCTCGTGAAGCCGCAAAGGCTGACTCGATTCGGGTTGTCGGGGCATCCAGAGTCTGTTCCCTGCTTCGATCAAAGGAGGCCACACGATGCTTTACCCGATCGCAATTCTTCCTGGTGATAACGCACACGCCTGGGGCGTGGAGGTGCCGGACCTGCCCGGCTGCTTCTCGGCGGGGGATGACCTGGACGAGGCGATGGCCATGGCGCGAGAGGCCATCGAGGGGCATCTGGAGTTGTTGGCGGAGGAGGGCGCGCCGATCCCGGTTGCGCGCAAGGTGACCTTCCATGCGGAGGATCCCCGCTATGCCGGGTGCACCTGGGCGCTGGTGGATATCGACGTGACCCGCTACATGGGCAAGGCCGAGAAGCTCAACATCACGCTGCCCGGCTACCTGCTCAATCGCATCGACGAGTACGTGCGCACCCACCCGGAGCAGAAGAGCCGTTCTGGCTTTCTGGCGGCTGCTGCGTTGCGGGTTTTGCAGGAGCATTGAGGGCTCCGCCTGCCACGGCGTACTGCCCACAATTTCTGTGGACCAGCCTGTGGATATCTTCTGGGCGGATTGCTGCGAGCCAGGCTCTGTGGTGGCTGCGCCCGGCCGCTCGGTTTTTCGTCAATCGCTCTGCGGAGGCTGCCGGGCGAAGTCGATGATCGCCTGGATGGCCGCTCGCGCTTGCGGGCTGTTGTGCCAGCAGGTGGAGCCCATCATCTGGGAAATCTGCCGGGTGAGATCGGCGGCTTCGCAACCGGCCAGTTGTTCCAGGGTGCGGAAGCCGATCTGTTCCAGGCGGTCGACCACAGTCGGGCCGACGCCTTTGAGTGCCACCAGTCGGGCGCGGGTAATGGGGGAGAAGCCTTGGTCGGCGGTCATGTCGCTGGCGTTCCGGCTCGAAGTTGGAGAGAGCAGGTTAAAGCATGCGTGGCGCGATCGACTCCGATTGCGTCCGATGCCTTCCCCGGGCTACGGGTGTGGAACCCCGATGGGCTGCCCACAATTTCTGTGGGGCAAGCTGTGGATAAGTTCTGAATGGTTGGCTGCGGAGCAGGCCGCCCGCGGTGTTCAGGCGGCTGGTCGTTTTTCCGCCATCACGTGTATTCGCGGCACCAGGTTTCGCCGTATTCGGCCAGCAGGGCCTGTTCCAGCACCTTGGCCTTGGCGGCTTCGGCGAAGCGGAACAGCACCCAGGCGAGGCTGCGCACGAGTTGCTCGCGGGTCTTGTAGTTGGGGATGTCGTGGATGGCGTCGGTGGCCTGTTTGAACCAGGCGAAGAGTTCGCGCTGGTCGGCGTCGTCGGCGCCGAGCAGGTAGATGAAGAGCATGCCGACCAGGGGCAGGCTGAGGTCGAAGTTGTCGCGGTTGAAGGTCAGGCGGGCGAAGGGCACGGTGCGCAGCACGCGGGCGATTTCGTCGTGCAGCCAGGCGTCGCCAGCGAACTCGTCCTTGAGCTTCTGCTTCTTGGCCAGCATGCCGGGCTGGTGGGCGAAGCGGCCGACCTGGGCCAGCAGCGCGAGGCGGCGGGCATGGGCGTCGAGGCTCATCTCGCCGTCGAACAGCAGGACCATTTCCCAGCGATTGAGGCGGCAGCGCGGGTAACCGTGCTCGGCCAGCACCCCGGCGGCGTCCTTGGCCGCGCGGAAGAGCAGCTGCAGGTGATGTTCGCTGGCGGCGGGCGGCGTGCCGCCATTGAGCAGCAGGTAGTAGTAGAAGGCCTGCAGGGTGGCGTCATCGAGCTCCTTGGGCGGCTTCTTCACCAGCGGGGTGATGCTGGGGTGGTGGCTGCAGTCGTAGCTGTTGGAGCTGTTGGCCTCGGCGAAGTCGGCTTCGCCGGAGGCGATGAACTGCTGGATGATTTCCGTCTTGCTGGACATGGGCGTTCCCTGGTTGGCGGCGCCAGGGAGCATAGAAGGACAGGTGGGATTTTTCCGTGCGGCGGGTGGCGTTCCCGAGGGGCAGGACATTGCAGAACGGTTGCAGCGGCCGGCCCTGCTGTTGGGCTTCGTCGAGTCCCGCCCAACCTACGCTTTATTCGCCAACTGGCGGTGCGCCGCGTCCAGTGCATCGAGAAAGCCTGCCATGGCCGCCTTGGGGGCCTGGCCCTGGCGGGTGATGCAGTGGAAGGCCGAGCGATAGGCCAGCCGCTCTGGCAATAACGCACGCAGTTGGTTTCGGTCCACCCAGTGAGCGGCGTAGTGCGTGGGCAGGTAGCCCAGGTAGGTGCCGGAGAAAATCAGGGTGGCGATCGCTTCCATTGCGTAGGCGCTGACCGTTTGGGTGAAGTGCATGCCGTGGGGCCGCTGGTTTTCCGTCAGGTAGCCACGGCCCACGTACTCCGCCGCGCAAATGTCCGCCAGGCTCAGGTCCGCTTCGGCGCGGTGGAACAGGGGGTGGCCGGCGGAGCAGTAGAGATTCTGCTCTTCCTCGAACAGTGGCTGGTAGTTGAGGCCTGAGAGTTGGTGATGGAACGCGCCGATGGCCAGGTGCAGGCGTTCTTCCAGTACCGCGCGTTCCAGTTCATCGGGGCGCAGCATGTGCAGGTTCAGGCGTACCTCGGGCAGGCGCTGGCGGAACTGCCTGATGGCCAGCGGCAGGGGGGCGCATTCGAAGCTGATGAGGCTGTCCACCGTGCCGATCTGCAGGCTTTCCCTGGCCATCCCCCCAAGGCGGTTGGCCTGGGTGCGGAAGCGTTCGATATCGCCGAACAGCAGTTGCGCCAGGTCGAACAGTTCCTGGCCTTCTTCGGTCAACTGGAAGCCGCTGTTGCCGCGCCGGCAGAGGGAGCACCCGAGGCGCTCTTCCAGATCGCGGACCACTACGCTCAGGCGCGACAGGCTGGTGTTGAGGCTGGCCTGGGCTGCGGTGAAGCCTCCCGCGTCGACGATGGCGCAGAAGACCCGCAACATGCGCAGGTCGATATCGGAAAGGTTGCCCAGCATGCCCACCTCCAGGCCGGTTGCCGGGGCCGTCTGTGGCGCGGTCCCGGCATGAGCCTACCAACTCGTGGCGCTGGGGTCAGCGGGTGGCGATAGCGTCGGCGAGGATGCACATCAATTCGAACATCAGGGTGGCACCCACCAGGGCTGTCGCTCCGCCCTGGTCGAACGGTGGGGAGACTTCCACGACGTCCGCGCCGACCAGGTCCAGGCCGCGCAGGCCGCGGATCATCTGTTGGGCCTGGAGGGTGGTCATGCCGCCGATTTCCGGGGTTCCGGTGCCGGGGGCGAATGCCGGGTCGAGAACGTCGACGTCGAAGCTGATGTAGGTGGGTCCGTCACCCACGACCCGGCGAGCCTCCGCCAGGGTGGCGTGGACGCCGAGTTCGGCGAACTCCTCCATGTGGATCACGCGTATGCCGCATTCCTCGGCGAAGGCTTCGTCCTCGGCGGAGTAGATGGAGCCGCGAATACCGATCTGCACGGTGCGCTTGGGGTCCAGCAGGCCCTCCTCCACGGCGCGGCGGAAGGGGGTGCCATGGGTGTAGGGGTTGTCACCGAAGTAGCGGTCGTTGGTGTCGGAGTGCGCGTCGAAGTGGATCATGCCGATGGGGCGATGGCGGGCCAGGGCGCGGAATATGGGCAGGGTTACCAGGTGGTCTCCGCCCACCGACAGGGGCACGGTCCCCGCCTGGTGGATTTCACGGAAGAAGCCCTCGATGCGCTTGAGCGAATCGAGCAGGTCGATGGGGTTGACGGGGCTATCGCCGAGGTCACCGATGCGCACCAGGTCATAGGGTGCGATGTGGCTGACGTGGTGCACCTTGCGCATCAGGCTGGACATATTGCGCACTTCGCGCGGGCCGTGACGGGCGCCGGCGCGGTTGGTGGTGCCGCCGTCCCAGGGGACGCCCACCAGGGCGAGTTGCAGGTCGGCTGGGTCGTTGAAGATCGGCAGGCGCATGAAGCTCGGGATGCCGGCGAAGCGTGGTATGAGCGCAGCATCTAGCGGCTGTGGGAAGTCATGGGTCATGGGTTCTATCTCGCGGGTAGTGGGCGCTTCATGGGCGCCCTGGATGGTCTTCAATCGGTCGCGGTGCGCAGATCAGGAGCGGGTTGGGTCAGCAGGCTGGTGACCACGAAGGTCAGCAGGCTGACGAGGAGGCCGAAGTAGATGGGGGTGTTGGCCAGGATGCCGTCACGGACCATGAAGGCGATGACGGTGAGGCTGCCGGTGACCATGCAGGCCATGGCGCCCTCGGCGGACGCGCGGCGCCACATCAGGGCGCCCATGATTGGTACGAGCAGGCCGCCCACCAGCAGGTTGTAGGCGATGGAGAGGCCGGCGATGACGTCGTTGACCAGGCAGGCCATGGCCAGCATCGCCGCGCCGAGGGTGAAGGTTATCCACCGGCTGCTGGCCAGGTGGTCTTCGCCGTCACGACTGAGAAAACGGCTGTAGATGTCTTCCTTGAGTACGGTCGCTGCGGCCAGGAGGCAGGCGCTGGCGGTGGACATGATGGCGGCCAGGGCGGCAGCTACCACGAGGCCGCGCAGGCCGGCTGGGAGTACGTTGCGGGTGATCTCGGCGAAGGCGTTCTCGGCCACCGACAGGTCCGGCAGCAGCAGCCGGGTGGCGGCACCGATGAGCGCGCAGGCGCCGCCATAGAGCATGCAGTAGAAGCCAGCGCCGAGGCCGGCGTAGCGGACCACGCCCTCGCTGCGGGCGGTGAACAGGCGCTGCCAGATGTCCTGGCCGATCAGCGCGCCGAAGAAGTAGAGCAGGAAGTAGGCGGCGATGGTGTCCAGGCCGATGTTGCCCAGCTCGAAGAAGCCCGCCGGCAGGTTGGCCTGCATCGCCGCCAGGCCACCGGCCTCGCCCACGCTGATGGGCAGCAGCACGAAGAAGATGCCCAGCGTCATGATCACGAACTGGATGATGTCGGTGAGCGTCAGCGACCACATGCCGCCGATCACGGAGTAGAAGATCACCAGTCCGCCGCCGCAGAGGATGGCGGGAATGCGCGGGATATCGAATACCACCTCGGTGACCGAGCCGATGGCGATGGTGGCGGTTACGGCCACCATCAGGTCGTAGGCCACCATGACGACGCCGCCGATCAGGCGCGAAGAGGCCTGGTAACGCTGTTCGAGGATCTGGGTGACGGTGAAGACCCTCAACTGGGCTATCTGCCGCGAGAACACCAGGCTGAGTACGATGATGCCCAGCCCCAGCATGAAGACCAGCCAGAGACCGGATATCCCGTACTGGTAGCCCAGGCGCACCGAGCCGATGGTGGAAGCCCCGCCCAGCATCACCGCCGAGAGCGTGCCGAGGTAGAGGACTGGCCCGAGGCGTCGCCCGGCCAGGAGAAAATCATCACGGGTCCTGGCCTTGCGCATGCCCCACCAGCCGAGGCCCGCCATCACCAGCACGTAAATCAACATCGTCACGTAGTCGATCGCCATGGTGCTGCTCCTTTGTTGTTTTTCTAGGCTCGGGTCCGCCCTGACGGCGGGTCTGGCGAGGATAGGAGGGGGGCGTGCGGGACAACATCACCGCGGTGGCAAGCTGGGTTGCGCCAGGCGGTAAGTAGGGCAGGCGGTGAGTGGAAGAAACGGGATTCAGCCGAGCCTCGGCTCCTGCGAGCGCGGCGGGTGGCGTTCCCGTGCGGGTCGTTCAGTGTGTCCCCGCGTTGGCTAGGGTGAGGGGGTGACGGTGCCAGGGCGCGGACCGGCTCGGCGGCGCTGGTTTTTCCCCGGGCGCTATGCGCAAATGCCTGCCGACTTCCCACACCATACGGCTCCCTTCCATGCGCAAGGCCGATCGCCTGTTCCAGGTCGTCAACCTGATCCGTACCCACCAGCCCATCACCGCGCAGCGCCTGGCGGAGCGGCTGGGGGTGTCTACGCGCACCATCTATCGCTATGTCGACGACCTGTCCCTGAGCGGCATCCCGATCTACGGCGAGGCGGGTGTGGGCTATGCGCTGGACGAGCATTTCGAGCTGCCGCCGCTGGCGCTCAACCGCGACGAGCTGGATGCCCTGCTGCTGGGCGTGGAGCTGATCTCACGCACCGTGGGCGACGAGATGGCCGATGCCGCGCGTTCGCTGCTGAGCAAGATCCAGGCGGCGGTGCCGGAGCATGCCCTCGACCCGCAGAGCGCCCCGGTGCGGGCCTTCGTCAGCCCCTTCACTCCGGAACAGCTGCGTCACTGGGACAGCCTGCGTCGCGCCATCGGCGAGCAGGCGGCGGTGCGCATCGATTACCTGAGCCTGGATGAGCGCGCCTCGCAACGGGTGATCTTCCCCCTCGGCCTGTTCTACTGGGTGGGCAAGTGGACGGTGGGCGCCTGGTGCGAGCTGCGTGGCGAGTACCGCGATTTTCGTGTCGACCGCATCCGCAATCTGGCGCGCCTGGCCGACGCGCCGCCGCTGCCGGAAGGCCTCAGCCTGGCCAGCTACATGCGCCACCGCAGTTGCGAGGCGCAGGTGCAAGAGGCGCAGGCCACTGACAGAACGTTGTCAGCAGAGGAGGCATAGGCTGGGCCGTCTCAACCAACGGAAGGGCGATCGCCATGCAAGATTCTTCGGTATTGGAACTGGTGCTGTTCAAGACTAAACCCGGCCGCGAAGAGCGCATCGCCGAGATCCGTGCCGGTGTGCGCGAGGCCCTGAAGACCTGCGACGGCTTCCTGGGCTTTCGCAGCTTCATTTCGGTGGAAGGCAGCCACGTGTTCGCCGACCTCGCCGAGTGGTCGTCCCACGAGAACGCGCTCAGCGCGGCACGCGCCTTCAACGGCGCAGACCCGCGCTTCCAGCCCTACATGCGCGAGATCAAGGAAGTGATCTTCATGGGGCACTTCAGCCCGGGCGAGTAGCCCGGCGTCTCGGCGGCGGCTTCTGCAGGCATGAAAAAGCCCGGCATGTGCCGGGCTTTCGTTTGCGTTACCTCAAGAGGATCACGCAGGCGAAACACAACTCGGCCCTAGGCTTCACCGAGCATCTTCCACCTGACCCGCTCCGGCCCTACGGTGACCTTCTCCGGCAGCGGCCATATGCGTGGTGTGCGCTGCTCCAGGGTCAGCGTGGGCAAGATTTCCCCCTCCTTGAAGCGCTGACGGGCTTTGCCTTGCACGGTGATCCAGAAGAAGTCCACATCCATCGCTGCCCAGTAACCCGCACGCGGGCAAGGCTCGCCGCTGACGCAGATGAGCGACGAATCCAGGTAGACGAAGTGAGGCGACTCGGGCGTTGGTCGGCCGGTGGCGGGGTCGAGGTGCTTGTCCCTGGCCAGTTGGCCGATCAGCGCCTCGCTGGGCTTGGGCGGCGGGATATTGGCCTTGCGCTCCTCCAGCCACTGGAGCTTGCCGTCCCAGGGCGGCAGCTCAGCAGGGGGTAATGGCAGGATTTCATTGATCTCGGGGACCTTGGGGGAGGCGTAGGAGTAGTCCGCAAGGATGCTCCAGATTGCCTTGTAGCGTTCGGCGCGTTCGAGGTCTTTACCCTGGCCCAGGTAGTGGAGAGAGTTCGTTGGCGGGGGGCCACGAAAGCCTTCCTCCAGAAAGCCTGCCGATGCTTCATCGCCTGCTGCAACGCCTAGTTGAAAGGCTTCCAGCGCTTCCCGATAGCGGCCAACTCCAGCCAGATTGACACCGAGATCCGAGGCCGCATCGCCATGCCCTTGTTCTGCCGCACAGCGACGCATCTGCCGGGCGATATCCGGGGCGATGTCGATAGGGGCCAACTTGTCCGCCACCAGGGCCTGGGCCAGGGCACTGCCTTTGTCGGCGGCCTTGCGGTAATAGCGCAGGGCCAATTCCGGGTCCTCCCTCAGGCCGGCAGAGCCACGCTGCAGGAACAGGCCAACGAAGTAGTAGCCCGTGGCGACACCGGC
>NZ_JBBCKP010000015.1:0-167991 GCF_037153275.1 Pseudomonas sp. USHLN015
TTCGAAGAATTTCTTCTTTCTACTCAACAACTTGCGCCTCAGTGATTCTTTCGCTTCACATCAGCGGGAGGCGAATTCTACAGCGTTCAAACTCGCTGTCAACACCTCTTTTTCAGTTTCTTTCGGAGTCATCCGAACAAACTGGCGATGCCTTAAACCAGCCTGACACCACCCTTCCACCGCATCAATCAAACCTTGGCCTGACCGCATTCCAACTACTTAACCCTTTGATTTACAAGAGGTTTTTCCTGGATTCCGCTGTGGAAGTGGTGCGCATTATAGGGATACGAAACGGCACGTCAACACTTAAATGAAAAAATCATTCAGCCTTCAACGAGATACGCGCAAACGCCTTCTTACCAGCCTGGCAAACATGCACGGCGCCACGCTTGAAGATGAAGCCGCGATCGACTACCGCGCCATCTACACGAACACCACCAGAGCCGAGCAGATCACGAGCGACAGCGGCGTTCTTCACCAACCCCGCCTTATTAAGGACGGATGCAATCGGCATGTCCTCTTCTGCTACCAACTCGATTTCCGGAAGATCCTCAGGCAGCTCGCCTTCCTTCATACGGTTGCCAACTGAACGATGCGCAGAAGCCGCAGCCTCTTCCCCATGGAAGCGAGCCACGATCTCTTCGGCCAGTTTGATCTTGATGTCGCGAGGGTTCGCACCCTGCTCGATATCGCGACGGAACTGCTCGATCTCTTCCATGGAGCGGAAGCTGAGCAGCTCGAAGTAACGCCACATCAGTGCATCGGGAATGGACACCAGCTTGCTATACATTACGCCCGGCGCTTCCTGGATACCCACGTAGTTACCCAGAGACTTGGACATCTTCTTCACACCATCCAGGCCTTCGAGCAGCGGCATGGTGACGATGCACTGGGACTCCTGCCCGTAGGCGCGCTGCAGCTCACGCCCCATCAGCAGATTGAACTTCTGATCGGTACCACCCAGCTCGACATCCGCACGCAACGCTACAGAGTCATAGCCCTGAACCAAGGGATAGAGGAACTCGTGGATCGCGATCGGCTGATTGCTGCTGTAGCGCTTGTCGAAGTCATCGCGCTCCAGCATCCGCGCCACCGTGTACTGGGACGAAAGGCGAATGAAATCCGCCGGGCTCATCTGATCCATCCAGGTGGAGTTGAACGCCACTTCCGTCTTCGCAGGATCGAGAATCTTGAACACTTGGGTTTTGTAAGTCTCGGCGTTGTCCAGGACCTGCTCGCGAGTAAGCGGCGGGCGGGTGGCGCTCTTGCCGCTGGGGTCGCCGATCATTCCAGTGAAGTCACCGATCAGGAAGATCACCTGATGACCCAACTCCTGGAACTGACGCAGCTTATTAATAAGGACGGTATGTCCAAGGTGCAGATCGGGCGCGGTCGGATCGAACCCCGCCTTGATGCGCAGGGGCTGCCCCCGCTTGAGCTTTTCTACCAGCTCGGACTCGACCAGAACCTCTTCTGCGCCGCGCTTGATAAGCGCCAGCTGCTCTTCAACCGACTTCATGAAAGCCCCGTAACCGCTCGACAAACCAAAAGGGAACCAAACATACAAGATCGCTGACTAATTACAAGTTTTGCGCCCGGGTCGGTACCAACCGGCGGAAGGCAGGATCTTGAGGTTGCCTACGCCGTATTTTGGTTATATTTTAGGCAGTTAGTTCACATTCTAAAAACACCACTCGCCATGACGCATATCGTTCCTAAAGCGCCGCGCTACCCGAAAAGCCATTTGCTGGCCGCAAGCGGTGTAGCTGCGCTGCTCAGCCTGGCTTTGCTGGTGTTCCCGTCTCGTGAAGTCGAGGCGAAGAAGACCTACATCAATCTGGAAATGGAGAACGGCTCCGAAGCCCTCCTTCAGGAGAAGGACGACCTCCGACCAGACACCGTCAACGGAGAAGAGGGCAGCTCGCCATTCGCATCCATCGAGCGCCCTGCGGACGACCAGAACAGCGCCGACAAAGACGCGGACAAGGACGAAGCCTCAACCGATCTAGCATCCAGCGAACCACCCGAAGAGCCCGGCCTGCACACCGTGACCGTTGGCAACGGCGACACCTTGTCGACCCTGTTCAGCAAGGTCGGCCTGTCCGCCACCGTTCTGCATGACGTGCTCAATAGCAGCAAGGATGCCAAGGACCTTAGCCGCCTGAAGATCGGCCAGGCGTTCGAGTTCCGCCTCTCTCCCGAAGGCGAGTTGCAGAGCCTGCATTCCAAGCTCAGCGACCTCGAGACCGTGACCCTGTCCAAGACCGACAAGGGCTACGACTTCAAGCGTGACCTGGCCAAGCCGGACATCCACCCCGCCTATGCCCACGGCGTGATCGACAGCTCGCTGTTCCTCTCCGCCAAGCGCGCCGGTCTCTCGCATAACCTGACCATGGACCTGGCGAACATCTTCGACTACGACATCGACTTCGCCCTCGACATCCGAGAAGGGGACGAATTCGAAGTCATCTACGAAGAGAAGTCGGTCAACGGCAAGCAGGTAGGCACCGGCAACATCCTCGCCGCGCGCTTCACCAACCGTGGCAAGACCTACAGCGCCGTTCGCTTCACCAGCAGCCAGGGCATCGCCAGCTACTTCCGCGACGACGGCACCAGCATGCGCAAGGCCTTCATCCGGACCCCGGTGGATTTCGCCCGCATCAGCTCCCGCTTCTCCATCGGCCGCCGCCACCCGATCCTCAACAAGATCCGCGCCCACAAAGGTGTCGACTACGCTGCCCCACGCGGCACGCCTATCAAGGCCACCGGCGACGGCAAGATCGTCCTGGCCGGTCGTCGTGGTGGCTATGGCAACGCGGTGATCATCCAGCACAGCGGCAAGTACCGGACCCTCTACGGCCACATGCAGGGCTTCGCCAAGGGCATCAAGACCGGCGGCACCGTCAAGCAAGGGCAGATCATCGGCTACATCGGCACCACCGGGCTCTCCACTGGTCCCCACCTGCATTACGAGTTCCAGGTCAACGGCCAGCACGTCGACCCGCTTGGCGTGAAGCTGCCCATGGCCGATCCGCTGGCCAGCGCCGAGAAGAAGCGCTTCCTGCAGATGAGCAAACCGCTGATGGCACGCATGGACCAGGAAAAGGCCACCATGCTCGCGCAGAACAAGCGCTGACCCGATGCCGCGCTACCTCGGAGTGATGTCCGGAACCAGCCTGGACGGACTGGACATCGCCCTGATCGACCAAGGAGAGCGCACTCGCCTCCTCGCCTCACACTACATCCCCATGCCCGACTCGCTCCACCAGGAGCTGCTCTCGCTCTGCGCGCCAGGCGAAGACGAACTCGCACGTGCAGCCCTGGCCGAGCGGCGCTGGGTAGAACTCGCCGCCTCAGGCATCGACGTCCTGCTTCGCGAAAAGGGCCTGGCAGCCACCGACATCCGCGCCATCGGCAGCCACGGCCAGACCGTGCGCCACGAACCGGCGCGCGGCTTCACCATCCAGATCGGCAACTGCGCCCTGCTGGCCGAGCTTACCGGCATCACCGTGGTCGGTGACTTCCGCCGGCGCGACGTCGCCGCCGGCGGCCAAGGCGCCCCCCTGGTGCCCGCCTTCCATGAAGCGCTCTTCGACGACCGCAGCGGCAACCGCGCAGTGCTCAACATCGGTGGATTCAGCAACCTGTCACTCATCGAGCCCGACCAACCGGTGCGCGGCTTCGACTGCGGTCCCGGTAATGTGCTGATGGATGCCTGGATCCAGCTCAACCTCGGCCAAGGCTACGATCGTGACGGAGCATGGGCGGCCAGCGGCCAAGTACAACCGTCGCTGCTGGACACACTGCTGGAGGACGACTTCTTCAGCACGCGCGGCCCGAAAAGTACCGGTCGTGAATTGTTCAACCTGAACTGGCTCCAGGCACACCTCGCCAAGCTGCCGCCCCTCAAGCCCGAGGATGTGCAAGCCACCCTCCTCGAACTCAGCGCCCGCAGCATGGTGGATGCGCTCAAGAACGCCCAGGCGGAAACCCTCGAGCTGCTGGTGTGCGGTGGCGGTGCCCACAACGGCACCCTGATGCGCCGCCTCGCCGAACTGCTACCCGGAACCCAGGTCAGCACCACCGACAGCCGGGGCGTGCCTGCGGACTGGGTCGAAGCCATGGCCTTCGCCTGGCTGGCCCACTGCTGCCTCGAAGGCATCCCCGCCAACCGCCCGAGCGTGACCGGGGCCAAGGGCTTGCGCATCCTCGGCGCCATCCATCCCGCCTGAACCAAACCGCACAAACGAAAACGCCGTGCATGAGCACGGCGTTTCTGCATCAGCGAACAGCGATCAGATCGAGAAGGACGAACCGCAACCGCAGGTCGTGGTGGCATTCGGGTTCTTGATCACGAAGCGCGAACCCTCGAGGCCTTCCTGATAGTCCACTTCCGCACCGGCCAGGTACTGGAAGCTCATGGGATCGACGACCAGGCTCACACCGTCGCGCTCGACGATGGTGTCGTCGTCAGCCACGTCTTCATCGAAGGTGAAGCCGTACTGGAAGCCCGAACAGCCACCGCCCGTGACGAAGACACGCAGCTTGAGCCGCGGATTGCCTTCCTCATCGATCAGGTTCTTCACCTTGTTTGCCGCTCCATGCGTAAACATCAGGGCTGTGGGGGTGAAGGATTCGACACTCATGCTGTAACTCTCCCGGCTGGACGCCGCCTTACTGCGCTGTGGCCACGCATTATCCGCTTACCCTAGAAAACTGGTCAACTATTAAGCGTCCGTGTTTTCCGGGCTGATCGGCGCCTCCAGCAGGCGCTGTGCCTCCTTGATGTGCCCGAGGCGCCCCTCTATCTGCGCCCCCATGGCCATCTCCATGAGCCCGTAATAAAGATTGCCGCGTACTCGTGCCTTGGCGCCCAGCTCCAGGTGCTCGGCGGCGAACACATCGCCCACCACCTCGCCGTCGATGATCACGTGGGGCGCGCGGATCTCCCCCTCCACCAGTCCTTCGACGCTGACCCTGACCAGCCCTTCGCTGGCGTTGAGATTGCCCTTGAGGCGACCGTCCACCTGGACAGCGCCCTGGAAGCGCAGATCGCCCTCCAGTTCCGCGCCGATGGCGATGATGCTGGTCTTGCCGCTGAAACGCTGCAGATCGGCCTTGGGTTTCTGTTTGTTGAACATGATCGTCATGACTCCTCGTCGATCCACTCGAATGTGCGCTCCAGCGGTTTCTGCTGGCCGTCCACCTGCGCGCGCACCTTTACCTGACGGGGACTGAAACCTTCGGGCAACTCCAGTTCGGCGAAACGTCCCGCCTCGGGAATCGCCTGGAAGTGCTTGAAGGAAAAAACGACACCCTGCTGCGCCATCTCGCTGGAGAGTGCAGCCAACTCCAGGCTCGCCTCCTTGCCATCCTGGCGACCGATCACCCGAACCCGCAGCGTGCCCTTGATCGGCTGGTCATCCTTGCCGACCCGGCTGAGCATCAGCCGGAAACGGAAGCGCTGCGGCTGGTCCGTGCCGTGCAATTCGAAGGCACGGATGCGCAATCCCTCCCGGCGGCTGTCCGGCGCCAACACGCCCCGGTAGAACGCCAGCTCCTGCTGCAGCTTGAAAACCTGCTTTTCCATCATCTTGATGCTCTGGCGGCTCTGCTCATTGGCCTGGTGGCCCAGTCGCTCGCCGCTTTCCAGCACCGCCTGGCGCTGCTGCAGCTGATCGAGCGCACGGGTGCGCTCATCCAGCTGAGCGCGCAGGCTGTCTCGTTCGGCCACGGCATCCGCCAAGCCTTCGGCACGCAACCAGCCACCCACGAAGAACGCGACCGGCAGCGCCAGCAGCAGCACCACTACCAACCAGCGCACCAGCCGTTCACGGCGCGGGTCACTGATTCGGACCTCCCAGCGCGACATCAGCGAAGCACGGCAGAGGGCGATCGGGGAGACAGAACGCCATCGCGAATGGCTAGCTTGGACATCGACCGCACCCTGAGACCGGAAAGCCGCCGATGATAAAGCCGCATCGGCCAAGGGCCAACCGCCGAGGTGACGCATGACCGCCGGAGCCTCTACTATCGGACCCACCTCACATCAGGGAACATCCGATGCTCTATCTCTGGCTCAAGGCCTTCCACATCATCGCCGTCGTATGCTGGTTCGCCGGCCTCTTCTACCTGCCTCGCCTGTTCGTCTACCACGCCTCGGCCGAAGACACGCCCAGCCGCGAGCGCTTCTGCATCATGGAGCGCAAGCTCTACCGCGGCATCATGCAGCCGTCCATGATCCTCACCCTGCTGCTCGGCGCCGGCATGCTCTACCTCAATCCCGCCTGGCTCAAACAGGGCTGGTTGCACGCCAAGCTCACCCTGGTGTTCCTGCTGATCGGCTACCACCACATCTGCGGTGCCATGCTCAAGCGCTTCGCCCGTGGCGAGAACGGCCGCAGCCACGTGTTCTACCGCTGGTTCAACGAAGTCCCGGTCCTGTTCCTGCTCGCCATCGTCATCCTGGTGGTGATCAAACCCTTCTGACTCCCGACTGCCCCACACGAGGAACGCCCGATGTCACTGCCCGCCCTGCTCGAACAACGCCTGCGCATGCCCGTCGTCGCCGCGCCCATGTTCCTGGTCTCCGGCCCGGAGCTGGTCCTGGCCTGCAGCAATGCGGGCATCGTCGGCAGCTTTCCCGCGCTCAACCAGCGCGACAGTGCGGGCTTCCGCGCCTGGCTCGACGAGATCGAAGCGGGTCTGCAGGCAGATGCCGCCCCCTTCGCGGTCAACCTCATCGTCCACCACAGCAACCCGCGCCTGCAGGCCGACCTGGCCATCTGCGTCGAGAAGAAGGTCCCCATCGTCATCACCAGCCTGGGCGCGGTGAAAGAGGTGGTCGATGCGGTGCATAGCTACGGCGGCCTGGTGTTCCATGACGTCACCACCCGCCGTCATGCCGAGAAGGCCGCGCAAGCCGGCGTCGACGGACTGATCGCCGTGGCGGCCGGCGCCGGTGGCCATGCCGGCACCTGGAGCCCCTTCGCCCTGGTCGCCGAAATCCGCCAGTTCTTCGACAAGACGCTGCTCCTGGCCGGCTGCCTCAACCACGGCCACGAGATCTTCGCCGCACAGATGCTCGGTGCCGATCTCGCCTACCTCGGCACCCGCTTCATCGCCACCCGCCAGAGCAACGCCGACAGCCCCTACAAGCAGATGATCCTCGACGCCCGCGCCGCCGACATCGTCCACACCCCGGCCGTCTCCGGCGTCCCGGCCAGCTTCATGCGCCAGAGCCTCGAAGCCGCCGGCTACGACCTCAAGCGCCTGACCGACAAGGCCGACATCAACTACGGCGAGAAGCTCAAGCCCATCAGCGACGAGGCCAAGGCCTGGAAGACCGTCTGGTCCGCCGGCCAGGGCGTGGGCGACATCGACGACCTGCCGACGGTGGAAGAGCTGATCACACGCCTCGACCACGAGTACCGTGCCGCCACCCAGCGGGCGAACCGCCTCGGCCAGCGCTGGCCGGGATGAAGCGTCGGCACCTGCTCGGCCTGGGTGCACTCGGGGCGCTCGGGCTGTGGGCCATGCGCCCCGGCGACCAGGGCCGTCCCCATGCGCCCTATTTCGCCAGCCTGCAGAACCTGTTGAAACAGGAAGGCGGTGGCGTGCCGCAACTGGTCATCGACCTGGACCGGCTCGATGCCAACGCCGACCTGCTCGCCCAGCGCCTCGGCACGCTGCCGGTGCGCCTGGTCGCCAAATCCCTGGCCTCCAACGGGCTGCTCGAGTACCTCGCCAAGCGCCTGGATACACGCCGCTTCATGGTCTTCCACCCCCCCCAGATCAACCAGCTGGCCCGAGCCTTCCCAGATGCCGACCTGCTGCTGGGCAAGCCGCTACCGGTCGCGGCAGCGCTTGCTTTCTACCAGCAGCTGGGCAACGGCCAGCCCTTCGACCCATCGCGCCAGCTCACCTGGCTGGTCGATAGTCCGCAACGCCTGGCCCAGTACCTCGAACTGGCCCAGGCCCTGCAAAAACCCATGAGCATCGCGCTGGAGATCGACATCGGCCTGCAGCGCGGCGACCACCCGGACGCCGCGAGCCTGGCGCAAACCCTGCGATTGCTGGCAGGCAACCAGCCGCTGCTGCACCTGCGCGGCCTGATGGGCTATGACGCCCAGGTGGCCCACGCTCCCTTCTGGACCGGCAGCCAGGATGCGTTCGAGGCCGCCAATGCGCGCTACACGACCTTCATCGAGGCCGCACGGGGCTTCCCCGCCATCTGGCCCCGGGAGCCCTTGCTCAACGGCGCCGGCAGCCTCACCTACCCCTTGCACGCCAAGGGCAAGACGCCGCTGAACGAAGTCGCGATCGGCTCGGCCCTGCTCAAACCCCTCGAGTTCGATACCCCCCTCCTGGCCAGCCACCAGAGCGCGATCTGGATCGCCACCCCGGTGCTCAAGATGCAGAGCGGCACCCTCCCCTACCTGCAACAGGCACAGGGCGCGCTCGAAGCCTGGAACCCCAACCGGCACAACGCCTACTACCTGTATGGCGGCCGCTGGCCGGCGCAGCCGGTCTCGCCCGAGGGTCTGGCCTATGACGGCATCTACGGGCGCAGCGCCAACCAGGAGCGCCTGATCGGCTCCGCCGGCACTGCACTCGCCGTGGACGACTGGGTGTTCCTGCGCCCCCTGCTCTGCGAAGGCTTGTTCGACCGCTTCGGCGAACTGCGCCTGCTCCGCCACGGCAAGCTGGTCGGCACCTGGAAGCCACAACCAGCCGCCTGACCGGCTCCGCTTTTTGTGCGGCAGGCCGCTTGTGCCGCAGGGTGCGCCACCATTACGCTGTGCCATCCCTAACCAGCCGCCGACAAGGATGCCCGCATGTCCGATGCCCGCTACAAGATCGTCTTCGAAGGAGAACTGATGCCCGGTGTGGCATTGGAGACCGTGAAGGAGAACCTGGCCAAGCTCTTCAAGAGCGATGCCAGCAAGATCGACAGCCTGTTCGGTGGACGCCCCGTTGCGCTAAAGCGCGACCTCGAGGAAGTCGAGGCGGACAAGTACCTGGCCGCCCTGCAGCGCGCCGGTGCCCAGGTGCGCAAGGAGCAGGACCTCGCCGCCGGCTTCAGCCTGGTGGAAACCGAGGACCATCCCACCCCGGAGACCCTGGCCGCCGTCGAAGCCGAGCAGGACACCGGAACCATGACCTGCCCCAAATGCGGCCATGAGCAGGCCAAGTCCGTCGAATGCCAGGCCTGCGGCATCATCATCGAGAAGTACCTGGCGCGTCAGGCCCAACTGGCCGAAAGCGCACCGGCAACCGCCTCCGCCGTGGCCGGCACCGCGACCTCGCCCTATGCCACCCCGCAGGCGCAGGTCGGCGAAGCGTTGCCGCAGTACTGCGAGCTGCGTCCATTCGGCATCACCGGCCGTATCGGCCGCGTGCGCTACCTGGCCTGGTCCTTCGTGTTCATGGTCGCGCTGCTGGTGGTGATCGGCGTCGGCGCCGGCATCGGCTTCGCCATCCACCCGGTGGTCGGTGGCCTCCTCGCGGCCGTGCTGGGTATCGCCGCCATCGTCGTGAGCGTGCAGATCAACGTCCAGCGCCTGCACGACATCGGCTGGTCCGGCTGGCTCTACCTGCTGAACTTCGTGCCCATCGTCGGCAGCGTCTTCCCCCTGCTGCTGCTGTTCATCCCCGGTACTACCGGCGTCAACCGCTTCGGCCCACCGCCGCCGCCGAACACCACCGCAGTCAAGGTCCTGGCCTGGATGTGGCTGGTCATCCCCGTCGTCTTCGGCATCCTCGCGGCCATCAGCATCCCGGCCTACCAGGATTACGTGGAACGCTCCGAGATGAGCAGCTACGAAGCCCCGGTCGACGGCGAGTACGCGGAACCCACCGAGGAAGGCGAGTACGTCGATCCCTCCGAGTCCGCCGACCCGGCTGAGGCGGAAGCACCCGCCGACCAGGAAGAGTTCGAGTCCAACTGAGCAACCTCCCGGGGCTGACGTTGTCCAACCCGGCCCCGACACGGAGATTCGCGATGCCTCGTTTTGCCCTGATTACCGGCGCCTCCAGCGGCCTCGGCCTCGCCCTGGCGGAAGCCCTGGCACGCCGGGGCCGCCATCTGATCCTGGTGGCCCGGCAACGCGACGCACTGGAGAGCATCGCCTACGAACTGACCCAGCGCTTCGGCGTGGAAGTGCTCTACCGCACCTGCGACCTCTCCGAACCCCTGCAACTCTCCGGGCTGCTGCATGAGCTGAACCAGGGCGAGCGGGAAATCGACCTGCTGGTGAACAACGCCGGCATCGGCACGTCCGGCCTCTACGTCGAACAGGACTGGAGCCGCGAACAGGAGCTCATCGAGCTCAACGTCCTCGCCCTCGCCCGTCTCTGCCATGAAATCGGCGGCGCCATGGCCAGCCGTGGCACCGGCCAGATCCTCAATGTCGCCTCGGTCGCCGGCTTCCAGCCTGGCGCCTGGATGAGCAACTACTACGCCAGCAAGGCCTACGTGCTCCACTTCTCCGAAGGGCTGCGCGAAGAGCTCAAGGTCCATGGCGTCGGCGTCTCGGTGCTCTGCCCCGGCCCGACCCGCACCGCATTCTTCCGTGGTGCACGGATGGCCGGCGAGAAGCTCGAAGGCAGCAAGCTGATGATGAGTGCCGAGGAAGTCGCCCTGATCACCGTGAAGGCGCTGGAGAAGAACCGCGCCATCATCATCCCCGGCTGGCGCAACCGCCTGCTGGCGATGAGCCCGCGCCTGTCGCCGCGCTGGCTGGTCCGGCGCCTGGCCGGGCGCATCAACAAGGCCTACCTCCCCAAATAGAAAAGGCGCCGCGAGGCGCCTTTCTGCAGGTCCGGCCGCTTCAGTCGGCCTTCACGCAACGCCCGTCCGCCCAGGCGCGCAACTTGGCCTGCTCCTCGGCCATCACCACCGACAGCGGCGCCGTACCCAGCAACTGCTGCAGCAGCAGCGCCTGGCTCACGCCGACCTGGGCGGCCTGCGCGGCATAGAGCATCCCCACCACCGCCTGCTCGATCTCGGCGCCGGAAAAACCGTCGCTGGATGCCGCAAGGACCGGCAGATCGAACTGAGCGGGGTCGATATCGCGGCGGGACAGGTGGATGCGGAAGATCTCGGCCCGCACCTCGGCACCGGGCAGGTCCACGAAGAACAGCTCGTCGAAGCGCCCCTTGCGCACCAGCTCCGGCGGCAGGCGGTGTATGGCGTTGGCGGTGGCCACCATGAACACCGGCGCCTTGCGCTCCGACATCCAGGTCAGCAGGGTGCCCAGCACGCGCTGGCTCACGCCGCCGTCCTGGTCGCCGCTGGCCAGCCCCTTCTCCAGCTCATCCATCCACAGCACGCAGGGCGCCATCTGCTCGGCCAGCTTGAGGGCATCGCGCAGGTTGCGCTCGGTCTCGCCGAAGAACTTGTTGTACAGGCAGGCGAAGTCCAGGCGCAGCAACGGCAGCCCCCAGAGACCGGCCACCGCCTTGGCTGCCAGGCTCTTGCCGCCGCCCTGCACGCCCACCAACAACATGCCCTTGGGCATGTTGGCCGGCTTGGCCTCCATGAAGGCGCTCTGACGCTCGCCCAGCCAGCGCTTGAGGTGGGCCAGCCCACCGACGTCGGCGAAGCGCGCGGTGTCGTATTCGAAGCTGAGCACGCCTTCCAGGTCGAGCAGCTGGAACTTGGTCTTGTTCAGCTCCGGCAGGTCTTCCTGGGTGATGGCGCCGTCATCGCAGATCACGTTGCGCGCCAGCGAACGCGCCTCGCCATGGCTGAGCCCGCGCAGGTTCTTCACCACCTGCTGCAGGGTGCGGTTGTCGGTGCGCACGCGAGCGCCACGGTTGCGCTCGCTCCAGCGCGCGGCTTCTTCGCGGACGATGGCCAGCAACTCATCTTCGCTCGGCAGGGCCAGGCTGAAGCGCGCACTGTAGCGCTGCACTTCGGCGGGCAGCTTCATCGCGTGGGAGACCAGCACCAGGGTCGGCTTGTGAATGGCCTCGGCCATGGCGACTTCCTTGAGCAGGCGCACCAGCTTGGGGTTGTCGTCGAAGAAGGGGTGCAGGTCGCACATCACGTAGAGATTGGGTTGCGGGTCGGCCTTGATCAGGCGCAACGCGGCTTCCGCATCGGTGCTCGCGCCATCGCCTACCGGTTCGCCACCGAAACCGAGGCGCTGCAGGCCCTCGGTCACCGCCCAGGTGAACAGGCCGAGCCCGCGCTTGACCGCCAGGGTGGTCAGGGTCTCCAGCACGCGCTGCTCGTCCCAGGACTCGATGACGATGAGCTTGACCTTGGAGTCCAGCACCAGCCCCAGATCGTGGATGTCGTTCTTCACACAGGCTCCTTGTGCGGCCAGGCAGGCTGGCCGGGATAAACACGCGCCGCTAAACTCGGGGGCTTCTTATAACAGGCCGGAGAATGTCCGTGGACTGTCTGTTCTGCAAAATCGTCGCTGGGGACATCCCCGCGCGCAAGCTCTATGAAGACGATCACGTGATCGCCTTCCACGACATCGCCCCCCAGGCCCCGGTGCACTTCCTGGTGATCCCGAAAAAACACATCGCCACCCTCAACGACCTCACCGAGGACGACAAGGCGCTGACCGGGCATATCGTCCACACCGCCCAGCGCCTGGCGAAGGAACAGGGCTGCGAAGAAGGCTTCCGCGTGGTGATGAACTGCAACGAGCTGGGCGGCCAGACCGTCTACCACATCCACATGCACGTGCTCGGTCAGCGCCAGCTGCACTGGCCACCGGGCTGATGCGCCGCACGCTACTCCTCGCCCTCTCGCTGCTACCGCTCGCCGCCCTGGCCCAACAGGCCGGCGAGCGCCTGCGTGATGCACTGCCGGACGGCGCCCAGGGCCCCGAGCTGGTGGTGGTCCCTGCGGGCGAATTCCTCATGGGCGATGCAACCGGGCGCGGCAACGACAACGAGCGCCCGCCCCATCGCGTGGTCATCGAGAAACCCTTCGCCATCGGTCGCGTCGAGCTGACCTTCGACGACTGGCAGCGCTACGCGAGCGCCACCGGCAAGCCGATGCCCGACAACGAAGGCTGGGGCCTTTCCGGGCAGCGCCCGGTGATCCACGTGAGCTGGTTCGACGCCCGCGCCTACTGCGACTGGCTGAGCCAGGCCACGGGCCAGCGCTATCGGCTGCCCACCGAGGCGGAATGGGAATACGCCGCGCGGGCCGGTAGCCGTGGCTATTACGCGTGGGGCGACGAGCTGGACAGCAGCGAGAGCGCACCACGCGCCCATTGCCGGGGCTGCGGCACGCCCAATGCGATCCGCGGCAAGACCGCGCAGGTGGGCCAGTACCCGGCCAACGCCTTCGGGCTGCACGACACCGCCGGCAACGTCTGGGAATGGACCGCCTCGCGCTTCGTCGCCCCCTTCGACGGCAGCGAGACGCAGGCCGCGGCGCTGCTCGACCGCAGCCCGCGCGTGGTGCGGGGTGGCGCCTGGAACAGCGGACCTTCCTACCTGCGAACCAGCCTGCGTGATCTCAAGCAGCCGGGGCGCGACGACTACGCCCTGGGCTTCCGGGTGCTGCGCGAGCTGCAGTGATCCCGATCAAACCCGGGCAGGCCCGATGGGTTAAACTGCCCGGCATTCTTGCCTACCGGAGGTGCCCCATGGCCACCGAACGCCAGTACTCCCCCGTTGACCGCTTCCTGCTCCAGGCCGATGCGGCCCTCAAGACCCTGCTTCCCTTCAAGGGCCAGCCCTATCGCCCCAACCCGGCGAACCTGCAGGACGAAGCGCCCATGAGCGAGGCGGACAGCCGCCATGTCACCGGCCTGATGCGTATCAACCACACCGGTGAAGTCTGCGCCCAGGCTCTGTACCAGGGCCAGTCACTGACCGCCAAGCTGCCGGAAGTGCGCAAGGCCATGGAGCACGCCGCCGAGGAGGAGATCGACCACCTGGCCTGGTGCGAGCAACGCATCCGCGAGCTGGGGGGCCGCCCCAGCGTGCTCAACCCGCTGTTCTACGGCCTGTCCTTCGGTGTCGGCGCCGTCGCCGGCCTGATCAGCGACAAGGTCAGCCTCGGCTTCGTCGCCGCCACCGAGGACCAGGTCTGCAAGCACCTGGACGACCACCTGCAGCAGATCCCCGCCGAGGACGCCAAGTCCCGCGCCATCCTCGAGCAGATGCGCACGGACGAAGAGCACCACGCCACTACCGCGCTGGAGGCCGGCGGCCTGCGCTTCCCCGCTCCGGTGAAGTTCGGCATGACGCTGCTTTCCAAGTTGATGACCAAGAGCACCTACAGGGTCTGACGCAGCGGCAAGCCGCAAGCCTCAAGCTGCAAGAAAACGACAGACTGCAAAAACGACAAAGGGCGCCTGGGCGCCCTTTGTGCTTTCCACTTGTAGCTTGCGGCTTCGAGCTTGCAGCCCCCGCGCCTCAGCGCGGCATATTGCGCGCGTAGAAGATTTCCAGCATCTCGTGCCGGACGCGCTCTTCGACCTGCTTGCGCTGCTCAGCGGTCAGGTTGGAGGTCGCGTCGCCGAACAGGTAGTTGTCCAGGTCGAAGTTCTTCAACAGCATCTTGGTGTGGAACAGGTTCTCCTGGTACACGTTCACGTCCGTCATCTGGTACGCGTCCTGGGTATCGTCGGAGAGGTAGTTCTGGATCGAGTTGATCTCGTGGTCGATGAAGTGCTTACGGCCTTCCACATCGCGGGTGAAGCCACGCACGCGATAATCGACGGTGACGATGTCCGAGTCGAACTGGTGGATCAGGTAGTTGAGCGCCTTCAGGGGCGAAATCACACCGCAGGTGGAAACGTCGATGTCCACGCGGAAGGTCGCGATCCCCGACACCGGATGGATTTCCGGGTAGGTGTGAACGGTGATGTGGCTCTTGTCCAGATGGGCCAGGATGGTCTCGGGCAGCGGGCCGGGGGATTCCTCGATCTGGCTGTCGGTGGGCGTCACCGGCTGCTCGGAAATGAGGATGGTCACGCTGGCGCCCTGGGGATCGTAATCCTGGCGGGCGATGTTGAGGATGTTCGCACCTATGATGTCGACCACGTCGGTGAGGATCTGGGTCAGGCGCTCGGCGTCGTACTCTTCGTCGATGTACTGGACGTAGGCCTGCTGGTCCTCGGGGGTCTCTGCATAGCAGATGTCATAGATGTTGAAGCTCAAGGTCTTCGTCAGGTTGTTGAACCCGTGGAGCTTGAGTTTGCTTTTCACCGTTGGGAACTCTCTGTTCATTGCGGCCCTGCCGCGTTGTTGAGCATGCCCGTCAGAAGCGCACAGTGACTTCTGCGTAGGACGGTTTACACCTCTTCGCGATGGCGATTGTGGTTATCGGTTCTGGGGCGGAGTGCCCCGGAAAAACGAGGGGGCGCATTATGCAGTCGACGGGCGTCACCTGCCAGAGTCTGCGCCCCGAATATGATGATCGGGTGTATGCCGATCAGCCGAGCTCGACGATCTCGTAATCGTGGGTGATCTCGACGCCGGCGCGCCCGAGCATGATGGAGGCGGAGCAGTATTTCTCGGCGGAAAGCTCGACGGCGCGCTTGACCTGCGCCTCCTTCAGGCCGCGGCCCTTGACCACGAAGTGCACGTGGATCCGGGTGAACACCTTGGGGTCCTCGTCGGCGCGCTCGGCCTTGAGGAAGGCTTCGCAGCTCTCCACCGGCTGGCGGGACTTCTTGAGGATGCTCACCACATCGAAGTTGGTGCAGCCGCCCAGGCCGATCAGCAGCATTTCCATCGGACGCACGCCGAGGTTGCGACCGCCGCTTTCCGGCGGACCGTCCATCACCACGGCATGGCCGCTGCCGGACTCGCCGAGGAAGAGGGCTTCGCCCGCCCACTGGATACGCGCTTTCATCGCCAGACTCCAGGCTGAAAAAAAGGGTCGCCAGCTTATCACAGCGCCTGGGAGGCGCCGCGTGTCACATACGTTGGTCGTTTAGTTCCCCGGCAGTTGTTACCTGCGTCTCAATTTCGGATCACCGGTCACGGTCCGTCTGTTAAGCTGACGCCGGATAACTGGCACACTTAGCCAGATAACTAATAAGAAAGTGCCTGTTGGACAAAGGCTTACCTTCAAAATTTCGGGACTCGGGCATGGTAGCTATTACCCTCACACCTAAAATCAAGAACCTCGACAAGCTGCTAGCGCACTGTCACCGCCGTCGTTACACGGCAAAGAGCACCATCATCTATGCGGGTGACCGTTGCGAGACGCTCTTCTTCATCATCAAGGGCTCGGTCACCATCCTCATCGAGGATGACGACGGCCGGGAAATGATCATCGCCTATCTCAACTCCGGGGATTTCTTCGGCGAGATGGGGTTGTTCGAAAAGGAAGGAACCGAGAAGGAACGCAGTGCCTGGGTACGGGCCAAGACGGAATGCGAAGTCGCTGAACTCAGCTACGCCAAGTTCCGTGAACTGACCCAGCAGGACCCGGAGATCCTCTACGCCCTGGGCAGCCAGATGGCGGATCGCCTGCGCAACACCACGCGCAAGGTCGGCGACCTGGCATTCCTCGACGTCACCGGTCGTGTCGCTCGTACCCTGCTGGACCTCTGCAAGCAGCCCGACGCCATGACTCACCCGGACGGCATGCAGATCAAGATCACCCGCCAGGAAATCGGTCGCATCGTCGGCTGCTCGCGGGAGATGGTCGGACGCGTACTCAAGAGCCTGGAGGAACAGGGCCTGGTACACGTCAAGGGCAAGACCATGGTGGTATTCGGTACCCGCTGAGACGCGCACATGAAAAAGCCGGCAGGACGCCGGCTTTTCCATGTGCACTTCCATCAGTCAGGATCGACCGCCCGGCTGACCCCGCCACGCTCGGGGAAGAACAGACGGCGCAACTCGGTGCCAGGTTCCTCGGCCCGCATGAACGCCTCGCCCACGAGGAAGCCGAACACCTCGCTCACCTCCATCAGCTCGACGTCGGCGCGATTGAGGATGCCGCTTTCGGTGATCACCAGACGATCGCGCGGAATCCGCGGCAGCAGGTCCAGGGTGGCCTCCAGGCTGACCTCGAAGGTGTGCAGGTTACGGTTGTTGATCCCCACCAGCGGGGTGTCCAGCGTATTCAGCGCACGCTCCAGCTCATCGCCATCGTGCACCTCCACCAGTACATCCAGCCCCACGTCCTTGGCGGTCTTCGCCAGCTCGCCCATCTGCGCATCGGAAAGCGCCGAGACGATCAGCAGCACGCAGTCGGCGCCCAGCGCCCGTGCCTCGACCACCTGGTAGGGGTCGATGAGGAAATCCTTGCGGATCACCGGCAGCGAACAGGCGGCGCGGGCTTCCTGCAGGTAGGCGTCGCCGCCCTGGAAGAAATCGATGTCGGTCAGCACCGATAGGCAGGTCGCACCGCCGTCCTGGTAGCTGCGGGCGATCTGCGCCGGGACGAAATCCTCGCGAATCACCCCTTTGCTCGGCGACGCCTTCTTGATCTCGGCGATCACCGCCGGCTGCTTGCGCGCGACCTGCTCCAGCATGGCGCGGGCAAAGCCACGGGGCGCATCGGCGGCGCGGGCCAGGGCCTCGAGCTCGGAGAAGGGCACGCGCAGGCGGCGCTCGGCGACTTCCTCGGCCTTGCGGGCCAGGATCTTTTCAAGAACGGTTGGGATGCTCACGCTTCATTCTCCACTCGGAACACCGCGGTAAAGGAGGCCAGCTCGTCCAGCTTCTCGCGGGCGAGGCCGGTGTGCAGGGCGTCATGGGCGAGCTGCACGCCTTCCTTGAAGGTGCTCGCGTGGTCCGCCGCATAGAGCGCGGCACCGGCGTTGAGCACGATCATCTCGGCGGCCTTCTGGCCATTCTCGGTCTTGCGCCGCCCCAGCGCGTCGCGGATCAGCTCCAGCGACTGCTGCGGGCTGTCCACGGCGAGGCCAATCAGGCTCTGGCTCTTGATGCCGAAGTCTTCGGGCTGCACCTGGTACTCGGTGACCACGCCGTCCTTCAGCTCGGCGACATGGGTCGGCGCGGCGAGGCTGATCTCGTCCAGGCCGTCCTTCGAATGCACCACCAGGATGTGCTCGCTGCCCAGGCGCTTGAGCACCTCGGCCAGCGGGCGGCACAGCGCCTGGCTGAACACTCCGACCACCTGGTGCTTCACACCGGCCGGATTCGTAAGCGGGCCGAGCATGTTGAACAGGGTGCGCAGGCCCAGCTCGCGGCGCGGGCCGGCGGCGTATTTCATCGCCTTGTGATGGACCTGGGCGAACATGAAGCCGACGCCGACGTGCTGGATGCAGCGCGCCACCTGCTCGGGCTTCAGGTCCAGGTAGATGCCGGCCGCTTCCAGCACGTCGGCGCTGCCGGTCTTGCCGGACACCGCGCGGTTGCCGTGCTTGGCGACCTTGCCGCCTGCCGCGGCGACCACGAAGCTGGCGGCCGAGGAGACGTTGAAGATGTTGGCGCCGTCGCCACCGGTGCCGACCACGTCGACCACCCGCGCCATCGATTCCAGCTCCACGCGGCTGGCCAGCTCGCGCATCACCGAGACCGCCCCGACGATCTCGTCGATGGTCTCGCTCTTCATGCGCATGCCCATGAGGAAGGCACCGATCTGCGCGTCGGTGCACTGCCCGGTCATGATCAGGCGCATCACGTCCTGCATTTCCTCGGTGGTCAGGTCCAGCTGGTTGACCACGCGGTTGAGGGCTTCCTTGATATCCATCTCAGCGCACCCCGCCTTGTTGCTTGAGGAAATTGGCCAACAGCTCGTGGCCTTGCTCGGTGAGTATGGATTCCGGATGGAATTGCACACCCTCGATGTTCAGCGTCTTGTGGCGCAGGCCCATGATCTCGTCCACCGCGCCGTCGGCGTGCTGGGTCCAGGCGGTGATTTCCAGGCACTCCGGAAGCGTCTCGCGCTTCACGATCAGCGAGTGGTAGCGGGTCACGGTCAGCGGGTTGTTCAGCCCTTCGAACACGCCCTGGTCCTCGTGGAACACGGGGCTGGTCTTGCCGTGCATGGCCTGGCGCGCGCGCACCACATCACCGCCGAAGGCCTGGCCGATGCTCTGGTGGCCCAGGCATACGCCAAGAATCGGCAGCTTGCCGGCGAAATGCTTGATCACCTCGAGGGAGACCCCCGCTTCGGTGGGGGTGCAGGGGCCGGGGGAGACCACGATGCGCTCGGGGTTCAGTGCCTCGATCTCGGCGACGGAAAGCTCGTCGTTACGGATCACGTGCACGTCCGCGCCCAGCTCACCGAGGTACTGCACCACGTTGTAGGTAAAAGAGTCGTAGTTGTCGATCATCAGCAACATGGGGCGATCCTCAGGCGTCGGTCTTGGCGGTCTGTTCGGCGAGAGCCACGGCACGGAACATGGCGCGGCGCTTGTTCAGCGTCTCTTCCCATTCCAGTGCCGGAACAGAGTCGGCGACGATCCCCGCGCCCGCCTGCACGTGCAGTTGGCCGTCCTTGATGACCGCCGTGCGGATCGCGATGGCGGTGTCCATGTTGCCGTTCCAGGCCAGGTAGCCCACGGCACCGCCGTAGACGCCACGCTTGACCGGCTCGAGCTGGTCGATGATTTCCATCGCGCGGATCTTCGGCGCCCCGGAGAGCGTGCCGGCCGGCAGGATGGCGCGCAGCGCGTCCATGGCCGAGACGCCTTCCTTCAGTTGCCCGGTGACGTTGGAGACGATGTGCATCACGTTGGAATAGCGCTCGATCACCATCTTCTCGGTGACCTTCACCGAGCCGGTGGAGGACACGCGGCCGACGTCGTTGCGTCCCAGATCGATGAGCATCAGGTGCTCGGCGATCTCCTTGGCGTCGGAGAGCAGGTCCTCCTCCAGCGCCAGGTCGGCCTCCTCGGTGGCGCCACGCGGCCGGGTGCCGGCGATCGGGCGCACGGTGACCAGGCCGTCCTCGACGCGCACCAGCACCTCCGGCGAGCTGCCCACCACGTGGAAGTCGCCGAAGTTGAAGAAGTACATGTAGGGCGTCGGGTTGAAGCAGCGCAGCGCCCGGTACAGGTCGATGGGCGCAGCCTTGAAGTCGATGGTCATGCGCTGGGAGATCACCACCTGCATGCAGTCGCCGGCTAGGATGTATTCCTTGATCTCGCGCACCGCCTGCTCGTAGTCCTCGCGGGTCGAGCTGGAGCGGTAGGGCAGGTCCTCAGTCAACTGCAGCGCCGGGTCCACGCCCAGGCGCGGGGTGATCGGCAGGCGCAGCTTCTCGCGCAGCTCGGCCAGCGCGGCCTGCCCACGTTCGAAGGCGTCGGGCGCGGCCGGGTCGACCAGCACGATGGCGTGAAGCTTGCCCGCCAGGTTGTCGAACACCACCACCGCGTCGGAGACCATCAGCAGGATGTCCGGGGTGCCCAGCGGATCGGGGGTCGGGCAGTTGGCCAGGCGCTTCTCGACATAACGCACGCAGTCATAGCCGAAGTAGCCCACCAGCCCACCGTTGAAGCGCGGCAGCCCGGCGATGGGCGCCACCTGGTAGCGGTCCTTGAAGGCCTCGACGAAGCCCAGCGGGTCCTCGCTCTCCTCACGCTCCACCACCTCGCCATCGACGCTGACGCTGACCTGGTGGCCGTGGGCGCGCAGCACGGTGCGGCTTTGCAGGCCGATGATCGAATAGCGGCCCCACTTCTCGCCGCCCTGCACCGATTCGAGCAGGTAGGAGAAGGGCGTGTCGGCCAGCTTCAGGTAGAGGGAAAGGGGGGTGTCGAAATCCGCCAGCGTTTCGAAGGCGAGCGGGATGCGGTTGTAGCCTTGGGCGGCCAAACGCAGGAATTCATCGCGGGTCATGATCAGCCTCGTGGGCGAGGAGCCCGGAGGCTCCTGGAGAAAAACGTCGGTGTGCGAGCGCGCCGGAGCAGGTATCCGGCCAGAATCGAATCAGGCGCGCCAGCGCCAACGGGCCGCGGCCTTGATGATCTTCATTCCGGCTCGTTCGAGCCAACGCTTGCAGGGAACCAGCACGTTTCTATCTCTGTGAGGCAGATGATCTGGGGAGTCGGGCGACATTAGCGCAGCGCCGTGTGCCGCGCAACCGCCAGGCAGCAGCTCGCGCAGGTCGTCCACCACCAGTGCCGGCTCCTCTTCGCTGATGGGCCGGCCGTGGTTGTAGCCGTAGCTCAGCGCCACGCATTGCACGCCGGCCGCCTTGGCCGCCAGCACGTCGTTGCGCGAGTCGCCGATGAACAACGACTCGCTGCGGCTGGTGCCGGTCATGTGCATCACGTGCAGCAGCGCCGCCGGGTCCGGCTTCTGCTGGGGCAGGGTGTCGCCGGCGATGATCAGCGGGAAGTAGCGCCCGAGCTTCATCTCGTCCAGCAAGGGGGCGACGAAGCGCTCCGGCTTGTTGGTGATCAGCGCCAGCTCGACGCCCTTCTTCTTCAGCCACTTGAGGGTCTCGGCGACGCCCGGGTAGACCACCGTCAGTGAATGGCTGTCGGCATAGGCCTCCATGAAGATCGCCAGCGCCTTCTCGGCATCCTCGTCATGCACGGCGGCATGATCGAGGCCGCCGGCCAGCGCGCGGCGCACCAGAACCCGGGCACCGTTGCCGACCCATTCGCGCACCCGCCCGATGCCCGCGGCCGGTCGGCCGAGGGTCACGAGCATGTGGTCGATGGCGGCGGCGAGGTCGGGGACCGAGTCCACCAGGGTGCCGTCCAGGTCGAACATCACCAGGCGCGGCAGGCGCCCGTCGAACAGCCGCTGCAGGGCGCTCATCAGGCCTGGGCCAGCTCGGCGCGCATGGCGGCGATGACTTCGGCGTAGTCCGGCGTGTTGAAGATGGCCGAGCCGGCGACGAAGGTGTCGGCGCCCGCAGCAGCGATCTCGCGGATGTTCTTCACGTTGACGCCGCCGTCGATCTCCAGGCGGATGTCGCGGCCGGAAGCGTCGATCAGCGCGCGCGCCTCGCGCAGCTTGTCGAGGGTGCCGGGGATGAACTTCTGCCCGCCGAAGCCGGGGTTCACGCTCATCAGCAGGATCATGTCGACCTTGTCCATCACGTACTTCAGCGCATCCAGGCCCGCCGCCGGGTTGAACACCAGGCCGGCCTTGCAGCCGCCATCGCGGATCAGCTGCAGCGAGCGGTCGACGTGCAGGGAAGCGTCCGGGTGGAAGGTGATGTAGGTAGCGCCGGCCTCGATGAAGTCGCCGATGATGCGATCCACCGGGGAGACCATCAGGTGCACGTCGATGGGCGCGGTGACGCCGTACTTGCGCAGTGCCGAGCAGACCATCGGGCCGATGGTCAGGTTGGGCACGTAGTGGTTGTCCATCACGTCGAAGTGGACGATATCGGCGCCAGCGGCGAGCACGTTGTCGACTTCCTCGCCCAGGCGGGCGAAATCGGCGGAAAGGATCGACGGTGCGATGGCGAAGGGTTGCATGACAGACCTCGGAGCAGAATCACGGTGGCGCGGATTGTAGCCTGAGTCCGCTTCCAAGGCTTTGTCATACGTCAGCGATGATCAGCCGACATGCGAACGGGGAGCCTGAACTCCCCGTTCGCACCGCATCAGGCGGTCATTCCGGCATCGAGGTGCGCAGCTTCTCGCTGCGCCCGCGCAGCCATTCCAGCACCAGCAACAGCACCACGGAGAAACCGATCAGCAGGGTCGCCGCCGCCGCGATGGTGGGGCTGAGGTTCTCGCGGATGCCGCTGAACATCTGCCTCGGCAGGGTGGCCTGCTCGGGGCCGGCGAGGAACAGCGTCACCACCACTTCATCGAAAGAGGTGGCGAAGGCGAACAGCGCCCCCGAGATCACCCCCGGCGCGATCAGCGGCAGGGTGACGCGGAAGAACGCGGTCAGCGGCGGCGCGCCCAGGCTGGCGGCGGCGCGCACCAGGTTGTGGTTGAAGCCCTGCAGGGTGGCCGACACGGTGATGATGACGAAGGGCACGCCGAGCACCGCATGCACCAGGATCAGCGACAGGTAGCTGTTGCCGAGGCCCAGCGGGGCGAAGAACAGGTAGCTGGCGACGCCGATGATCACCACCGGCACCACCATCGGCGAGATCAGCAGGCTCATCACCAGCGCCTTGCCGCGGAATTCGCCACGGGTCAGGCCGATGGAGGCCAGGGTGCCGAAGACCATCGCCAGCAAGGTCGCGGCCGGCGCCACGATGATGCTGTTGGTCAGCGCGCGCATCCACTCGGCCGAGCTGAAGAAGTCGGCGTACCAGCGCAGCGAGAACCCTTGCAGCGGGTAGACCAGGAAGGTGCCCGAGTTGAACGACAGCGGGATGATCACCAGCACCGGCAGGATCAGGAACAGCAGCACCAGGCCGCAGAGGATGCGCAGGGTGTAGAACCACAGGCGCTCGACCGGGGACATGTAGGGACTCAGCATTTCTTATCTCCTCAACCCAGGCGCAGGCGGCCGGCGCCCACCAGCCAGCTGTAGACGACGTAGAGCACCATGGTGGCGAGCAGCAGCATGCCGCCCAGGGCCGTGGCCATGCCCCAGTTGATGGTGGTGTTGGTGAAGAAGGCGACGAAGTAGCTGACCATCTGGTCGTTCGGGCTGCCCAGCAGCGCCGGGGTGATGTAGTAGCCGATGGACAGGATGAACACCAGCAGGCAGCCCGCGCCGACACCGGCCACGGTCTGCGGGAAGTACACCCGCCAGAAGCTGGCGAAGGGGTGGCAGCCGAGGGAGATCGCCGCACGCATGTAGGTGGGCGAGATGCCCTTCATCACGCTGTAGATCGGCAGGATCATGAACGGCAGCATGATGTGCACCATCGCCACGTAAACGCCGGTGCGGTTGAACACCAGCTGCAGCGGCTGGTCGATCAGGCCCAGCTTGAGCAGCGCGCCGTTGATCAGGCCACCGGATTGCAACAGCACGATCCACGCCGCCACGCGCACCAGGATCGAGGTCCAGAACGGCAACAGCACCAGGATCATCAGCAGGTTGCTCTTGCGCGTCGGCAGGTTGGCCAGCAGGTAGGCCAGCGGGTAGGCCAGCACCAGGCAGATCAGGGTGATCACCGCGCCCATCCAGAAGGTGCGGGTGAAGATGTCCAGGTAGATGGCCTGGTCCGGCGTCGCCGGGGCGACTTCGCCGAGGTCGTCGATGCGATGGTCGACGGCCGCCAGCAGGTAATAGGGGGTCAGGCTCGATGCGTTGCGGCGGATCGCCTGCCAGTAGGCCGGGTCGCCCCAGCGCTCGTCGAGGCCTTCCATCGCGTCCTTGTAGGAAGCGGGGGTCTCCTTGAACGGCAAGGCGCGGGCGGTCTTGGCCATCAGGCTGCGGTAGCCGGCCAGCTCCATGTTCAGGCGCTTGGAAAGATCGCCGATGGTCTGGTTCTTGCGCGCGGCAGCGAGGTCCTCGGCCAGGGCCTTGTAGGCCGGCTCATCGGGCAGCGCCTTGCCGTCCCAGGCGGTGATCGCCTCGACGGTACGCGGCAGCGCGCCGACCACCTCGGGGTTGCTCACGCTCTTGTAGAGCAGGGTGCCGATGGGGACCAGGAAAGTCAGCAGGAGGAACAGCAGCAGCGGCAGGATCAGGGCCTGGGACTTCAGGCGGTTGACCCGCTCGGCACGCGCGAGGCGTTGCTTGAGGGTCGGGCCGGCGACGAGGGTGGCCATGGCGAACTCCGGTGGATCTCTGGGTACTCCCCTCCCCCGCGAGGAGGAGGGGATGTGCTGGGTGGCCGGTTACTTGGCGGCCCAGGAGTTGAAGCGTTGCTCCAGCTGCTCGCCGTAGTCGGCCCAGAAGGTCACGTTCATGGCGACCTGGTCCTTGATGTTCTCAGGCGTGGTCGGCATGTCCTTGAGCAGGCCCTTGTCCAGCAGCGGCACCGCCTGCTTGTTGGCCGGACCGTAGGCGATGTTCTCGGAGTAGATCTTCTGCTGCTCGGGCTTGACCGAGAAGGCGATGAACTTCAGTGCGGCTTCCTGATCCTTGGCGCCTTTCGGGATGGCCCAGGCGTCGAAGTCATAGATGCCGCCGGTCCACACCACCTTCAGGTTGCTCTCCTTCTGCACGGCGGCGATGCGGCCGTTGTAGGCGGAGCTCATGACCACGTCGCCCGAGGCGAGGAACTGCGGCGGCTGGGCGCCGGCTTCCCACCACTGGATGCTCGGCTTGATCTGGTCGAGCTTCTTGAATGCGCGGTCCTGGCCTTCCTTGGTGGCGAGCACGGTGTAGACGTCCTTGGGCGCGACGCCGTCGGCCATCAGGGCGAATTCCAGGGTGTACTTGGCGCCCTTGCGCAGGCCGCGCTTGCCCGGGAACTTGCTGGTGTCCCAGAAATCGGCCCAGCTGGCGGGCGCGGTCTTCAGCTTGTCGGCGTTGTAGGCCAGCACGGTGGACCAGACGAAGAAGCCGACGCCGCAGGGCTGGATGGCCCCGGGAACGAAGTCCTCGACCTTGCCGAACTGGGCCGGGTCCAGCTCCTCGAACAGGCCCTCGTCGCAGCCGCGGGACAGCTCGGGGGATTCGACCTCCACCAGGTTCCAGGAAACGCTGCCGGTATCGACCATGGCTTTCACCTTGGCCATCTCGCCGTTGTACTCGCCGGCGATGATCTTGTTGCTGGTGGACGCCTGGAAGGGTTCGTAGAACGCCTTCACCTGGGCGTTCTTGTTCGCGCCGCCGAATGAAACGACGGTCAGGTCGGCTGCCATGGCCTGTGCGGCGCATGCCAGCCCCAACGCAAGGGCAGTGAGCTTCAAGGATTTGGACATTGTTGTTTTCTCCATAGTGCTGGGTGGGTAATGCCGGGGTGCCGCCGCGTCGTCAGTCCGCTATCAGCGGGTCCAGTGCGCGCACGTGCTCCACTTGCCAACCGAGGGACACCACGTCGCCTACCGCCAATGCGGGGTCGAGCTCGGCAATGGGTTGCTTGACGAAGAAGTCGGGCTTGCCACAGACCTCCATGCGGATGCGCACGTGGTCGCCCAGGTAGACGAACTCCTCGACGCGGCCGGAGAAACGGTTCGCGCAGCTCTCGCTGCCGCCGTTCAGGCGTATCCGCTCGGGACGGATCGACAGGGTCACCGGCTCGCCCGGCTGGCCGACGTTGACCGCCAGCGCCTCGACCTTCTCGCCACGGGCCAGGCTGACCACGCAGCGCTCGCCGTCACGGCTGACCAACTGGCCGTTGAGCCGGTTGTTCTCGCCGATGAAGTTGGCCACGAAGGTGTTGCTGGGGGACTCGTAGAGCTCGCGCGGGGGGGCGATCTGCTGGATCTCGCCCTGGTGGAACACGGCCACGCGGTCGGACATGGTCAGCGCTTCGCCCTGGTCGTGGGTCACGTACACCACCGTCACGCCCAGGCGCTGGTGGATGTGCTTGATCTCCATCTGCATGTGCTCGCGCAGCTGCTTGTCGAGCGCGCCCAGCGGCTCGTCCATCAGCACCAGCTGCGGCTCGAACACCAGGGCACGGGCCAGGGCCACGCGCTGCTGCTGGCCGCCGGAGAGCTGCGCCGGGTAGCGGTTGCGGAAGCTGTCGAGCTGGACCATGGACAGCGCACGCTTCACGCGCTCGCTGATATCGGTCTTGTTCATGCCGCGCACGGTGAGCGGGAAGGCCAGGTTCTCGGCCACCGTCATGTGCGGGAACAGGGCGTAGTTCTGGAACACCATGCCGATGTCGCGCTTGTGCGGCGGCACGTTGTTGATGGAACGCCCGGCCAGGAGGATCTCGCCATTGGTCGGGGTCTCGAACCCGGCGAGCATCATCAGGCTGGTGGTCTTGCCGGAGCCGGAGGGGCCCAGCAGGGTCAGGAACTCGCCTTTGCGAATGTCCAGGTTGAGGTCTTTGACGATGAGCGACTCGCCGTCGTAGCTCTTCTGCACGCCACGGAAGCTGACCAGTACATCGTTCGCCGGAATGGAGGCCATCACCGCACCTTTTTGATTTTTGTTTATGCCGTCCCCAGAGACTAGAGAAGCCGGCAAGCCACGCAAATCGGGCGCTATGAGAGATTGCTATAAGGCCGTCGGAGGATCGCGTGTAGGGCGAGCCCTACAATTCCCAGCGACCCGATCAGGTATTCAGACCAGCTTGTGCTCCACCGCGTACTTGACCAGGTCGGCCACCGAATGGGCGCCGAGCTTCTGCATCAGCCGCGCCTTGTGGGTGCTCACCGTCTTGCCGCTGACGGCCAGGTGCTGGGCGATCTCGTTGACACCCTCGCCCTTCACCAGGCGCTCGAACACCGAGAATTCACGTTCGGAAAGCAACGCGTGGGGCGGGCGCGAATCGGTCAGGCCGACCTCGAAGACCATGCGATCGGCCAGCTCCGGGTCGATGTAGCGCCCGCCGGAGGCGACCTTGCGGATCGCCGTCAGCAACAGGGCGGGGTCGCTGTCCTTGGTGGCGTAGCCGGCGGCGCCGATCTTCAGTGCGCGCGCCGCCATCTGCACCTCGTCGTGCATCGACAGCACCAGCACCGCCGGCGGGCTGGTCAGCGCACGGATGCGCGGAATGGCTTCAAGGCCGTTGACGCCGGGCATGGAGATATCCAGCAGCACCACCTCGCAGGGCGTCTGGCGCAGGGTTTCGAGCAACTGCTCGCCGTTGCTCGCCTCGCCCACCACGCAGAGGTCCTTGGCCAGGCCGATCAACTGCTTGATGCCCTCGCGGACGATGGTGTGGTCTTCGGCCACCAGTACTCGGATCACGCGTTCTTCTCCTTGTCCAAAGCGATGCGCACCACCAGCGTGGTGCCCTCTCCCGGCGCGCTGTCGATCGACAGCGCGCCGCCCAGCATCAGCACCCGTTCGCGCATGCCCACCAGGCCGAACGAGGCCCCGGGGCGGCAGGCCTGCGGGTCGAAGCCCGCGCCATCGTCGCTGATGATCAATTGCAGGTCGTCGCCATCGCGCTCCAGCGCCACCTCGACGCTGTGGGCCCGGGCGTGGCGCAGCACATTGGTCAGCGCCTCCTGGAGGATGCGGAACAGGCCGATGGCCTTGGCGTCCGACAGTTGCGGCAGCGAGTCCGGCACCCGCACCAGGCAGGGAATGCCGCTGCGCGCCTCGAAGCGCCGCGCCTGCCATTCGATGGCCGAGGCGATGCCGGCGTCGAGGATCGGTGGGCGCAGCGCCGTGGCCACGTCGCGCACCAGCTGGAACAGCTGGGCGATCAGGCGCTTCATGCTGTTCAGCCGCTCGCCGAGGCCGGGGTCCAGCTCGCCGTAGGCCAGTTCGCACATGGAGGTCTCCAGCTTGAGCACGGTGAGCACCTGACCCAGTTCGTCGTGCACCTCGCGGGCGATACGTGCCTTCTCCTCTTCCCGCACGCTTTCCAGGTGCGCGGAGAGATCACGCAGCTGGGCGCGGGAGGCGGCCAGTTCGAGCTCGGTCTGCTTGTTGTCGGTGATGTCCCAGACCACGCCGTCCCAGGTGGCCCGCCCGTCCTCGAAGAGGCGCGCGCTGGCCTTGATGTCGGCCCAGCGCAACTGGCCGTCGCGGGTGAGGATGCGGCCCTGCCAGTGCCAGTCGCGGTCGGCATCGAGGGCGGCCATCTGGCTGGCCCAGTAGCCGTCGCCATCGTCCGGGTGCACCAGGCCGCGGATGCCGCGACCGGTCTCCAGCAGCTCACGGGCGCCATAGCCCACCAGGGCCTCGCTGCCGGCGCCGATGAAGGCGAAGTCGGCATCTTCGCCGGCACGCGGGCGTTCGAGGCGGAAGACCAGCCCCGGCACGTTGGAGGCGATGCCCTTGAGGCGTGCCTCGCTCTCCTCCAGCGCGGCGTGGGCACGGCGCCGCTCGGTGACATCGGTGAGGAACACCACCAGGTATTCCGAGGTGCCGAAGCGCAGGAAGCTGAGCGACACATCGGCGGGCATCTCGCTGCCGTCGGCGCGACGGCAGGCGGTCTCGAACGCCTGGGCGCTCTCGTCGTGGTTGCGCGCACGGCGCCAGAGGCTGAGCCAGCGGTCCATGTCCAGCTGCGGCTGGATGTGCGCCAGGGGGCGATCGGTGAGACCGCCGGCCGCGTAGCCCAGCATCTGTTCCACCGCGCGGTTGGCGTAGCGCACGTGGCTGTCCCAGTTGACCCAGAGGATGCCCACGGTGCTGTGGTCGATGGAGAACTGGGTCAGGCGCAGCGCCTCTTCCGCCGCCTCGCGCAGCTGGATGGCATGGCGCGCCTCGAGCAGGCGCTTCTCCAGCGCACGCTGCTGGCGACGCAGCCAGTAGATGATCGCCGCCGCGCTGAGCAGCAGCACGCCGAAGAGCAGGGCGAGGTTCTGCCAGAAGCCGGGCGACTCGCCGATGCGCGGGTATTTCGGCTGCAGCCAGCGCTCGTGGAGCTGGTCCAGGTCCTTCGGCGGGATGGTGCGCAGGGCGGCGTCCACCGCCGTGGAGAGCTGCGGCCAGTCGCGCCGCGTGGCGACCCGCAGCAGTTGGGGGAAGCCTATGTCGCCGACCACCGCAAGGCCGGAGAACTCCTGTTCGCGCGACAGCCGGCTGAGCTGCGCCTCGTCGATCACCGCGTACTTCACCTGCTGTTCCAGCACCGCGCGCAAGGCCTGGCGCTCACTGCCGACCGGCTGTACCAGGACGCCGGAATAGGTGGCGCGCAGGTAGTCCGCCACCGCGCTGGGCGAGCGCACCGCGACCGGCTCGTCGCTGCCGAGCTTCTCGATATCCACGGCGCCGCCGTTGCCCCGCTCGCCCACCACCAGTTGCGGCACGCGCATGTAGGGATCGGAAAACAGCCACAGGCGCAGGCCCGCGGGGGTCTGGCTGAGGCCGGGTGCGAGGTCGATCTGGCCGGTACGCAGGGCGTTCTCCAGCTCGGCGTTGTCGGCGAAGGTGCGCCAGACCAGGGGCACGCCGAGCGCCGTGGCGACCCAGTCGAGCAGCTCGACGTTGACCCCGGACAGCTGCTGCAGGCGCCGGTCCAGCTGAGCGTAGGGCGCCTGCAGGACGACACCGGCGCGCAGCTGGGGGTGCTGGTCCAGCCACTGGCGCAGGGCCGGGTCCAGCGCGACGGGGGCGGGCGCGGGGGCTGCGGCCAGGGAGGCGGCGAGGCAGCAGGCGAGAAGGAAGAGACACAACGAACGAATCATGCAGGAGACACCGCACAGCCCAGGCTGCCGAGAACGAAGCCGACGTACCTTACTCCAGCAGCCCCACCGAGGCGAAGGTGCGCCTGACAAATACCGGCCCAGCCATTAGGCTGCCTGCCTATGGCCACCCCGTGGAATCCTCAGATGCTCCGAGCCCCTCGCCCGACACTCGCCGCCCTTTGCCTCGCCCTGTTGCTGCCGGCCGTCGCCTGGGGTGAAGACCCGCCGGCCGCGGGCGAGGACGGGAGCGCCCCTGCACAAACCCCGGTGGAGCGCGCGCCCCTGGAGGAGCGCAGCCAGGAGGACGCCACCGCCCTCGAACGCCAGCTGCCGGAGAAGGAACAGCAGCAACTGAAGGCCGGCGAAGACAGTTTCCTCGCCCTGTGGAAACCGGCCAACGTGGCCGAGCCCAGCGGCGTGGTTATCCTGCTGCCCGGCGATGGCGAGAGCGCCGACTGGCCGCGGGCGATCGCCCCGTTGCGCAGCAAACTGCCGGACATCGGCTGGCACAGCCTCAGCCTGACCCTGCCCGACCCCAGGGGCAATGAGCCGCCGCCCCGTCCGGTCGAGCAGGCCGAGCCGCCCGCCGCCGGCGACGCGAAAACCGAGAAGGCCGACCCGGCCACCCCGCCCCCGACGCCCGAGCAGGCGGGCAGCGCCGAGCCCTCCACCGACCCGGGCCGGCCCGTTCTCAGCGCCGAGGAGGAGCGCAAGGCACAGGCCACGCGGATCGCGGAACGCATCCAGGCGGCCATCGTGTTCGTCAACCAGCAGAGCCCGAAGACCATCGTCCTGCTGGGCCACGGCAGTGGCGCTTACTGGGCGGTGCAGGCGCTGAGCGATTCGTCTTCCAGCGGCATCGACAACCTGGTGCTGGTGGAGGCCGAAGTCCCCCCCGGCTACGGCCCGCCACTGGAAGAGTCGGCGCCCAAGCTCAAGCAGGCGATCGGCGATTTCTTCTACCAGGACAAGCCGCTGGACAGCGCCGCCGCCCTCAAGCGCCTGCAGGCGAGCAAGCGCGACAAGCACCCGGCCTATGTGCAGGTGGGCCTGAAGTCCCTGCCCAATCGCGACGCGGACCAGGAGCAGTTGTTCCGGCGGGTGCGCGGCTGGCTGGACGCCCATCTGCAGGCTCCGGGCAAGCGGGCGCCGGCGGCCGCACCGGCGCCCATCATCCCGCAGTCGCCCGGTATCTGACTCAGCGGAAACCGTGACGCTCGCGGATCAGGCTGTAGGCGTGGTGCAGCTCGCGGGTCTTCTCGGTGGCCTCGCGCACCCGCTGCGGGCTGGCCCCCGCACCGGCCAGCTTGTCCGGATGGTTCTGGCTGATGAGGCGGCGGTAGGCGCGCTTGATCGCCGCCGGCTCGCTGTTGGCGTTCACGCCCAGAAGCGACAACGCATCCTGGTAGGCACTGCCACGCCGCACCGGCGCGCCGCCGGGCACATCGAAGCCGGCGCACAGCGCTTCCACCTGGTCCGCCGGCCAATCCAGCCACTTGCCCCAGAGCAGGATCAGCTCGCGCTCGCGCTGCCCCACCCGGCCATCCGCCGCCGCCATCTGCCAGCAACTGCGCAACAGCGCCTCGCCTTGCGCACGCTGGTAGCGCAAGCCTCGCAGGGGCCCACGCAGCTCCACCTGCTCGGCCTTGCCGCGGGTGAACGCGGCGATGGCACGACGCTGCCCGGCGTCGTCCAGCCCCAGGCGGCGCATCTCGGCACGCGCCTGCTGGATATGCAGCTCCAGCACCCGGCCCTCGCTCTTGGCCAGGCGGCCCAGCATGAGGAACAGCAGGTCCTCGTGTGCGACGGCACCACTGCGCCGTAGCCGATCGCGCAGGCTGGCCCAGGAATCCAGCTTCAGCCGCCGATCCACCACCTGGCCGAGCAGGCCGCCGAGCAGCGCACCGGGAATGCTGGCGATGAACAGGCCGGCGATGACGCCAAGCAGCGTGACGGGCCAGAACATCTCAGCGCCCCGCCTCGATCAGGCGCTCGACTTCCGCCAGGCGCTCGTGGGTGCCGACATCCACCCAGCGTCCGGCGAAATGCTCGCCGCTGACACGCCCCTCCCCCATTGCACGGCGCAGCAACGGCGCCAGCTTGAAGGCGCCGGCGCTGCAACCGTCGAAAAGCGCGGGATGGAGCACGGCGATGCCGCTGTAGGTGAACCCGGGCTCGCCAGGCACGCCGTCGCTGACCATGCCCCCGGCCAGCCGGAAATCACCGCCCGGATGATGGCTGGGGTTATCCACCAGCACCAGGTGGGCGAGGCCCTGCAACGGGTGATCGCGCAGGGCGCCGAAATCGTAGTCGGTCCAGATGTCGCCGTTGACCACCAGGAAGGGCTCGTCGCCCAGCAGCGGCAATGCGCGGTGGATGCCCCCTCCGGTTTCCAGCGGCTCGCCCTCGGGGGAATAACGGATGCTGACGCCGAAGCGCTCGCCGCTGCCCAGGTGATCCTCGATCTGCTGGCCGAGCCAGGCATGGTTGATCACCAACTCACTGAACCCCGCAGCGGCGAGGGCGCGGATATGGAACTCGATCAGCGGGGTGCCGCCGGCACGAACCAGGGGCTTGGGGGTGTGCAGCGTCAGCGGGCGCATGCGCTCGCCCTTTCCCGCCGCGAGGATCATCGCCCTCATGCGGGCACCGTTTCGGCTTGTGGCAGGGAGGCGAGCAGCGCCTTGAGGTCGGCCAGTTCGGGGCGACGCGCGAGCACCGCCTCTATATAGGAGAAGAAGCGCGGCACATCGCCCAGGTACTTGGGCTTGCCGTCGCGGTGGCAGATGCGCGCGAAGATGCCGATGACCTTGAGGTGGCGCTGCACGCCCATCAGGTCGCTGGCACGGAGGAAGTCGTCGAACTGCGGCTGTACCGGGACGCCCGCTTCGCGGGCCAGGTTCCAGTAGCGCTCCAGCCAGTTGCGCACGCGCACCTCGGGCCAGCTGAGGAAGGCGTCCTTGAACAGGCTGGTGACGTCGTAGGTGACCGGGCCGTAGACCGCGTCCTGGAAATCCAGCACGCCGGGATTGGGCGTGCTGAGCATCAGGTTGCGCGGCATGTAGTCGCGGTGCACCAGCACGCGGGGCTGGGCGAGCGCGCTGGCGACCAGCAGATCGCAGGTCCGCTCCCAGGCCGCCAGCTGCTCGCCGGCCAGTTCGATACCCAGGTGACGCGTGAGATACCAGTCGGGGAAGAGCTGCAGCTCGCGGCGTAGCAGCGCGTCGTCATAGGCGGGCATCGGTGCGTCGAGACTGCGCTGCTGCAGGGCCAGCAGTGCCTGGAAGGCATCCTCGAACAGCGCATCGGCATTTTCGGCGTCGATCACTTCCAGGTAGGTCTGGCGCCCGAGGTCATCGAGCAACAGGAAGCCCTGCTCAAGGTCCGCCGCGAGGATCCGCGGCACATGGACACCGGCCTCGGCGAGCATGCCCGCGACCTTGACGAAGGGGCGGCAGTCTTCCTGGGGCGGCGGGGCATCCATCAGGATCAGGCTGCGGCCCTGTGCCTGCCAGCGGAAATAACGGCGGAAACTCGCGTCGCTGCTGGCCGGCAGCAGCTCCGCCGGCGGCACGTCACCCCAGCCTTCCGTGTGGAATAGAAGGGGCAGTTGCTGGTCCAGCCAGGCGCTAAGTTGTTGAAGGCGTACATCTTCATGGGGCATTACAAGGGTCTCCGACGGCGCTAGCCGTTGCGCGGGTCATGCTTTATTATCCAGCATCTTTTTCAGCCCATCGAGAGGCGTGCGGCCCCAGCGGGCCGATGGCGCGCAGGAAGCCCGGACTAACAAGATGGCAGTAAAATCTCCCGCGTTTCGTAAAAAATTCCCTCTGCTGGTGACCGGCAGCCTGCTGGCAATGCAGCCTGTAGCCACCCAGTTCGTAGTCGCCGCCGAGCAGTTCGACTGCCAGGCGTCCGCCTCCGGCGGCTGGGCCTGCGCACCCAAGGCAACGGCGGAAAGCCTGCCTCCACGCCCGGTCCACAGCGATAGCGCGGTGAGTTCCAGGGTCGGCGTAGCGGGCACCACCGCCGCTTCCGGCCAGGGCGAGTCGGCCGAAGCCAAGACCACGCTGGTCACCGAGGCAGGCGGCAGGGCACTCGCTTCCCGTAGTGCAGACTTCAGCCATCTGGACTGGGTTCCGCGCGACAAGCTGACCGCCGCACAACTGGCCGAGACCGGTCCGTACTGCGCTGGCGCCTATGTCGAGCCGCGCCGCCCGGGCATGAACGACAAGACCCCGCCCGAAGACTCGCCCACCTACGTTTCCGCCAAGGCCTCGCGCTACGAGCAGGAAAAGCAGGTCGCGACCCTGGCCGGCGACGTGGTCCTGCGCCAGGGCAGCATGCAGGTCGAGGCCGACGAGGCGAACCTGCTGCAGGCCGAGAACCGTGGCGAGCTGGTCGGCAACGTCAAGCTGCGCGACAACGGTGCCCTGGTGGTCGGCGACAAGGCCGAACTGCAACTGGACAACGGCGAAGCGAAGATCGACAACGCCGAGTACGTGCTGCACAAGTCCCACACGCGCGGTAGCGCCCTGTACGCCAAGCGCCAGGAAGACGCGATCATCCGCCTGAAGGACGGCACCTACACCCGATGCGAACCGGGCGACAACGCCTGGCACCTGAAGGGCAACAACATCAAGCTGAACCCGGCCACCGGCTTCGGCACCGCGACCAACGTGACGCTGCGGGTCAAGGACATTCCGGTGTTCTATACCCCGTACATCTATTTCCCCATCGATGACCGCCGCCAGTCCGGCTTCCTGCCGCCGAGCATCGGCACCAGCAGCGACACCGGTTTCTCCCTGCTGACGCCCTACTACTTCAACCTCGCGCCGAACTACGACGCCACCCTCTATCCGCGCTACATGGCCAAGCGCGGCCTGCTGATGGAAGGCGAGTTCCGCTACCTGACCAAGGGCAGCGAAGGCCAGTTCGGCGGCGCCTACCTGAACGACGAGGAAGACGAGCGCAAGCTGCAGTCCGAGTACAAGGACAAGCGCTGGCTCTACAACTGGCAACACAAGGGTGGACTGGACGAGCGCCTGATGACCGAGGTGGACTACACCGACATCAGCGACCCCTACTACTTCCAGGACCTGCAGACCGAACTGGGCATCGCGCAATCGACCTACGTCAACCAGCAGGGCGCCGTCACCTGGCGCGGCGACAGCTACACCGCACGTCTCAACGCCCATGCCTATGAAATGGCCACGGTCACCGAGATCACCCCGTACGACCGCCTGCCCCAGATCACCCTGGACGGCGTGCTGCCCGTCGACGCCGGTGGCCTGAAGTTTTCCTACGCCACCGAGTTCGTGCGCTTCGAGCGCAACCTGCGCAAGGGCCTGTTCACCGACGAGGATGGCGCGACCAGCCCCTGGTACGACACCCGCATCCCGGGCCTGGCCCGCGCCAACGGCAACCGCGTCCATGTGGAGCCGGGCGTCAGCCTGCCCCTGGACTGGAGCTACGGCTTCCTCAAGCCGTCGGTGAAGTACCTCTATACCCAGTACGACCTGGACCTGGACCAGCAGGGCAAGAACAGCCTGCTGGCCGGCCAGGAGTTCAACAGCAGCGAAGACCGCAGCGTACCGATCTTCAGCCTCGACAGCGGCCTGTACTTCGACCGCAACACCGAGCTGTTCGGCAGCCAGTACAAGCAGACCCTGGAACCGCGCCTGTTCTATCTCTACGTTCCCGAAGAGAAGCAGGACAACATCCCGGTCTTCGACAGCAGCGAAAGCGCCTTCAGCTATTCCTCGCTGTTCCGCGAGAACCGCTTCTCCGGCCGTGACCGCGTGGGCGATGCCAACCAGGTGTCCCTGGGCCTGACCAATCGCTGGATCCAGCCCAACGGCTTCGAGCGCCAGCGCTTCAGCATCGGCCAGGCCTTCTACTTCGAAGACCGCAAGGTGCAGCTGCCCGGCATCGACTACCGCGACCGCAAGTCGGCCCAGGCCAGCGTCTCGCCTTACGCACTGGAGTACCTGTACCGCTTCAACCGCGACTGGCGCCTGTCCTCCGACTTCAACTGGGACCCGGATGCCGGCCGCACCCGCTCCGGCAGCATGATGTTCCACTACCAGCCGGAAGACGACGTCAACAAGGTGGTCAACTTCGGCTACCGCTACCGCAACGACGCCGTGGTCTACAACCAGACCACCGGCCAGTGGCAGGAAGGCGGCGACTACGTCGACAACGTGACCGGCCGCGTGATCAAGGACTACTACAAGATCGAGCAGCATGACGCGTCCGTCATCTGGCCGATCGTCCCGCAGTGGAACGCCATCGCCCGCTGGCAGTACGACTACAACCGCAGCCGCACCCTGGAAGCCTTCGGTGGCTTCGAGTACGACAGCTGCTGCTGGAAGCTGCGTCTGATCAACCGCTACTGGGTCGACTACGACGAGAGCACACTTTCGCCCGAACTCAACGAAAAGGCCGACCGCGGCGTCTTCCTGCAGATCGTGTTCAAGGGCCTCGGCGGCGTGATCGGCAACAAGGTTGAAAGTTTCCTCGACAATGGCATCCAAGGTTACCGTGAACGTGAAGACCAAGCTTTCTGATTGTCTCCGCCCGCTGCTGTTGGGCGCCCTGTTCCTGGGTAGCGCCGTGCATGCCGAGGTCCAGTCGATCGACCGCGTCGTGGCCATCGTCGACAACGACGTGATCATGCAGAGCCAGCTCGACCAGCGCATCCACGAGGTGCAGCAGACCATCGCCAAGCGCGGGTCTGCCCTGCCTCCCGAGCACGTGCTGGGCCAGCAGGTGCTGGAGCGCCTGATCATCGAGAACATCCAGCTGCAGATCGGCGACCGCTCCGGCATCCGCATCACCGATGAGGAGCTGAACCAGGCCATCGAGGCCATCGCACAGCGCAACGGCATGAGCGTCGATCAGTTCCGCAGCGCCCTGGCTCAAGACGGTCTCTCCTATGAGGACGCCCGCGACCAGGTCCGCCGCGAGATGGTCATCAGCCGAGTGCGCCAGCGCCGCGTCGCCGAGCGCATCCAGGTCACCGACCAGGAAGTGCAGAATTTCCTCGCCTCCGACCTGGGCAAGATGCAGCTCTCCGAGGAATTCCACCTGGCCAATATCCTGATCCCGGTCGCGGACGGCTCCTCGCCCGAGACCATCCAGGCCGCCGACCGCCAGGCGAAGGATCTTTACCAGCAACTGCAACAGGGCGCCGACTTCGCCCAGTTGGCGATCTCCCGCTCCGCCGGCGAAACCGCCCTGGAAGGCGGCGAGATCGGCTGGCGCAAGGCCGCCCAGTTGCCGCCCCCCTTCGATGGCATGGTCAGCGCCCTCTCTCCGGGTGAAGTGACCGAACCGGTGCGCACGCCGGGTGGCTTCATCATTCTCAAGCTCCTGGAAAAGCGCGGTGGCAGCACCCAAGTGCGTGACGAGGTGCATGTGCGCCACATCCTGCTCAAGCCTAGCGAGATCCGCAGCGAAGCCGACACCGAACGCCTGGCCGAGCGCCTCTACCAGCGCATCCAGTCCGGCGAGGACTTCGCCGAGCTGGCGAAGAACTTCTCCGAGGACCCGGGTTCGGCGCTCAACGGTGGCGACCTGAACTGGATCGACCCCAACGCCCTGGTGCCCGAGTTCCGCGAAGTCATGGCCAAGACCCCGGCCGGCCAGCTGTCCCGCCCGTTCAAGAGCCCCTACGGCTGGCACGTTCTGGAAGTGCTCGGTCGCCGCGCCACCGACAGCGCCGACCAGATGCGCGAGCAGCAGGCGATAAACGTCCTGCGCAACCGCAAGTACGACGAAGAGCTGCAGGCCTGGCTGCGCCAGATCCGCGACGAGGCGTACGTCGAAACCAAGCTCTGATTCTTCGGCACCCTGCCACGCAGGGTGGCGCGCTGGCGGTACAATCGCCGCCACGCGCCACAGCCGGAGAGCCCCGCAATGCCCCTTCCCCGCTTCGCCCTCACCCCTGGTGAACCCGCCGGCATCGGCCCGGACCTCTGCCTGCTCCTGTCCCGCGAACGCCAGCCCTACCCGCTGATCGCCATCGCCAGCCAGGCACTGCTGCAAGAGCGCGCCAGCCAGCTCGGCCTCGACATCGGCGTCATCCCCGTATCACCCGACGCCTGGCCCGACAGCCCCGCAGAAGCGGGATCGCTCTATGTCTGGGACACCCCGCTGCAAGCCCCCGTCCAGCCCGGCGTGCTCGATCGCGCCAATGCCAGCTACGTGCTCGACACCCTGACCCGCGCAGGCAAGGGCTGCCTGGATGGCCACTTCGCCGGAATGATCACGGCGCCCGTGCACAAGGGTGTGATCAACGAGGCCGGAATCGCCTTCTCCGGCCACACGGAGTTCCTCGCCGAACTGACCCAAACCCAGCAGGTGGTGATGATGCTCGCCACCCGCGGCCTGCGCGTCGCCCTGGTGACCACCCACCTGCCGCTCAAGGACGTTGCCGCCGCGATCACGACCGAGCGCCTGGAACGGGTCACCCGCATCCTGCACACCGACCTGGTGGAGAAATTCGGCCTGCCCACACCCCGCATCCTGGTCTGCGGCCTCAATCCCCATGCGGGGGAAGGCGGCCACCTGGGACGCGAGGAGGTCGAAGTCATCGAGCCCTGCCTGCAACGCCTGCGCGAGGAGGGCCTGAACCTGATCGGCCCGCTCCCGGCCGACACCCTGTTCACGCCGAAGCACCTGGAGCACTGCGATGCGGTGCTGGCCATGTATCACGACCAGGGCCTGCCGGTGCTGAAGTACAAGGGCTTCGGCGCGGCGGTGAACGTCACCCTTGGCCTGCCGATCATCCGCACCTCGGTCGACCACGGCACCGCCCTCGACCTGGCCGGAACCGGGCGTATCGACGGCGGCAGCCTGCAGGTGGCACTGGAGACGGCCTACGAGATGGCAGCCAGCCGTAGCTGAGCCTGCAAGCGCCGATCAGCACATTTCGGCCTGGTCGGCGCAATGCTGTAGACTGCGCGCCTTTCCCCGCTTCCAGCTTCAAGCTACCGGCTTCAAGCTGCTCCACCTGGAGCCCGCAATGTCCGAATACCAACACCGCGCACGCAAGCGCTTCGGCCAGAACTTCCTGCATGACGCCGGCGTCATCCACCGCATCCTGCGCGCCATCCACGCGAAGGAAGGCGAACACCTCGTGGAGATCGGCCCGGGCCAGGGCGCACTCACCGAGGGCCTGCTCGGCAGTGGCGCACAGCTCGACGTCATCGAGCTGGACCTCGACCTGATCCCCATCCTGCAGGGCAAGTTCGGTACCGAGCCGCGCTTCCGCCTGAACCAGGGCGATGCCCTCAAGTTCGACTTCGCCCAGCTCGACGCCACGCCCAACAACCTGCGCGTGGTGGGCAACCTGCCCTACAACATCTCCACCCCGCTGATCTTCCACTTGCTGGATAACGCCCACCTGATACGCGACATGCATTTCATGTTGCAGAAGGAGGTGGTCGAGCGCCTGGCCGCAGAGCCCGGCGGTGGCGACTGGGGTCGCCTGTCGATCATGGTCCAGTACCACTGCCGCGTGGAGCACCTGTTCAACGTCGGCCCCGGCGCCTTCAATCCGCCGCCCAAGGTGGACTCGGCCATCGTCCGCCTGGTGCCCCACGACGTGCTGCCGCATCCGGCCAAGGACCACCGCCTGCTGGAGCGCGTGGTGCGCGAAGCCTTCAATCAGCGCCGCAAGACCCTGCGTAACACCCTCAAGGGCCTGCTCGACAGTAACGCCATCGAGGCGGCCGGCGTAGAGGGCGGCCTGCGTCCCGAACAGCTGGACCTGGCGGCCTTCGTGCGCCTGGCCGACAAGCTGGCCGAACAGACAACGGGCGCATGACGCCCTAGACTTCCATTCCGGTTCCAGAGAACAGACCCGTGCCCGATTCCCGCTACCTGGTCGCCGTCAGCGTCACCACCCGCTTCCTCCCGGAGCAGTCGCAGCCCGAACAGAGCCGCTTCGCCTTCTCCTACACCGTGACCATTCGCAATGAAGGCGAGTTACCGGCCAAGCTGGTATCGCGCCACTGGGTGATCACCGATGGCGACGGCCATGTGCAGGAAGTGCGCGGTGCCGGCGTGGTCGGCCAGCAGCCGCTGATCGAACCGGGCGCGAGCCACGTCTACAGCAGCGGCACCGTGATGGCGACCCGCGTCGGCACCATGCAGGGCAGCTACCAGATGGTCGCCGAGGACGGCAAGCGCTTCGATGCCGAGATCGCCCCCTTCCGCCTGGCCGTTCCTGGCGCGCTGCACTGACAGGAGAGCTCGATGACGGTTTACGCAGTCGGCGACCTCCAGGGCTGCCTCACCCCGCTCGAGTGCCTGCTCGAACGCGTCGCCTTCGACCCCGCCCGCGACCGCCTGTGGCTGGTCGGCGACCTGGTCAATCGCGGCCCGCAGTCCCTGGAGACCTTGCGCTTCCTGTACGCCATGCGCGACAGCCTGACCTGCGTGCTCGGCAACCACGACCTGCACCTGCTGGCAGTGGCACACAACACCGAACGCCTGAAGAAGTCCGACACCCTGCGCGAGATCGTCGAGGCCCCCGATGCGGCGGACCTACTCGACTGGCTGCGGCGGCAGAAGCTGGTGCACTACGACGAGCAGCGCGACATCGCCATGGTCCACGCCGGGATCCCGCCCAACTGGACCCTGGCCAAGGCACTGAAACGCGCCGCCGAGGTGGAGGAAGTCCTGCTGGACGATGCGCGCCTGCCGCTCTTCCTGGACGGGATGTACGGCAACGAGCCGGCGAAATGGGACAGTGACCTGCAAGGCGTTGCCCGCCTGCGTGTCATCACTAACTATTTCACCCGCATGCGCTTCTGCACGGCCGATGGCACCCTGGACCTCAAGAGCAAGGAAGGCGTCGACACCGCCCCGCCCGGCTACGCCCCCTGGTTCAGCCACCCGGGACGAAAGACCCGCGGCCAGAAGATCATCTTCGGCCACTGGGCGGCACTGGAAGGCAAGTGCGACGAACCCGGCCTCTACGCCCTGGACACCGGTTGTGTCTGGGGCGGGGCCATGACCCTGCTGAACGTCGACAGCGGCGAACGCATCAGCTGCAGTTGCGAGGAGAACAAAGCATGAGCGAATTCCAGCGTATACCCCCGGAGCGCGCCCAGGCGCTGCGCGAACAGGGTGCACAGGTGGTCGACATCCGTGACCCGCAGAGCTACGCCAACGGCCACATCGCCGGGTCGCAGCACCTGGACAACTACTCCCTGGCCGACTTCATCGCCAGGGCCGACCTCGACAAGCCATTGATCGTCACCTGCTACCACGGCAATTCCAGCCAGGGAGCTGCGGCCTACCTTGTGGGCCAGGGCTTCTCCGATGTCTACAGCCTGGACGGCGGCTTCGAGCTCTGGCGCGCCACCTACCCCGATGAAGTCGCCCAGGGCAGCGTCGAGTAAAAAAATTCTCGATGGCGCAACCCCGCGCCATCACTGGTCTCGCGCCGCGACCTGACGAACGGCAATCTCTTGTTATCCTTCCGTCATCCTTGACCTGCCGGATTCCGAACTACTCTTAGGTCAGGCCATCCAACAGGGGAGAGCCGGCACACCGGTTCCGGGCCATCGGCGGCGACCATTTAGGTGTTCTGGGGGATTCTCATCGGCCGACTCGTCGGCTGACTGCCCACACCCGCGTGACCGACCCCGCCGGCTCCCAGTATCCAGCGAGGTGACGTAATGAGCATTTTCAGCCACTTCCAACAACGCTTCGAGGCGACCCGCCAGGAGGAGTATTCCCTTCAGGAATACCTCGACCTGTGCAAGCAGGACCGCAGCGCCTATGCCACCGCAGCCGAGCGCATGCTCATGGCCATCGGTGAACCGGAGCTGCTGGATACCTCCGCCGACTCGCGGCTTTCGCGGATCTTCTCCAACAAGGTGATACGCCGTTACCCGGCCTTCGCCGACTTCCACGGCATGGAAGACTGCATCGACCAGATCGTCGCCTTCTTCCGCCATGCGGCGCAGGGCCTGGAAGAGAAGAAACAGATCCTCTACCTCCTGGGCCCGGTCGGCGGCGGCAAATCGTCCCTGGCCGAGAAGCTCAAGCAGCTGATCGAGAAAGTGCCCTTCTACGCCATCAAGGGCTCGCCGGTGTTCGAATCGCCCCTCGGGCTGTTCAACGCCACCGAGGACGGCGCCATCCTCGAAGAGGACTACGGCATCCCCCGCCGCTACCTCTCCACCATCATGTCGCCCTGGGCCACCAAGCGCCTCGCCGAGTTCGGCGGCGACATCAGCCAGTTCCGCGTGGTCAAGCTCTATCCCTCGATCCTCAACCAGATCGCCGTGGCCAAGACCGAGCCCGGTGACGAGAACAACCAGGACATCTCCGCCCTGGTGGGCAAGGTGGATATCCGCAAGCTGGAGGAATTCCCGCAGAACGACGCCGACGCCTACAGCTATTCGGGCGCACTGTGCCGGGCCAACCAGGGCCTGATGGAATTCGTCGAGATGTTCAAGGCACCGATCAAGGTGCTGCACCCGTTGCTGACCGCCACCCAGGAAGGCAACTACAACAGCACCGAGGGGCTGGGGGCCATCCCCTTCCAGGGCATCCTGCTGGCCCACTCCAACGAGTCGGAATGGCACAGCTTCCGCAACAACAAGAACAACGAGGCGTTCATCGACCGTATCTACATCGTCAAGGTGCCCTACTGCCTGCGCGTCACCGACGAGATCAAGATCTACGACAAGCTGCTGGCCAACAGCTCGCTGGCCCATGCCCACTGCGCGCCCGACACCCTGAAGATGCTCGCCCAGTTCTCCGCCCTGTCACGCCTGAAGGAACCCGAGAACTCCAACATCTACTCGAAGATGCGCGTCTATGACGGCGAGAACCTCAAGGATACCGACCCCAAGGCCAAGTCGATCCAGGAATACCGCGACGCCGCAGGCGTCGACGAAGGCATGAACGGCCTGTCGACCCGCTTCGCCTTCAAGATCCTGTCCAAGGTGTTCAACTTCGACCCGCATGAGGTCGCCGCCAACCCGGTGCACCTGCTCTACGTGCTCGAACAGCAGATCGAGCAGGAACAGTTCCCCGCCGAAGTGCGCGAGCGCTACCTGCGCTACATCAAGGAATACCTCGCCCCGCGCTACATCGAGTTCATCGGCAAGGAAATCCAGACCGCCTACCTCGAGTCGTACAGCGAGTACGGCCAAAACATCTTCGACCGTTATGTGCTCTACGCCGACTTCTGGATCCAGGACCAGGAATACCGCGATCCGGAGACCGGTGAAATCCTCAACCGCGTCGCCCTCAACGAGGAGCTGGAGAAGATCGAGAAACCGGCCGGCATCAGCAACCCGAAGGACTTCCGCAACGAGATCGTCAACTTCGTGCTGCGCGCCCGGGCCAACAACAACGGCAAGAACCCCACCTGGCTCAGCTACGAGAAGCTGCGGGTGGTGATCGAGAAGAAAATGTTCTCCAACACCGAGGACCTGCTGCCGGTCATCAGCTTCAACGCCAAGGGCAGCAAGGACGAACAGCAGAAGCACAACGATTTCGTCAAACGCATGGTCGAGCGCGGCTACACCGAGAAACAGGTTCGCCTGCTGTCCGAGTGGTACCTGCGGGTACGCAAGTCGCAGTAACAGCAGCCACAAGCTACGAGCTCCAAGCGGCAGGTAGGGGCGGGGGCCGGTGCTCTGCGCGTCTACTTGCAGCTTGCAGCTTGCGGCTTGAAGCTGCCCCGGAGGGGCATCCATGAGCTACGTGATCGACCGACGCCTGAATGGCAAGAACAAGAGCACGGTTAACCGCCAGCGCTTCCTCAGGCGGTACCGCGACCACATCAAGAAAGCGGTGGAGGAAGCGGTCAGCCGCCGCTCCATCACCGACATGGAGCATGGCGAGCAGATCAGCATCCCCGGCCGGGATATCGACGAGCCGGTGCTGCACCATGGCCGTGGCGGGCGCCAGACCATCGTCCATCCCGGCAATAAGGAATTCACCACCGGCGAACGCATTCCGCGCCCCCAGGGCGGCGGCGCGGGGCGTGGCAGCGGCAAGGCGAGCAACTCCGGCGAAGGCATGGACGAGTTCGTCTTCCAAATCACCCAGGAGGAGTTCCTCGACTTCATGTTCGAGGACCTCGAACTGCCCAACCTGGTGAAACGCCACCTCACCGGCAGCGACACCTTCAAGACCGTACGCGCCGGCATCAGCAACGAGGGCAACCCCTCGCGCATCAACATCATCCGTACCCTGCGCTCGGCCCACGCCCGGCGTATCGCGCTTTCCGGCTCCAGCCGCGCCAAGTTGCGCATCGCCCGTGAAGAGCTTGCCCGCCTCAAGCGCGAGGAGCCGGACAACTTCGGCGACATCCAGGAACTGGAAGCCGAGATCCTCAAGCTGCGCGCACGCATCGAGCGGGTGCCGTTCCTCGACACCTTCGACCTCAAGTACAACCTGCTGGTCAAGCAGCCCAACCCCAGCTCCAAGGCCGTGATGTTCTGCCTGATGGACGTCTCGGGCTCCATGACCCAGGCGACCAAGGACATCGCCAAGCGCTTCTTCATCCTGCTGTACTTGTTCCTCAAGCGGAACTACGACAAGATCGAAGTCGTGTTCATCCGCCACCACACCAGCGCCCGCGAGGTCGACGAGGAGGAGTTCTTCTACTCCCGCGAGACCGGCGGCACCATCGTCTCCAGCGCCCTCAAGCTGATGCAGGAGATCATGGCCGAGCGCTACCCCGTCAACGAATGGAACATCTACGCAGCCCAGGCTTCGGACGGCGACAACTGGAACGACGACTCGCCCATCTGCCGGGACATCCTGATCAAGCAGATCATGCCCTTCGTGCAGTACTACACCTATGTAGAGATCACCCCACGCGAGCACCAGGCGCTCTGGTTCGAGTACGAGCAGGTCTGCGACGCCTTCGCCGACACCTTCGCCCAGCAACAGATCGTCACCGCTGGCGACATCTACCCGGTGTTCCGCGAACTGTTCCAGCGCCGACTGGTTAACTGAGGGCCGTGACATGACCGCCACAGAAAAGAAGAGGCAGCCCATCTCCACGGGGTCCGAGTGGACCTTCGACCTGATCCGCACCTACGACCGCGAGATCGGCCGGCTGGCCGAGCGCTATGCGCTTGACACCTATCCCAACCAGATCGAAGTCATCACCGCCGAGCAGATGATGGATGCCTACGCGTCCGTGGGCATGCCGCTGGGCTACCACCACTGGTCCTACGGCAAGCACTTCCTGGCCACGGAGAAAGGCTATTCCCGCGGACAGATGGGCCTGGCCTACGAGATCGTGATCAACTCAGACCCCTGCATCGCCTACCTGATGGAGGAGAACACCATCACCATGCAGGCGCTGGTGATCGCCCACGCCTGCTACGGCCACAACAGCTTCTTCAAGGGCAACTACCTGTTCCGCACCTGGACCGATGCCAGCTCGATCATCGACTACCTGGTGTTCGCCAAGCAGTACATCATGCAGTGCGAGGAGCGCCACGGCATCGACGCGGTGGAAGACCTGCTAGACTCCTGCCATGCCCTGATGAACTACGGCGTCGACCGCTACAAGCGCCCCTACCCGATCTCCGCCGAAGAAGAACGGCGCCGCCAGAAGGAGCGCGAGGAGCACCTGCAGAAGCAGATCAACGACCTCTGGCGCACCATCCCCAAGGGCGCCGGCAAGGGCGGCGACAAGGACAACCGGCGCTTCCCGCCCGAACCCCAGGAAAACATCCTCTACTTCATCGAGAAGCACGCGCCACTGCTGGAGCCCTGGCAGCGCGAGATCGTGCGCATCGTGCGCAAGATCGCCCAGTACTTCTATCCGCAACGCCAGACCCAGGTCATGAACGAAGGCTGGGCCACCTTCTGGCACTACACCCTGATGAACGACCTCTACGACGAAGGCCTGGTTACCGAGGGCTTCATGCTCGAGTTCCTCCAGTCCCACACCAGCGTCGTGTTCCAGCCCGGCTTCGACAGCCCCTACTACAGCGGCATAAACCCCTATGCCCTGGGCTTCGCCATGTACCGCGACATCCGCCGCATATGCGAAGAACCCACCGAGGAGGACAAGCGCTGGTTCCCCGATATCGCCGGCGGCGACTGGCTCTCCACCATCAAGTTCGCCATGAAGAGCTTCAAGGACGAGAGCTTCATCCTCCAGTACCTCTCACCCAAGGTGATCCGTGACTTCAAGCTGTTCAGCATCCTCGACGACGACCAGAAGGACGAGTTGCTGGTACCCGCCATCCATGACGAACCCGGCTACCGGCAGATCCGCGAGACGCTCGCCGCCCAGTACAACCTCGGCAACCGCGAGCCCAACGTGCAGATCTGGAACGTCGACCGCCGCGGCGACCGCTCCCTGACCCTTCGCCACCAACAGCACGATCGCAAGCCGCTCGGCGAATCCACCGAAGAGGTGCTGCGCCACCTGCACCGTCTATGGGGCTTCGACATCCACCTGGAGACCATGAACGGCGAGCAGATCACCGGCACCCACCACGTGCCTCCCAAGGGCGAGCGCAGCGAAGACGGCGAATACCCGCGACTGGACCTAGTCATCCCGCCCATTTGATCGGTTGACCGCATGCCGGGCGACCCCGAGCATGCGGTCATCGTCCATGGAGAGCGTCGATGCGCCTGTTCCTCGTCCTGCTGCTGTGCCTGGTCCTGGCCACCTGCTCCACCCACATCCCCAGCATCCAGGTGCTCAGACCGGCCGACAGCGGCCTGGCCATCCGCCACAGCTTCCAGCTGATTCCCCCGGAGCAGGCCTTGCAAAGCCCGGCGCCCTATCGCGAGCACTACATCCGCCTCGACCCGTTGCTTCGCCAGGGCCTTGCCGCGCGCGGCTACCACGAAAGCCAGAGCCCCGAGCTGCGCGTCTACTACTGGCTGGCCCTGCAGGACGCACCTCTGGAGTTCAAGGTCGACCAGGCACCGCCCAACCCGCTCGGCCCCTACCAGGCCATCCACCGCCTGCGTGACGAAACCGGCACCCTGCGCCTGCGCATCACCGACCTCGACGGCCTGGTGCTCTGGGAAGGCATCGCCAGTACGGGCCTGAGCCCCTCCTGGGACAGCGCCGAGTTGCTGGAAAGCGCCGTGGAGGCACTGACCCGGCAAATCCCCATCGCAGCCAACGAGCGGGCTGCTATCCTCCGCACCCTCGGAGGTGAGCATGCAGATATACAAGGTGGGCGGCGCGGTTCGTGACCGGCTGTTGCAGCACCCGGTCACGGAAGTGGACTGGGTCGTCGTCGGCGCGACCGCTGAAGAAATGCTCGAGCAGGGCTTCAAGCCCGTGGGCGCGGATTTCCCGGTGTTCCTTCATCCGCAAAGTGGCGAGGAGTACGCACTGGCGCGCACCGAGCGCAAGAGCGGGCGTGGCTATGGCGGTTTCACCTTCTTCGCCAGCCCGGACGTCAGCCTCGAAGAGGACCTGATCCGCCGCGACCTCACCGTCAACGCCATCGCCGAAGACGAACACGGCGTGCTGGTGGACCCCTATGGCGGCCAGCGCGACCTGGAGCGGCGCATCCTCCGCCACGTTTCCCCCGCCTTCGCCGAGGACCCGTTGCGCGTACTGCGTGTCGCCCGCTTCGCCGCACGCTATGCGCCACTGGGCTTCACGGTGGCCGAAGAAACCCTGGCGCTGATGCGTGAGATCGCCGAGTCCGGCGAGCTGGACGCCCTGACACCCGAACGCAGCTGGAAGGAAATCTCCCGCGCCCTGATGGAGCCCCGCCCGGACGTATTCATCCAGGTGCTGCGCGACTGTGGCGCGCTCAAGGCCTGGATGCCGGAGCTCGACGCCCTGTTCGGCGTCCCCCAGCCCGAGCAGCACCACCCGGAAGTGGATTCCGGCCTGCACGTGCTCGCCGTCCTGCAACAGTGCGCCGAGCATGAGCAACCCCTCGCCGTGCGCTGGGCCTGCCTGCTGCATGACCTGGGCAAGGGCGAGACGCCGGAGGAGGAATGGCCCCGGCACATCGCCCATGAACAGCGCGGCCTGAAGCTGATCCAGCAGGTAAACGAACGCTGCAAGGTTCCCCGGGACTGCCAGGAGCTGGCGATGCTGGTGGGCGAGTTCCATACCCACGCCCATCGCGCGCAGGAACTCCGCGCATCGACCCTGGCCGAGCTGCTGGTGCGCTTCGACGTCTACCGCCGTCCCCAGCGCTTCGAAGAATTCATCGCGGCCTGCGAGATGGACGCCCGTGGCCGTCACGGCCTCGAGCAGCGCGAATACCCTCAAGCCGACTACCTGCGGGGCGCCGCCTCGGCTGCACGCGCAGTCGCGGTCCAGCCCCTGCTGGAGAAGGGCTACAAGGGTGCCGAACTGGGCGAGGCGCTCAAGCTAGAGCGCCTGAAAGCACTGAAGGCCTACAAGGAAGGCGCGGGGAAGGCCTGAAGCAGATCGTCGGGGGTCAACGGGCGCCCCCGCCACGCGAAGGGCACCGGCCACAGCTGTTGCTGGATCTGTGCCGTCGCCCACAACTCCGCGAAGCTGCGTCCCTCACCCGGGTGCAGGCGGTCGGGCACCACCAGTGCCAAGGGCCAGAGCACGAATGCATTCTTCAGCACCTCGGCACGGGGCAGCACCAAGCCATCGAAGCTGCCGACCAGATCGCCATAGAGCAGCACATCGATGTCCAGCGGCAGGCCCTTGCGGTCTGGCGCGTAGCGACCGTTGTCGGCCTCGATGAACTTGAGGCGGCGGTCCAGCTCCATCAGCGGCAGGTCGGAGTCGGCGGCCACCACCAGGTTGTAGAAGGGGCCGCTCTTGATGCCCACCGGCTGGCTTTCGAATACCGGCGAGCACTGGATGCCCTGGAGGAAACCGGCCAGCGCGTCGAGGCCGGCTGCCAGGTGTTCCTCGCGCCCGATGTTGCTGCCCAGGCCCAGCAGAACCGGAGTCAGCGGCATCCGCGTTCGATCTCCACGCCAACGCTGCTGGCAGCGGGAACCGCGCCGGGCTTGTGCAGCTTCAGGCGCACCCAGGGAATCTGGAATTCAGCCATCAGCAGGGCGACCAGCCGCTCGGCGAAGGTCTCCACCAACTGGAACTGGGACTCGGCAGCGAACGCCTGGATGCGCTGGGACACCGAGGCGTAGTCCAGCGCATGGGCCAGTTCATCGCCTGCGGCGGCCGGGCGGTTGTCCCAGCCCATCTGCAGGTCCAGGCGCAGGCACTGGCGAATGCTCCGCTCCCAGTCGTACGCACCGATGACGGTATCGACTTCAAGACCCTCGATGAAAACCGTGTCCACGTAAGTTCTGCCCCGTTAGAATCAGGGCTCCCTCGCCCTGGAATGGATACCAATGTTCTGGCTGCTGGCGATCCTCGCCTACCTGCTCGGCTCGCTGTCCTTCGCCATCCTGCTCAGCCGGGTGTTCGGCACCGCCGACCCGCGCGAACTGGGTTCAGGCAACCCGGGCGCCACCAACATGCTGCGCGTGGCGGGCAAGAAGCTCGCGATCCTCACCCTGCTCGGCGACCTGCTCAAAGGCCTCGTGCCCGTGCTGGTCGCCTACCTGATCGGGCTCGGCATCCAGAAACAGGCCTGGATCGGCCTCGCCGCCGTGCTCGGGCATCTCTACCCGCTGTACTTCCGCTTCCGTGGCGGCAAGGGCGTCGCCACTGCCGCCGGCATGCTGCTCGGGCTCTATCCCCCGGCCGCCCTGCTGGCGGTTGCGGCCTGGGCGCTGACGTTCGCCCTCACCCGTACCAGCTCGCTCGCGGCCTTGATCGCGACACCGCTGACCCTGCCGCTGCTGGCCTGGCAGAAGCCAGGCGCATTGCTGCCGATGGCCGTGCTCTGCTGCCTGATCGTCTGGCGACACCGCGGCAATCTACGCGACCTTTTCGCCGGACGCGAACGACATTTCTGAAACTGAAGACAGCCTCAAGCTACACGCCTGAGGCTTCAGGAAACCGCACGGGGTTCAGATGGCCGGCAGGTTTTCCATCGGCCAACGAGCCTGCACGGCGATCGCAGGGCCTTCCTGCTGCCCGGCCTTCAGGCGCTGGCAACCGGCGTAGGCGATCATCGCGCCGTTGTCGGTGCAGAAGCGCGGACGCGCGTAGAAGACGTTGCCCTGGAGCTCGGCCAGCATCGCCTCCAAAGCCTGGCGCAGGGCCTGGTTGGCGCTGACACCACCGGCGATCACCAGGCGCTTCAGGCCGGTCTGCTTCAGGGCCCTGCGGCACTTGATGACGAGAGTCTCGACCACCGCCTGCTGGAACGCCAGAGCGATGTCGCAGCGGGTTTGCTCACCGTCGTCCCCAGCATCGCGGCACTGCTGCCAGGTGTTGAGGGCGAAGGTCTTCAGGCCGCTGAAACTGAAATCCAGGCCTGGGCGATCGGTCATCGGGCGCGGGAAGGTGAAGCGCCCCGCCACGCCGGACTCCGCAAGGCGGGCGATCTCGGGGCCACCCGGATAGCCCAGGCCGATCAGCTTGGCGGTCTTGTCGAAGGCCTCGCCGGCGGCGTCATCCACCGACTCACCGAGCAGCGCGTAGCGGCCGATGCCATCGACGCGCACCAGCTGCGTATGGCCACCGGAAACCAGCAAGGCGACGAACGGGAACTCCGGTGGCTGCTCTTCCAGCATGGGCGCCAGCAGATGGCCCTCCATATGGTGCACGCCCAATGCGGGCACGCCCCAGGCGAACGCCAGGGCTTGCGCACAGGAGGCGCCGACCAGCAGAGCGCCGACCAGGCCAGGCCCCGAGGTATAGGCGATGCCATCGATATCCGTCGGCTTGCAGCCGGCACCGTCCAGCACCTCCCGCAGCAGCGGCAGCATGCGCTTGACGTGATCGCGGGATGCCAGCTCAGGCACCACACCGCCATAGACGCGGTGCAGGTCGATCTGACTGAACAGCGCATCGGCCAGCAGGCCGCGTTCGCTGTCGTAGAGGGCGACGCCGGTCTCGTCGCAAGAGGTTTCCAGACCCAGCACTAGCATTGGGATCGAGCCTTCGAGGCCTAGCCAATAAAGAAGGCGCGCATCATAATCGCCGCCCTCCGCCCCGGCCAGCGGTTTTCGACTGAAGGCTTTGCATTCCGGGGCGCGAGGCGTTAACATCCGCAACCCTTGAAAACCGACGTTCTCCCGCAACCCTAGCCAGGAGCACGTTCACCCACGGTAATTAGTGAAGGTACGACCTGGATGCCAGCCGTCAAAGTTAAAGAGAACGAACCCTTCGACGTAGCCCTGCGTCGCTTCAAGCGCTCCTGCGAAAAAGCCGGTGTACTGGCTGAAGTACGTAGCCGCGAGTTCTACGAGAAGCCCACTGCCGAGCGCAAGCGCAAAGCTGCTGCTGCAGTTAAGCGTCACGCCAAGAAAGTGCAGCGCGAACAGCGCCGCCGCGAGCGCCTGTACTGAGTTAACAGGCTTCGCCGCACGCTTTCAGCATCGCCCGGCTCCGGCCGGGCGAGTGCATTCAGGCACCGCACGCGACACTCCGCTTCGCCCTGGCGAACGCCGGAGTTTTTTGCATTTGCAGCCCCTGGTAATGCCGCTATCACCCAAGGGTGATGGAGGCCTATGCTTTGACCCTTCCCGAGTCCTGAGCACCCTATGGCCGGCCTGATCCCCCAAGGCTTCATCGACGATCTGCTGAACCGCACCGACATAGTCGAAGTGGTGAGTTCGCGCATCCAGCTGAAGAAGACCGGCAAGAACTACAGCGCCCGCTGCCCCTTCCATAACGAGAAGACGCCCTCCTTCAGCGTCAGCCCGGACAAGCAGTTCTACTACTGCTTCGGCTGCGGCGCCGGCGGCAACGCCCTCGGCTTCGTCATGGACCACGACAACCTGGACTTCCCCCAGGCCGTCGAGGAACTCGCCAAGCGCGCCGGGATGGACGTCCCGCGTGAAGAAAGTGGTCGCGGCAACCGCCCGCGCCAACCCACGGACTCCCCCCTCTACACCCTGCTCAGCGCCGCCTCGGACTACTACCGCCAGGCCCTGAAAAGCCACCCGACGCGCAAGGCGGCAGTGGACTACCTGAAGGGCCGCGGCCTGTCCGGCGAGATCGCCCGCGACTTCGGCCTGGGCTTCGCACCGCCGGGCTGGGACAACCTGCTCAAGCACCTGGCCGGCGACGCCCTGCAGCAGAAGACCATGATCGACGCCGGCCTGCTGATCGAGAACGCCGAGAGCGGCAAGCGCTACGACCGCTTCCGCGACCGGGTCATGTTCCCCATCCGCGACAACCGTGGCCGCATCATCGCCTTCGGCGGCCGGGTACTGGGTGACGACAAGCCCAAGTACCTGAACTCCCCCGAGACACCGGTCTTCCACAAGGGCCAGGAACTCTACGGCCTGTACGAGGCCCGCAAGAACAACCGCAACCTCGACGAAATCATGGTCGTCGAGGGCTACATGGACGTCATCGCCCTCGCCCAGCAAGGCCTGCGCAATGCCGTCGCCACCCTGGGCACCGCCACCAGCGAGGAACATGTCAGGCGCCTGTTCCGCCTCGTGCCCAGCATCCTGTTCTGCTTCGACGGCGACCAGGCCGGCCGCAAGGCTGCCTGGCGAGCACTCGAAGCCACCTTGCCGAGCCTGGAAGACGGTCGCCGCGCGCGCTTCCTGTTCCTTCCCGAAGGCGAGGACCCGGACAGCCTGGTGCGCGCCGAAGGCACCGACGCCTTCCGCGCCCGCATAACCCAGCACGCACAGCCCCTTGCCGACTATTTCTTCCAGCAACTGAAGGAAGAAGCCGACCCCAGTTCCCTGGAAGGCAAGGCACACCTGGTGACCCTGGCGGCACCGCTGATCGACAAGGTTCCCGGCGCCAACCTGCGTACACTCATGCGCCAGCGCCTGTCGGAAATCACCGGATTGAACGGTGAGGCGATCGGCCAACTGAGTCACGACGCACCGCCCCCCAGCAGCGAGCCGTCGCACTACCCCGACGACTACCACTACGGCGCCCCCGCCGGCTACGAAAGCTACGGCGAGCCGAGCCAGGAGCACTACTTCGAACCACCCGTCCGGCAACAGGGTGACTGGCAGAAGGGTGAGCGCAAGAAAGGCGACTGGAAGAAAGGCGGCAAGCCCTGGGACAGGAAGGGCGGGCGCGACGACTTCAAGCGCCCGCCGCGTACCGAGATCAAGGTCGAGTCACCGACGCTGACCGCCCTGCGCACTCTTCTGCATCACCCGAACCTTGCCCAGAAGGTCGAAAATGCCAGTCATTTCGCGGCAGAAGACGACACGTACGCCCGCCTGATGGTGTCCCTGCTCGAAGCCCTGCAGAAGAACCCCAAGCTGCGCTCGCTGCAGCTCATCGCCCGCTGGCACGGCACCGAACAGGGCCGCCTGCTGCAGGCCCTGGCGGAAAAGGAATGGTTGATTTCGAGCGACAACCTTGAACAACAGTTTTTCGACACTATAACTAGGTTGTCGGCCCGCCAACGTGAGCGCAGCCTCGAACAACTGCTACGCAAAGCAAGGCAGAGCGAACTCAGCGCAGAGGAAAAAGACCAACTGCGCGACCTCCTCAGCCGCAGTCCATCTCCAGCCTCCACCAGCCCAACTGGCGCGTGAGGCACCTGGTCAGGTATAATCCTCGGCTTGTTTTTAGCCCGCCAAGACCTTAAGTGGATAGGGTGTTATGTCCGGAAAAGCGCAACAGCAGTCTCGCCTCAAAGAGTTGATCGCCCGTGGTCGTGAGCAGGGTTACCTGACTTACGCGGAGGTCAATGACCACCTGCCGGAGGATATTTCCGATCCGGAACAGGTGGAAGACATCATCCGCATGATCAACGACATGGGGATCAACGTATTCGAGAGTGCCCCGGATGCGGATGCCCTGTTGTTGGCCGAAGCCGACACCGACGAAGCTGCCGCGGAAGAAGCCGCCGCCGCTCTCGCCGCGGTCGAGACCGACATCGGCCGGACCACCGACCCGGTGCGCATGTACATGCGCGAAATGGGGACCGTGGAGCTGCTGACCCGCGAAGGCGAGATCGAAATCGCCAAGCGCATCGAGGAAGGCATCCGCGAAGTGATGAGCGCGATCGCCCACTTCCCCGGTACCGTCGACAGCATCCTTGCCGAATACCACCGAGTCACCACCGAAGGCGGTCGTCTCTCCGACGTCCTCGCCGGCTACATCGACCCTGACGACGGCAGCCTGCCGGCCGAAGAAGTCGAGCCCGTCGACCTGAAGGACGACAGCGCCGCGAAGGAAAAGGACGAGGACGAAGAAGAGGAAGGCGACGGCGACGACACCGAGGAAGAAGGTGACGGCGGCCCGGACCCGGAAGAAGCGCTGCGTCGCTTCACCGCCGTATCCGACCAGCTCGAGAAAGCCCGCAAGGCCCTGAAGAAGCACGGCCGCAGCAGCAAGCAGGCGATCGACGAGCTGCAAGGCCTGGCCGAACTCTTCATGCCCATCAAGCTGGTGCCGAAGCAGTTCGACGCCCTGGTCGACCGCGTCCGTGACGCCCTCGACCGCGTCCGTGCCCAGGAACGCGCCATCATGCAGCTCTGCGTGCGTGATGCCCGCATGCCGCGTGCCGACTTCCTGCGCCTGTTCCCGGGCAACGAAGTCGACCTGACCTGGGTCGAAGGCCTCGCCAAGGGCAAGGCCAAGTACGCCGAAGCCCTCGGCAAGCTGGTGGACGACGTCAAGCGCAACCAGCAGAAGCTGATCGACCTCGAGAAGGAAGTCGACCTCAAGGTCGCCGAGATCAAGGACGTCAACCGCCGCATGTCCATCGGCGAAGCGAAAGCCCGCCGAGCGAAGAAAGAGATGGTCGAGGCCAACCTGCGTCTCGTGATCTCCATCGCCAAGAAGTACACCAACCGCGGCCTGCAGTTCCTCGACCTGATCCAGGAAGGCAACATCGGCCTGATGAAGGCGGTGGACAAGTTCGAATACCGTCGCGGCTACAAGTTCTCGACCTACGCCACCTGGTGGATCCGCCAGGCGATCACCCGCTCGATCGCCGACCAGGCCCGCACCATCCGTATCCCGGTGCACATGATCGAGACCATCAACAAGCTCAACCGCATCTCCCGTCAGATGCTCCAGGAAATGGGCCGCGAGCCCACCCCGGAAGAGCTTGGCGAGCGCATGGAAATGCCCGAGGACAAGATCCGCAAGGTATTGAAGATCGCCAAAGAGCCGATCTCCATGGAAACCCCGATCGGCGACGACGAGGACTCCCACCTGGGCGACTTCATCGAGGACAGCACCATGCAGTCCCCGATCGACGTGGCCACGGTAGAAAGCCTCAAGGAAGCGACCCGCGAAGTACTGGCCGGCCTCACCGCCCGTGAAGCCAAGGTCCTGCGCATGCGCTTCGGCATCGACATGAACACCGACCACACCCTCGAGGAAGTCGGCAAGCAGTTCGATGTGACCCGCGAGCGGATCCGCCAGATCGAAGCCAAGGCGCTGCGCAAGCTGCGCCACCCGTCGCGAAGCGAGCATCTGCGCTCCTTCCTCGACGAGTGATCGAACAAACCCCCGGCCAGTCCGGGGGTTTTTCTTTCTGCTACCAAAGCGCCAGCTGCCACGTCTACACTTCCGCCTATCACTTCGTGGAACGAGACCGTCATGGCGCGTCTGCCTGCCATTCTCCTGCTGTGTCTGGCGTTCTGGGCGGCCCCGTCCGGGGCGTTCACCCTCACGCAGGAAGAACAGGCATGGCTTCAGGACCACCCCGTCCTGCGCATGGGCATCGACGCCTCCTGGCCCCCCTTCGAATTCCGCGACAGCCAGGGCCGCCACCAGGGCCTCGCCGCTGACTACGTCAAGCTGATCCAGGAACGCCTGGGCGTGCGCCTCGAACCGGTGGAGCCCCGCAACTGGGGTGAAGTGCTGGAACAGGCCCGCAATGGCCAGCTCGACCTGCTGCCCGGCGTCATGTCCACCCCCGAACGCCAGCAATACCTCAGCTTCACCCGCCCCTACCTCGACTTCCCCATCGTCATCCTCGCCCGCGACGGCGGCCCGCAGCCCAAATCGCTCGGCGAGCTCTACGGCCTCAAGATAGCCGTGGTCGAGGACTACGCCCCCCACGAACTGCTGCGCAGCGGCAATCCCGACCTCAACCTCCTGCCCCTGCCCAGCGTCGCCGCCAGCCTCCAGGCGCTCGCCACCGGCCAGGCCGACGCCTTCGTCGGCGACCTCGCCTCCAGCGTCTGGAGCCTGCGCCAGCTCAGGCTCGAAGGCCTCTACATCAGCGGCGAGACGCCCTACCGCTACCAGCTCGCCATGGCCACGCCGCGTGGCGACACCCCCCTGGTCGGCATCCTCGACAAAGTCTTCGCCGACATCAGCACCGCCCAGGTCGAAGCCATCCAGGACCGCTGGGTGGGCGGCGTCATCGACCGTCGCCCGGTCTGGACCACCCTCATCGCCTACGGCCTCCCCGCCCTGCTGCTGATCGGCCTCGCCCTGGTCTTCGTCCTGCGCATCAACCGCCGCCTCAGCGGCGAAATGTCACGCCGCGCCCTGCTCGAAGACGAACTGCGCACCAGCGAGCAGCACTACCGCGGCCTGGTCGAAAGCCTCAACGCCATCGCCTGGGAAATGCGCCTCGACGAACACCGCTTCACCTACGTCTCCCCCCACGCCGAACGCCTGCTCGGCTACCCCCTGGCGGACTGGCTCGAACCCGGCTTCTGGCAGCGCACCCTCCACCCCGAGGACGCCCAGCGCGCCGAATACTTCTGCAACGAAGAAGTCGCCGCCGGGCGCGACCACAGCTTCGACTACCGCATGCTCGCCGCCGACGGCCGCGTCCTGTGGATCCGCGACATCGTCACCCTCGACCCCCAGGGCGACAGCCAGATCATCCGCGGCCTGATGATCGACATCACCGAAGCCAAGGACACCGAACACGCCCTGCGCCTCTCCCAGCAGAAATTCGCCTCCGTGTTCCACAACTGCCCCGACGTCATCGCCCTCGCCCGCCGCCAGGACGGCCGCCTGCTCGACGTCAACCGCACCTTCGAGCAACAGACCGGCGTCAGCGCCGCCCAGGCCATCGGCCGCACCGCCACCGAACTGGGCATCTGGGGCACCCCCGACATGGGTCCCGGCCTCCTACAGCGCCTGCAGAGCGAAAGCCTGCACAACCTGGAAATGACCTTCCGCCGGCAGAGCGGCGAAAGCTTCACCGGCCTCATCTCCGCGCAACCCATCGACCTCGACGGCGTCCCCGCCCTCATCGTCGTCGTGCGCGACATCACCCTCGTCAAGGAAACCCAGCAGCAACTGAAGATCTCCGAAGAGAAATTCGCCCGCGCCTTCCACGCCTCCCCCGACGGCCTGCTCATCACCCGCCTGGCCGACGGCAGGCTCATCGAAGCCAACGAAGGCTTCACCCGCATCACCGGCTACACCGCCCGCGAAGCCGCCGACCGCTCCACCCTCGAACTCGGCATCTGGGCCAACCCCGAAGACCGCCAGCAGATGGTCCGCGCCATCCGCGACCAGGGCAGCCTGCGCAACTTCACCGCCCCGGTGCGCACCAAGGGCGGCAGCATCCGCCTCTGCGAACTCACCGCCCAGCCCATCCCCATCAACGGCGAAGCCTGCGTCCTCACCATCGCCCGCGACATCACCGAGCGCCAGCACATGCAGGAAAAGCTCCTGCAGGCCGCCACCGTCTTCGAAAGCACCGCCGAAGGCGTGATGATCACCGACACCGAACAACGCATCACCGCCGTCAACCGCGCCTTCACCGAAATCACCGGCTACAGCGAAGCCGAAGCCCTCGGCCAATCACCGCGCCTGCTCGCCTCCGGCCAGCACGACAGCGCCTTCTACGCCGCCATGTGGCACCAGCTCGCCGCCGACGGCCACTGGCAGGGCGAAATCTGGAACCGCCGCAAAAACGGCGAACCCTATCCCGAGTGGCTGACCATCAGCGCCGTGCGCAACCGCGACGACCAGATCACCCACTTCGTAGGCGTCTTCGCCGACATCTCCACCCTCAAGCACGCCCAGGCCCGCCTCGACTACCAGGCCCACCACGACCCCCTCACCGGGCTGCCCAACCGCATCCTCTTCGAAAGCCGCCTCCAGGCCGCGCTGCTCGACGCCACCACCGACGCCCGGCAGGGCGCCGTGCTGTTCATCGACCTCGACCGCTTCAAACACATCAACGACAGCCTCGGCCACCCGGTCGGCGACCTCCTGCTCAAAAGCATCGCCGCCCGCCTCAAGGACCAGCTGCGCGACATCGACACCGTCGCCCGCCTCGGCGGCGACGAATTCATCATCCTCCTGCCCGGCCTGCACAACGCCGCCGACGCCGAACACGTCGCCAGCAAAGTGCTCGCCTGCTTCAGCGCCCCCTTCGAAGCCGACGACCACGAATTCTTCACCAGCGCCAGCATCGGCATCAGCCTCTACCCCGAACACGGCAACGACGTCGCCACCGTCGTCAAGAACGCCGACGCCGCCATGTACCGCGCCAAATCCAAGGGCCGCAACCGCATCGAGTTCTACACCCGCGACCTCACCTTCCAGGCCAACGAACGCATGGCCCTGGAGAACGAACTGCGCCGCGCCCTCGAACGCGGCGAACTCAGCCTCTACTACCAACCCAAGCTGTGCCTGCAGAACCGCCGCCTGATCGGCGCCGAAGCCCTGATCCGCTGGCACCACCCCCTGTTCGGCGAAATCTCCCCCGAGCGCTTCATCCCCCTCGCCGAAGAGAACGGCCTCATCCTTCCCCTGGGCGACTGGGTCCTCGCCGAAGCCTGCCGGCAGATGCGCGAATGGCAGGACCGCCACGCCCCCTTCGGCCCGCTCTCCGTCAACCTCGCCGGCGCCCAGCTGCGCCAGCCGCAACTGGTCGAGCGCATCGACCGCCTGCTGCAGGACACAGGCGTCGTCCCCTGCCACCTGCAACTGGAAATCACCGAAGGCTTCATCATGAGCCAGGCCGAAGAAGCCCTCGCCGTGCTCCACGCCCTCAAGGCGCTCGGCGTGCAACTGGCCATCGACGACTTCGGCACCGGCTACTCCTCCCTCAGCTACCTCAAGCGCCTGCCGCTGGACATCATCAAGATCGACAAATCCTTCGTCCGCGGCCTGCCCGACGACCTCGAAGACGCCGCCATCGCCCGCGCCATCATCGCCCTGGGCCGCAGCATGCAACTCACCGTCATCGCCGAAGGCGTCGAAACCCACGCCCAGGAAGCCTTCCTCACCGCCGAAGGCTGCGAACAGATCCAGGGCTACGTCGTCAGCCGCCCCCTGCCCGCCGACGTTTTCGCCCGGCAATTCCTCGATCCGTGTCAACCCGTTGGCGCTCAGGAAAAGGCGCCGGTATAATCCGCCGGCCTTCTGGGGGCCTATAGCTCAGTCGGTTAGAGCAGAGGACTCATAATCCTTTGGTCCACGGTTCGAGTCCGTGTGGGCCCACCACCAAAACCCCATGAAAAAGCCGCGCATTGCGCGGCTTTTTTGCATTTCACCGGAGCTTGATCCGGGACGAGTCCCCGGGTCCAGCAGCCTGCACAGGCACCCGCTCGCTCAGCCCTCGGCCGGCCCCACCAACTCGGCCAGCCGAGGGAAATCCAGGGTCAATGCGGCCTGGAGAACGGCATCGGCAAAACCGATGCACAGCGGCTGCTCGGCCGCCAGGTCATGGGCCCACTTCTCGATAAGCGTCACCTGCCCGGTTTCCACCAGGTTCGCCAGGATCGCCAGGCGCGCCGCATCCGGGCGTGCCGCCACATCGGATGCCGGCGGCTCGGTGCCCGGCGAGGCCAGGTCCTGCAACCCCAGGAACCTGACCAACAGCGCCGCCAGCTCGGTTTCGCTGATCGGCTTTCTCAGGCAGGCCGCGAAGCTCAGGTGCGACGCGAAGCCCTCCGGCGCCAGCGGCGCGGCTGCGGAAAGCAGCACCACCGGCGTCGCCGGGGAACGCTCGGCCACCATCCGCAGGACCGACCAGCCGTCACCGCCGTCCATGAACTGATCGGTGATCACCAGGGCGATGTCGTCGCGCCACTGGAGAGCCGCATCGCGGCCATCCACGGCGATGACCACCCGCAACCGATGCCGCTCCAGCTGCTCGGCCAGCAGCAGGCGCAGGTCCGGGTCGTCCTCCACCAGCATCACCACCCGGTCGCCCAGGGGCCGGGGAGCGTCGACGTCCACGGCAGCGGGCTCCGCCGGCAACTCCGTCAGCAACTCGCCCACCACATGGAAGCGGAACGCACTGCCCTGGCCAGGAATGCTGGCCACGCTCAGCTCGCCGCCCATGCAGCGCACCAGTTGCCGGGCGATAGCCAGCCCCAGGCCAACCCCGGCGCGGGAACCCTCTGCATGCTGGTTCCGCCCCCGGACGAAGGGCTCGAAGATCCTCGCCAGGTCGTCGCCGTCGATACCGCCGCCGCTGTCTTCCACCTCGAAGCACAACCGAACCTGGCTGCCCTGCTTCTCCCCTCGGTAACGCAGGGCGATGCGGCCATCGCGGGTATGCCGGTTGGCGTTGCTGAACAGGTTGTCGAGCACCTGGCGCAAGCGGCGGCTGTCGATGGACAGGTACTCGGGCACCAAGCCGTGCTCCTCCAGTGAGAAGCCGTTGCCAGCCGCCTCGGCCTGCAGCCGCGCGACCTCCACCATGTCCGCCAGCCAAGGGCGGAACGCCAGCGGCGCCGCCGTCACCTCCAGCTGGCCGATCTCCGCCCGAGCCGCATCCAGCAGCTCGTCGATCAGGTGCAGCAGATGGCGCCCGCTGCCTTCGATGGCCCGCGCGCCCTCCTCCGGGCCCAGGCGCCGCGAGCCCCGCTGCAGCAGCTGGGCGAAGCCGATGATGGTATTGAGCGGCGTACGCAGCTCATGGCTCATGTGGGCCAGGAAGGTGGTCTTGGCGCGATTGGCTTCGCGCTCCACCGCCAGCGCGGCGGCCAACTGCTGGGTGCGATTGGTGATGGCGATGAGGATCAACGGCGCCATTACCAGCACCGCCAGTGGCCAGGCGCTCGCCAACAGCGGGCCGGTAGGGTCCAGCCCCAGGTACAGGCCCGCCTCGCGGATCACCACCGAGACACCGAAAGCCCCGAAGGAAATGAGTGTCAGCCCCGCAGAGGCATTGCCACCCCGCCAGGCCAGGTAGGAGGTGATGATCCCGGCGGCCAGCGCCACCAGCGAAGCGAGGGTCAGCACCTGCAGCCAGAAGATGTAGTCGTGCAGGCTCGCCCCCAGCGCCGCCACGATCACCACCCCGATCACGCCGAGCAGCGTACGGTCCCAACCCCGCCCCCGCCGCCTGAGGTCGAGGAACGTGCGCACGAACTGGCAGTGCATGATCATGACCGCGGCGCCCAGCAGAGGCACCAGCACGATCGGGAACGGCCAGGTGCCCGGCCACAGGTACTGCTGGGCCAGCCCGCCGATGATCGCTTCGAACCCACTGATCAGCAGCATCTCCAGGCCGAAATAGAGATAAGGCATGTCGCGCAGCTGGATGAAGATCAGCAGGGACAGCAGGCCCGCCAGGACGATGCCGCCCTGGGCCATCGAACGCAGGTTCTCGAACCGCAGCTGCTTGTCGCGATAGGCCTGGGGCTCCCACAGGCGAATGCCCATGTACTGGGCCGAGCGCGACTGCACGCGCACATAGAGCGTGCGTGCCTCGCCAGGCTCGAGGGTGAGCGGGAACAGCGCCGTCGGGCCGGGCAGCGGACGCAACGCCATGGGCACCACCAGGCCGCTGGCCTGGGCCTGCCAGCGGCCGTCGCCCTCCAAGGTATAGAGCCGTGCCGACTCCAGCCGGGCATGGCCGATCTCCAGCCAGCGGCTGATAGGGGTGGTGCCCGGGTTGCGGATGCTGAAGCGCAACCAGCGTGGCCGCGGATCGAAACCCTGGGACAGGGTCCGCGCGGCGACCTGGACGAAGCGCTCAGGCACAGCGGCGACGGCGGCGATATCCAGGCTGCCGTCCTGATCGACGCGCAGGTCGAAGCGGTCCACCACCTGGAAGGCGCCATCGTCACGCAGCTCCAGCACCTCGGCCCAGGCCCCGCCGGCCATCGCCCAGAGGCCGCACAGGCACAGCACCTGCCAGAGTCGCATCAGGCGGCGGTCAGCAGGCATCGTCCGCGGCGCCTTGCTGCTGCGGTGCGCGAAGGCCGGCCTCATCCCGCAGGCGGCTGCGCAACTCGCGCGGCGAGCAACCGAAGCGCTCCCGCACGGCCTTGGAGAAACTGGCGGCATTGGTGTAGCCCAGGTGATCACCGATGTCGCCGATGGGCGTCTCGGTGCGGGCCAGCAGTCCCTGGGCCTGGCTGAGCCGCTCCTCGCGCAACCAGCCGTAGATGGGCATGCCGACGATCCTGTGGAAGGCCTCGTTGAGGCGGGTTTCATTGGTGCCGCACAGGCGCGCCAGCATTTCCGGCGAGGGCGGCTGGCGCAGGTCCCGGCGCAGATGGTCGGTGGCCACCTTCACCAGCACCGCTTCCGGGCGCGTATCGGCTGCCGGGGCCGGGGCGGGAGGGGCGGCGGCGCGCAAGCGGCGCGCGAGCTCCAGGTGAATCTGCACCCGCGCCACCACCTCCGCCTCGTCGATCAGCGGCTTGGCGATATAGTCCACAGCCCCCAGCGTCAGGCCCGTCAGGCGCTCCTGCGGCTGGTTGGCCGCCGTCAGGAAAATCACCGGGATGGCACTGGTCTCAGGGTTGGCCTTGAGCAACCGGCAGGTGGCGAAGCCGTCGCTGCCGGGCATGTGCACATCCAGCAGGATCAGGTCGGGGCGCAGCAACTGGGCCTTGCGATAGCCGTCCTTGCCGTCGAACGCCACCGCGATGTCCAGGCCCCGGGCCGACAGAAACTCCGTCAGCACGCGCAGGTCGGCCACCGAGTCGTCGATGAGCAGGATCTTCGGGTTGCTGGAAATGCGCATGCCGGTGGGGTCTGTGGGGCTGCTGGAGCGGGTATTAGAGCCCAGAACGGGCCCGTCTTCCCACGCCGTGAACGGAAAAATTGTCTGCCGGCAAAGTCTCCCCTGCTGCCGGCAAAATGCCCCCTCAGCGGCCATGGGATCATGCCTCCCGGTCAAGCGAAGCCATAGGCGAGGCAGAAGATTCATGAACCCCAAGGGATGCAGCAGAGCAGTCGCATTCGCCCTGTTTCTCGCACAGACGGCCCTGGCCGCCCAGGCCCCCGATGCCGGGCAGATCCTGGAAAACATCAAGCCCCCCCTCAGCCTGCCGCCGGCCACCGACGGCGTCCTGCCCGAGCCGGCACCGGCCCGCCCGGCCCTGTCGCTGCCCAGCGACGCCAGGGTCTACGTCAGGGCGTTCCGGATCACCGGAGCCCGCGAATTCAGCGAGGCGCAACTGCTCGAGCTGCTCGTCGACAGCACCGACCGCGAACTGAGCCTGGCCGAACTGCACGCCCTGGCCGACCGCATCACCCGCCATTTCCGTGACCACGGCTATCTGCTGGCCCGGGCGTACCTGCCCGCCCAGGACATCAAGGACGGGCTGCTGACCATCGCCGTTCTCGAAGGCCGCCTCGGCAAGATCGATGTGGACAACCGCTCCCTCCTCAGCGACGCCACCGCGCAGCGACAGCTCGACGACCTGCACCCGGGGGACGCGGTGCAGGCCGCCTCTCTGGAGCGATCCCTGCTGCTGCTCAATGAACTGCCCGGTGCCGAGGTGCACTCCACCCTCAAGCCCGGCGCCTCCGTCGGCCTCACCGACCTGGATGTCTCGCTCGGGGCCGGCCCCCGCCTGGCCGGGAGCCTGGAAGCCGACAACTTCGACAACCGCTACACCGGCAGCGAACGGCTCGGCGGCAACCTCGCCATCAACAGCCCCGCCGGCCTCGGCGACACCCTCAGCCTGCGCGGCCTGAGCTCCGGCTCCGGGATGAACTACGGCCGCCTGGCCTACCAGTTGCCGGTAGGCCCCCAGGCCACCCAGGTCGGCGTGGCGTGGTCGGAGATGCGCTACGAACTGGGCGAAGACTTCGAATCGCTGGACGCCCACGGCAAGGCCAGCATCGGCTCGGTCTACGCCCTGCAGCCCCTGCTGCGCAGCCGCCAGGCCCGGCTCGACGGCCAACTGAGCTACGAACACAAACGGCTCGAGGATCAGGTCGACGCCACCGACACCACCCTCGACAAGACCCTGGACGTCTGGAGCCTGGGCCTGAGCGGCAGCCACCAGGACGGCCTGCTCGGCGGCGGCGCCATGCAGTACGGCGCGAGCATCGTGGCCGGCAACCTCGAGCTGGACGCCGCCAGCGCCGCCCTCGACGACAGCGGGCTGGACACCCGAGGCCACTACGCCAAGCTCGCCTTCCAGCTCACCCGCCTGCAACGGCTCACCGACAGGCTCAGCCTCCAGGTCCGCGCCTCCGGCCAACGCGCCGCCAAGAACCTCGACTCCTCGGAAAAGCTCAGCCTCGGCGGTGCCTACGCCGTAAGGGCCTACCCCCAGGGCGAGGCCTCCGCCGACGATGCCTGGCTGGCGAACCTGGAACTGCGCTACGCCCCCGCCCCCGCCTGGCAGCTCTTCGGCTTCTACGACGCAGGCGGCGGACGGATCAGCCATCGCCCCGTGGCCGGCACCGCCGACAACCGCCGCACGCTCTCCGGCGCCGGGCTGGGGGTGAACCTGGCCCTGCCCGCGTCCATCAACCTGCAGGCCTTCGCCGCCTGGCGCACGGGCAGCGAACCGACCTCCGATGACGACCGCAGCCCGCGTCTCTGGCTGCAGACCGTCAAGTACTTCTGACCACGACACGCAAGGCCGACCCCATGAACCACGTCTACCGACTGCTCTGGAACGCCGCCCACGGCACCTACGTGCCGGCACCCGAGAACGCCACCGGCCAGGGCAAGCGGGCCCGCGCCCGCACCCTGCTCGCCGTCCTCCTCGCCGGCGCCAGCGGCCACGCCCTCGCCTTGCCCACGGACGGCCAGGTCAGCCTGGGGCAAGGCAGCATCGCCAGCGCCGAGGGCAGCATGACGGTCACCCAGTCGTCGCAGAACCTCGCGATCAACTGGAACAGCTTCAACATCGCCCAGGGTGAGAGGGTCAGCTTCGTCCAGCCCAACAGCAGCGCCATCGCCCTCAACCGCGTGGTGGGCAGCGACCCCTCCAGCATCTACGGCACCCTGCAGGCCAACGGCCAGGTGTTCCTGATCAACCCCAACGGCATCCTCTTCGCCCCGGGCGCACAGGTGAACGTCGGCGGCCTGGTGGCCTCGACCCTGGACCTGTCGGACCAGGACCTCGCCGCCGGCAACTTCGCCTTCGCGGGCAAGGGCGGCCGCGTCACCAACCAGGGCAGCATCACCGCCAACGGCGGCTACGTGGCCCTCCTCGGCGCCCAGGTCAGCAACGAGGGCACGCTCACGGCCAGGCTCGGCAGCGCTGCCCTGGCGGCAGGGGACAAGGTCACCCTGGACTTCGCCGGCGACCAGCTCGTCAGCCTGGAAGTGGACAAGGGCACCCTCCAGGCTCTGGCCCAGAACAAGCAGCTGATCCAGGCCGACGGCGGCCAGGTGATCCTCACCGCCAAGGCAGCCGAGGGCCTGCTCAGCGCCGTCGTGAACAACGAAGGGATCGTCGAGGCCGGCTCGGTGAGCCAGCACGACGGCGTCATCCGCCTGGAAGGCGACAGGCTGGCCAATACCGGCACCCTGGACGCCAGCGGCGCAACCGGCGGCCGCATCAGCCTGGCCGGCCAGGGCATCATCCAGGCCGGCACCATCCATGCCGACGGCGAAGGCGGCGTGGTGACGGTGGACGCCGCCCACGGCGCCCTGCAGACCACCCAGGGCCAGATCACCGCCAACGGCTCGACCCAGGGCGGCTCCATCCGCGTCAACGGCGGCGACTCGTCGTTCATCTCCGGCAGCTTGAGCGCCAACGGCCAGCGCGGCGGCGACATCACCGTCACCGGGCAGACCGTGAACCTGGCAGCCGCCACCCTGAAGGCCGACGGCACGGCGAAGGGCGGCGCCATCCGCATCGGCGGCGACGCCCACGGAGCGAACCCCGACGTGGCCAACGCCCGCACCACCAGCGTCAACGCCTACACCAGCCTCAGCGCCAAGGGTGCGGACGGCGACATCGTGGTCTGGTCCGACACGCGCACCGATTTCCGCGGCCAGGCCGCCACGGGCGAGCGCGGCTTCATCGAGGTGTCCAGCAAGGGCACCCTCAACTACGGCGGGCAGGTCAACGCCGGGCAGGGCGGCGAGGTGCTGTTCGACCCCACCAACCTGGTCATCACCGACACGATCAGCGACCAGGTCTACCTCGACCTGGCCGACCCCAACCCCCAGGCCGGGGCGCAGCATGGCAGCGGCAACATCGTGCAGCTGGCCAACGGCAACATCGTCGTCGGCAGCCCCACCGCCTACTTCGGCAACATCAGCACCGGTGCGGCCTTCCTCTACAACGGCAAGACCGGGGGGCTGATCTCCGCCCTCTACGGCAACAGCGCCGGCGACAGCATCGGCTCCGGCGGCGTCGCGGCGCTGGCCGGCAGCAACGTCGCGGTGGCCAGCCCCGACTGGGACAACGGCGCGCTGACCGATGTCGGCGCGGTGAACTGGTTCAACGGCACCACGGGGCTGTCGGGATTCGTCTCCGCCGCCAACTCCCTCACCGGCAGCACCGCCGGCGACCGGGTGGGCCTGAACATCACCACCCTCACCAATGGCAACTACATCGTCGGCACCCCCGACTGGCACAACGGCAGTGCGGCCAGCGCCGGCGCCGTCACCTACGGCTATGCCAACCAGGCCCTGACGGGCGTGGTGAGCGCCGCCAACTCCCTGGTCGGCAGCAGCACCGGCGACCGCGTGGGCGCCAACGTGCTGGCACTGCAGCAGGGCAATGCGATCACCTGGAGCAGCCTCTGGGACAACGGCACCGCCGTCGATGCCGGGGCCGTCACCTGGATGAGCGGTACCGGCCCCACGGTGGGCGTGATCGGCGCCACCAACTCCATGGTCGGCAGCCAGACCAACGACTTCCTCGGCACCGACAGCAACCTCAACAGCGGCATCGTCAGCCTCGGCAACGGCAACGTCCTGGTCTTCAGCAAGCACTGGCACCTCACCCCGCAGATCGATACCGGCGCCGTGACCTGGATGAGCGGTTCCACCGCCACCACCGGCGTGGTGGATGCCAGCAACTCCCTGATCGGCAGCTACGCGGCGGACCGGGTGGGCTACATCTCGAACCACCCCTACGGCGACAAGCCCAGCTATGCCGAGCTGGCCAACGGCAACGTGGTGGTGACCAGCGGGTACTGGAACGGCAGCGCCGGCGCCGCCACCTGGATGAGCGGCACCGGCCCCACGGCCGGCGTCATCGGTGCCGGCAACTCCCTGGTGGGCAGCACCGCCAACGACCGGGTCGGCAGTTACGGCATCACCGTGCTCAACAACGGCCACTACGTGGTCAACAGCCCCTACTGGAGCGATGGCCTCAATCCGGAAGTGGGCGCCGCCACCTGGGGCGACGGCAACGGCGGCACGGCGGGCGTCATCAGCGCCGCCAACTCCCTGGTGGGCAGCGCGGCCTACGACCATGTGGGCCTGTCTTCCACCGCCCTCGCCAACGGTCACTACGTGGTCAACAGCCCCAACTGGAGCGACGGCATCAACCCGCAGGTGGGCGCCTCCACCTGGGGCAACGGCAATGGCGGCACGGTCGGCCTCATCGATGCCGGCAACTCCCTGGTGGGCAGTACCGCCTATGACCATGTCGGCCTGTCGTCCACCGCCCTCACCAACGGCCACTACGTCATCACCAGCCAGCACTGGAACGACGTGACCAACGGCCTTGTCCGGGTCGGCGCGGTCACCTGGGCCAACGGCAACGGCAGTACCGTCGGCGCCGTATCGGCAGCCAACTCCATGCTGGGCGACCTCGACAACGACGAAGTCGGCAATGGCGGCATCGTGGCCCTGGCAGGCGGCACCTACCTGATCAGGAGCACGCAATGGCATGACTTGTCCGGGAACGTGGCCTGGCGCAACGGCAGCGCCGCCAGCACCGGCACCTTCGACAGCAGCAACGCGATGACCGGCACCTCGAGCCCGGGCATCACGCTACTGAGCAACGGCAAATTCGTCGTCCACTTCGGCTACTGGGGCAACACCCAGGGCTACGTGGCGGTCGGCAGCAATGACGGCAGCTTCGTCGGCGGCATCGACACCACGACCGCCCTGATCGGCGGCTACCGGCGGGCAAGGCTGGGCGCCGAGGGCAGCGTCCTCGACCTGGGCAATGGCAGCTTCGTGGTCTATGGCTTTGCTGCCGCCAATCCGAGTGGCGTACTCAGCGCCGGCTCCATCACCTTCATCGACAGCAATGCGCCCATCGTCGGCCTGACCAGCGCCAGCAATACCTTCTACGGCTCCGCTCGCGACCAACTGACCCGAGGGGGCATCCAGGTGCTGCCCAACCACGACTACCTGGTGCCCTATTCCAGATGGAGCGGCGACGGCTCCACGCCCGGCATCGGCGCCGTGGTCATCGGCAGCGGCAGCGGCGGCCTGACCGGCTACGCCTCCGCCAGCAACGCCCTGGTGGGCCTGGAAGCCGGCGACCAACTGGGCTCCGGCGGCATCCAGCTGCTGGCCGGCAACGACTTCCTGGTGCGTTCACCCAATGCCACCGTCGACGGCCTGGGCGGTGCCGGCAGCCTGTGGCTGGTGCAGCGCGGCGCCGACCTCGCCAGCACGCTGAACAACAGCGCCGGCAACCAGGCCGTCAGCCCCGGCGCCATCGCCAAGGCCGCCGTCGCCGGCAGCACCCTGACCCTGCAGGCCAGCAACGACATCACCGTCAACAGCACCATCTCCGTGGACGGTGCCCTGAAGCTGCTGGCCGGCAACCGCCTGACCCTGAACGCCGGCATCACCTCCCAGGCCACCGGCACCGCCATCGAACTGGCCGGCCAGGCGTTCACCAACAACCTGGGCGCCAACGCCCTGTCCACGCCCAACGGGCGCTGGCTGGTCTGGTCGGCGAACCCCACCGGCGACACCCGTGGCGGCCTGGCCTACGACTTCAAGCAGTACGACGCCAGCTACGGCAGCACCTCCGTGGCAGGCAGCGGCAACGGCTTCCTCTACAGCCTGGCGCCCGCCCTCACGGCCCAACTCGTCGGCAACGTCACCAAGCCCTACGACGGCACCACCGCCGCCGCCCTGGCCGCCGCCAACTACTCGGTGACCGGCGCCATCGATGGCGACACGGTGCTGTTCGACACACCGACCACCGGCCACTACGACACCCCCGGAGTCGGCACCGGCAAGACGGTGACCTCCAGCGCGCTGAGCATCATCAGCGCCGAGAACGGCGGCAAGCCGGTCTACGGCTACCAGATCGCCCAGGCGAGCGGCACTGTCGGCACCATCGACCCGGTGACCCCGCCACCTGCCACCGACGCCTCGGGTGACCCGGGCCCCCGCTACGACGTGGCCTGGTCGCTGATGGTCCCCGCCGAGAAACACAGGGTGGTCGCCGAGGAACCGGCCGCCGACCTGCTGCAGGTCGACGCCGGCGGCATCCGGCTTCCCGCAGGCCTGGCCAGCACCTACTAGGCGTAACAGCGCTGCCCGTGCACGGCAAGAACCCCGGAAGAGCCGCGCCTCGCGCGGCTTTTCGCGGCCGCATCTGGCATCCATTGCGCAGGACGGAAATCGACAGCGAGCCGAATAGCCCGCATTATCAGCTCACGCAATGAGCCGAATAGACCCGCTAATCGGCTCACACCCGAGCAAAGCGCATGAACACCCCCTTCTGGATCTGGCAGCAACCCGACTGGCCACGCTTCACCTGGCAAACAGAAACCCTTGCCCCACTGCTGCGCGCCTGCACCCAGGCGCAAGGACGCTTGCTCGGCATGCTCGGCGCTGTCGGTAGCGATACCGAGGCACAGAGCAGCCTGGACACCCTGCTGCAGAACATCCTCACTTCATCGGCCATCGAAGGTGAGCCGCTGAACGTCGACTCGGTGCGCTCATCACTGGCACGCCGCCTGGGAATGAACGAAGACGGCCCCGTCAGCGCCCGCTCCGAAGGCCTGGCGGAACTGATGCTCGATGCCACCCGCGCACACCAGCTCCCGCTCGATCTGCCGAGGCTGTATCGCTGGCACAGCTGGCTGTTCCCCATCGACGGCGAGCTGCCTACTCCCCAACTGAGGGTTGGCGCGCTACGTGGCGATGCGCCCATGCAGGTCGTCTCCGGTCGGCTCGACCGCCCGACCGTGCATTTCCAAGCCCCCCCGCGCCAGGGGCTGGAGGAACAGCTGGCAGACTTCCTCGCCTGGTTCGAGAACAGCCGCAGCGATGCAGCGCTCGACCCCTTGCTGCGCGCCGGCATCGCCCACTTCTGGTTCGTCACCCTGCACCCCTTCGATGACGGCAACGGCCGGCTGACCCGAGCCCTCACCGACATGGCACTGGCCCAGGGCGAGCAGCAGGCCATCCGCTTCTACGCCATGTCGGCCAGCATCCTCGACGACCGCGCCGGCTATTACCGCATCCTCGAAACCAGCCAGAAAGGCGGCCTGGACATCACCCCCTGGCTGCAGTGGTTCCTCGCCACACTGCTCAAGAGCCTGGAGCAGGCCCTTGCTCGTATCGACCGAGTACTGGTCAAGACTCGCTTCTGGCAGGTTCATCGCAGCCAAGCCTTGTCTGCCGAGCAGATCAAGGTGCTTAACCGCCTGCTCGATGGCGGCGAACGCGGCTTCGAAGACGGCATCAGCGCCGCCCAGTACCAGGCCGTAGCCAAGGTGTCCAAAGCCACGGCCACGCGCCACCTGAGCGACCTCGTCGAAAAAGGCTGTCTCGCGCGGCTGCCGGGGGGCGGGCGAAGCACCCGCTATCAAATCCCCTCCGAGACAGCCCCGAAGCCAGGCGCCTGAACTGATCCGGCTCAATCCAACCCGAGGTAATCCCACCGGCCATTAGCCAATGGTCTGTGCCCCCTTGAGCGGATAACAGCAATTAGCCATTATCCAGCGAACCGCCCTCAACCGGACTCCAGGCGCGCGTCCCGACAGCCTCCTGGACTCACCCGAATGGCTTGGCTCAAGGAAGAGCGCATGGACATCACCCCCCTGCTTCAGCCCCTCCTCAGCGCGATGGCCTGGCTGATTCCCGCCATGCTGCTGCTCGGCCTGCTCAAGTCCCCCCTGGGCAAGGGCTATGTCGGCGAACGCCTCGTCCGGCTCTTCGCCCACTGGCAACTGGACAGGCAGACCTACCAGCGCCTGCACAACGTCACCCTCGCCACCCCCCGACGGCACCACCCAGATCGACCACGTCTTCCTCTCCCGCTACGGCATCTTCGTGCTGGAGACCAAGAACATGAGCAGCTGGATCTTCGGCAGCGAACAGCAGGCACAGTGGACGCAGAAGCTCTACAAGCACAGCTACAAATTCCAGAACCCGCTGCGGCAGAACTACAAACACCTCAAGGCGCTGGAAGCCACCCTCGGCATCGCCCCCGAGCACCTGCATTCGGTCATCACCTTCGTCGGCGGCAGCACCTTCAAGACCGCCATGCCCGCCAACGTCACCCAGGGCATCGGCTTCATCCGCTACATCAAGTCATTCCAGCAGCCGGTGTTCAGCGACGCACAGGTCGCCACCCTGGTCCGCGCCCTGCAAACCGGCCGACGCGCGCCTACCCTCGCCACGCACCGCGAGCATGTGCAGAACCTTCAGCGCCGCAGTGACCCCAGCGCCGAACGCCAGTGCCCCAAATGCGGCAATGCGCTGGTGATCAGAACGGTGAAGTCGGGGCAGAAGGCGGGGCAGAAGTTTTGGGGCTGTTCGGGGTTTCCGAAGTGCCGGACAGTACAAAGCCTCAACACGTAGCCAGTCCAAAATCGCGTTAAACAATAGAGGACGAAATTTTGATCATTAAAAGCTTTTCCGCCAGAAAAGTTCACGGCCACCATGACTTTAACTTTGAATTCTTCAAGGACGTAACTTTTCTAGTCGGAATCAACGGAACAGGGAAGACAAGTGCACTACGCCTAATGCAAGCAGCACTATCAATAGACCTATACACCCTTTTGTCACTGAAATTCTCCAGCTTAAAAATTGAAGTTGAAACTGAAAACTCTGAATACACACTAAACATTCTACGAAAATCTGACCAACTCCAGTTCTCCCTGAATGGAAGAGAGTTGATTTTCAATATATCGCCATTAATCGATGACGAAACCAAAACATTCAACCCTCAAATGGAAGAGCACCTTGAGGCACTACGATTCCAACTCATAAAATCAGGCAACGAGATATTTGGGCATTTCACTTCTGGAGTCAGGCCGCTATTCCTGGGACTTGAAAGACGAATGGGGAGATATGATTACGAACCTCACCCATTTGATACGGCGATAAGGCCAACAAATCGCGGAGTAATTCGGAACAAAAGAGAGACCCTAGACGGTTTAGAGAACTGTCAAAGATTAGTAGAAAGAGCCTACAAACAATATAGAAGAATTAGCGACGGAAGCATTGATCGCCTTCTGAACATAATAATCGAGTCAACTTTCGAATATATAGACTTTGACTTTGACTCTCTAAAACCAAACGATATAAACCCAAGAGAAGAATTAGAAGAATTTCAAATCCGCCGCCAAGAGATTGAGAATTTCGCAAAAAAACTTAGCGGATCAGAAAAAGTAACAGCTCAAGTCGAAAGATTTTTTCTCCAGCTATCAGAAGCACTAAATAAATATAAAGATAGAAATGAAGAGCACTTCAGTCTCGAATGGCTTATGAATCTAGCCCAAGTACAAAGAATACGAAAGATTCTTGCCGAAATTGACAGGCAAAAAAAGACAGCGGAAAAATTCTATGCCCCTATAAAAGAATTCGAAGACTCTATGAACCGCTTCTTAAAACATTCCAGAAAGGACCTGCATATTGACCCACTAGGTAAGATCAGAATTTCTCAGCTAGGTAACCCGATAGATATTTCATTGCTATCCTCAGGCGAAAAGCAGCTTTTAATCTTAATGACCCACGCACGTTTTGGATTCAACAAAAAAAGCACATTTATTGTCGATGAGCCTGAACTCTCATTACATATGAGATGGCAGGAAATGCTCATAGGCGCGCTTCTTGACGGCAATAAAAACAACCAGTTTATTTTTGCCACACACTCCCCGGAAATAGTTGGCTACCTTACCAATCACTGCATACAAGTCGGATAAGCGGGCAATAGACTATGCTAACAAGAAGCAGCGCAGCAAAGTATGCAACATCTGTTTTTTTTGAAGACCGCAATGACCTTGACATATTCATAGAGGATACCGCCCCTGGATACTCAAAAATATTTGCCAACCTCCTCTCGCGCGCGATGTCAAGCAACATCTCACTGGAGCGAGTTTATCCTTTAGGTTCAAGAAACGTAGTAATTGAGGCTGCCAAAAAGAGCATCTCGTCCCCTAGAAATAGGGACTCTGTATACATTATAGACGGAGACCTATATTTACTATGCGGCGAACAAGAAGAGCTGCCCCCTAACGTAATATCTCTACCTAGATATTGCATTGAAAACTTCCTAATTGAAGAGGAAGCCATAGCCTCCATAATGGATGAAGAAAACCACGACCTAGACATTCAAAGACTTAAAGATCTCTTCGACTATAGTTCCTGGCTCAACAACTCAAAGCCGGCCCTGCGGGAGCTATTCATAGTTTTCGCAATTGCCCACAAACTACAGTCGGGAATCGCCACAGTCAGCCGAAGCTATAAAGCCATCTGCTTGAACGAGAAAGGCGATATCGATAACGCAAAGGTAAAAAATATCTGCACAGACATATTAACAAATTTAAAACAACGATTCGGCGAGGACTCCGTAATTAAAACAGAGTCCGAGATACTAGCAGCAATAGATAACGATGACTGCTTCTTGAAAAGATACGTATCAGCCAAGGATTTTTCGTTACCACTTTTGACACTGCGAATGAAGAGTATCACAAAAAGCAAGGCACCAAATCTAAGTATAAAAATTAGGTTTTCACAGAGGTGCGACGTAAGCCCTGTAAAATCAATCGTCTATAGAATTAGCAAAATAATAGGGCGCCCTGAAATAATTCAACAAACGACCTAAAAGAGAATTTCCTTCAACCCTCGAAAAGCCCAGCCGCCAACGCGGGTTACGAATAAACCATATTTATTCGTAACCCGCACATACTATTAATATATATATTTACGCACAGATAAAAACATCAATAGCAACCCAATTAATACCCCCTACGGCACCCTCGCAAAATAATCACTTCCTAAGCTATATCTGCGCTAGTACTACTGGGCTAGCAGCTTTTCCATAAAAACATCCGCAGTGGTGCAATTCCACTCCGCAGCTATCCTCCGAAGTTTCCTACCCACCATCGCCATTGCCGTCCTACAAAGGCGCTCTGTAGCGTCTCCCACCGTCATGCCTCGGCATGGCCGGGAGTGGAATCCCGAACACGATAGGAAGCACCTACGCCATAAGCAGGGTCACCGATTGGAAACTCCGTTCGATAACCCTGGCTGTCTATGGCGGACCGTGCGAGGCGGGCTTTAGCCCACCGGCCCTATCGTCCGGTATTCCACACCTCGTACGGTCCGCCACCCTCAAGCACCAAGGATCAGGTGGCGGCTCCCCTGCAAGGAAGGAGTCTCATCATGTCCCACGACTATTTCGTTCCCAGCGTCTTCCACCGCCATCACCGCGCATTGCGCGCGCTGCTCATCGACGACCAGGCCTGGGTCGTCGCCGGCGACCTCGGCCCGCTCACCAACCGCCATATCGACGACAAGCTGACCCGCAAGCTGGACCCGGACCAGTGGCGCAACGAGCGCGTGGAGAACCACCAGGGCGCGGTGGAAACCCTGTTGCTGATCAGCGAGAGCGCCGTCTGCGAGCTACTCAAGGTCAACTTCTATCACCCCGAGCACCGTGGCTTGCGCCAGTGGATCACCGGCGAGGTGATCCCCGCGCTGCGCTCCCAGGCCACGCCGCACCTGCCCCGCCAGCGCCGGGTGACCTGGCAGGGCAGGGAGTTCAGCGTCATGGAGTGGCAGGGCCGCCAATGGGTGCGGGTGAAGGATGTGGCGGAGCTGTTCGAAGGCGGCGAACGGGCCACGCTGCAATAGAACGGATTCGGGGACGCATGGCGTCCCCGTTCCCTTGAGCAGTGTGTCTAGAAGCGCAGCAGCGGCAACGCAGTCAGTTTTTCACCAGCCGGCTAGCGCTTGGCGATGATGTACACCGCATGCACGATGCCGGGGATGTAGCCCAGCAGGGTGAGGAGGATGTTCAGCCAGAAGGCGCCGCCGAAACCCACCTGCAGGAACACGCCCAGCGGCGGCAGGATGATGGCGATGAGGATGCGGATCAGGTCCATGCAAAAGCTCCTTGTAGGGAAATTCGTCTACCTCCTGATCGACTGCCGGCGAGCGCAAAGGGTTCCTTGCCGATGTTTCGGCACCCCGCCCATAATCCGTCGCTCCCGCCCCTCCGGACCCGACCGCCCATGGCCATCTCCCGCGACGACCTCGACGAACACGGCCTGATCATCGGCGTCTCGCCCGAGCGTTTCCGCGCCGTGGCGATGCCCCTGCTGTTCGATCACCTCAACGCCCAGTGCGAGGGCACCATCGCGGTGAACCGCCAGGCGCGGATCGTCTGGATCAACGACAAGTACGCGCAGAAGATCGGCATCGCCGACCCGCGCAGCGTGCTCGGCAAGGAGGTGGAGGAGGTGCTGCCGGCCAGCCGCCTGCGCGAGGTGGTGGGCAACGGGCTGCCGAGCATGCTCGACCTGATGGCCTTCGGCGACGAGCACTTCGTGGTCACCCGCATCCCCCTGCGCGACGAGGACGGCACCCTGGTCGGCGCCCTCGGCTTCGTGCTGTTCGACCGCGCGCGCCACCTGCAGCCGGTCATGGCCAAGTACAACCAGTTGCAGGCCCAGCTGGCCGCCGCCCAGCACGAGCTGGCCCGCGCCCGCCGTGCGCGCTACACCATCGCCGGCTTCATCGGCACCAGCGCCGCCGCCAGCGAGGTGAAGCGCCAGGCCCGCCGCGCCGCCCAGCTGGACGCCACCGTGCTGCTGCGCGGCGAGACCGGCACCGGCAAGGAGTTGCTCGCCCAGGGCATCCACAACCTGTCGCTGCGCTCCAGCGGGCCCTTCGTGGCGGTGAACGTGGCGGCCATCCCGGAATCCCTGGTTGAAGCGGAGCTGTTCGGCACCGCGCCGGGCGCCTTCACCGGCGCCGACCGCCGCGCGCGGGCCGGCAAGTTCGAGCTGGCCGACGGCGGCACGCTGTTCCTCGACGAGATCGGTGATCTGCCCCTGCCGCTGCAGGCCAAGCTGCTGCGGGTGCTGCAGGAGCAGGAGGTGGAGCCGCTGGGCTCCAACCAGGTGAAGACCCTGAATGTGCGCGTGATCGCCGCCACCCATGTGGACCTGGAGGCCAAGGTGGCCGCCGGCGAATTCCGCGAAGACCTCTACTACCGCCTCAACGTCCTCGCCCTGCGCGTGCCGCCCCTGCGCGAGCGCCGGGAAGACCTGCCGGCGCTGGTGGACTACCTGCTCGACGACATCGCCACCCGCTCCGGCCAGCCGCCGCTGGAACTGCAGCAGGGCGCCCTCGACCTGCTCTGCGCCCAGCCCTGGCCGGGCAACGTGCGCGAGCTGCGCAACCTGCTGGAACGGGCGCAGCTGCTGGGCGACGGCAACCGCCCGCTGGAGGCGCATGACCTGCGCACCCTGCTGGTGGACCCGCAACCCGCCGCCCCCACCCCCGCGCCCGCAGCGGTCGCCGAGCCCGCCCCGCCCGCCGTGCGCCCCCTGGCGGACAGCCTCGCCGAGGCGGAACGCGCGGCCATCCTCACCGCCCTCGCCGCCTGCGACGGCAACCGCACCCAGGCCGCCGAACGCCTCGGCATCGCCCGCGCCAGCCTCTACAACAAGCTCCAGGCGCACGGGTTGTAGCCGGGCCTGCGGGCGCGTTTCCCCGGGCTACGGACCGGAACGCCGGGGGATGGAGACGTGGCATCCACCCCACGGAACGCCCATGCCGGCGTAGGGTGGATCGCGCTTCATCGATCCACGCGGTGCAGGCTCGATCGCGGGCAGGGCGCGCATTTACCTGCGGCCAAGGTGTTTGGGGGGCGTGCGCGTTGGTGGATGGAAAAGCGCCATCCACCCTACAAAACTGCGGGTCGGCACGTCGGGGGATGGAGAAGTGGCATCCACCCCACGGAACGCCCAGGCAGGCGTTGGGTGGATCGCGCTTCATCGATCCACGCGGTGCGGGGTTGATCGCTGGGCAGGGCGTGCATTTACCTGCGGCTACGGTGTTTGAGGCGAGCGCGTTGGTGGATGGAAAGAGCGCCATCCACCCTACAGCCCGGGGCATCGCGATCGGGTTGGGGGATGTCCATATTTTTGGACATCTCTGGCAATAGGCGTCCAATAAACAGGACACTGTCCACTTTTATGGACACTTGAATCGTTCCGCTCGCCTTCCCGCCAATGGCTCAAACCCAGTACCAGCGCCTTCCCCGGGGCTTTTCAGCCCACTTGGCACAGCTTTCGCTCTATACCGGCAAAGGGCCGACCCAGGCCCGGCCGCTGCGGCGGTTCAAAACAACAACAAGAAGGAAATCCCATGGGTACCCTCGGAATCCTGCTGTCCCTCGCACTGCTGATGTTCCTGGCCTACCGCGGCTACAACGTGCTGATCCTGGCGCCGCTGATGGCGCTGCTGGCGGTGCTGTTCGCCGGTGATGCGGCGTTGATGCTGCCCACCTACACCCAGGTGTTCATGAAGTCCCTGGGCGGCTACCTGATCCAGTTCTTCCCGCTGTTCCTGCTCGGCGCCATCTTCGGCAAGTTGATGGACGACTCCGGCTCGGCCCGCGCCATCGCCCAGGGCATCGTCACCCGGCTGGGTCGCGAGCGGGCCATCCTCGCCATCGTGCTGGCCTGCGGGTTGCTGACCTACGGCGGCGTGTCGCTGTTCGTGGTGGCCTTCGCCGTGTACCCCATCGGCACCGCGCTGTTCCGCGAGGCGGGCATTCCCAAGCGTCTGCTGCCCGGCGCCATCGCCCTGGGCGCCTTCACCTTCACCATGACCGCCCTGCCCGGCACCCCGGCGATCCAGAACGCCATCCCCAGCCCCTTCTTCGGCACCGACGCCTTCGCCGCGCCCATCCTCGGGCTGATCGGCGGGCTGATCATGCTCGGCCTCGGCAGCTGGTGGCTCGCCGCCCAGGCCCGCACGCTGATGGCCGCCGGCGAAGGCTACGGCAGCCACAAGGACGCCCCCACCGAGCAGGGCGGCCTGCCGGTGACCGGCTTCTGGCTGGCGCTGCTGCCGATCCTGCTGGTGATCGCGCTGAACTTCCTGATGGCCAAGCAGGTGCTGCCCAACCTCGACACCAGCTACCTGGCCAAGCCCGAATTCGGCGGCCTGCAGGACGCCAAGTCGGTGATCGGCATCTGGTCGATCATCGTCGCCCTCGGCGCGGCGGTGCTGCTGCTCATCGGCCTGCACTGGCGGCGCTGGGCGGACCTGAAGCAGAGCCTCAACGACGGCACCTTCGGCTCCATGCTGCCGATCCTCAACACCGCCTCCGAGGTGGGCTACGGCACGGTGATCGCCTCCCTCGCCGGCTTCGTGGTGATCCGCGACCTGGTGCTGAGCGTGCCGGGCAACCCGCTAGTGTCCGAGGCGGTGGCGGTGAACATCCTCGCCGGCATCACCGGCTCGGCCTCGGGCGGCATGTCCATCGCCCTCAAGACCCTCGGCGCGCAGTACCTGGAGATGGCCAACGCCGCCGGCATCAGCCCCGAGCTGCTGCACCGGGTCGCCGCCATGGCCTCCGGCTGCATGGACACCCTGCCCCACAACGGCGCGGTGATCTCGCTGCTGGCCATCTGCAAGCTGACCCACCGCGATTCCTACAAATTCATCTTCATGAACACGGTGATCTTCCCCCTCGCCGCCCTGGTGGTGGTGATCACCCTTGGCAGCCTGTTCGGCAGCTTCTGATGAGTAGCCCGTGGGAGCGAATTCATTCGCGATGCGGCCCGCAGGGGCGCCCCGGGTCCGCTGCGCGGCCCTTCGCGGCTGAAGCCGCTCCCACGGGAGAACCCGGCAGCCCCCCTTTCCACGCTCGAGGTACGACATGAGCAAAGTGATGAGCGCCGCCGAGGCGGTGGCGCGTATCCCCGACAACGCCCACCTGGCCACCGGCGGCTTCGTCGGCATCGGTTTCGCCGAGGCCATCGCCATTGCCCTGGAGCAGCGCTTCCAGGCCAAGCAGGCGCCGCGCGACCTGACGCTGGTCTACGCCGCCGGCCAGGGCGACGGCAAGGGCCGGGGCCTCAACCACCTGGCCCACGAAGGGCTGGTGCGCCGCGTCATCGGCGGCCACTGGGGCCTGGTGCCCGGGTTGCAGAAGCTGGCGGTGGAGAACCGCATCGAGGCCTACAACCTGCCCCAGGGGGTGATCTCCCAGCTGTTCCGCGACATCGCCGCCGGCAAGCCGGGGCAGCTGTCGCGGGTGGGCCTGGGCACCTTCGTCGACCCCGAGCACGGCGGCGGCAAGCTCAACGCCCGCACCACCGAGGAGCTGGTGCGCCGCATGCCCCTCGACGGCGAGGACTACCTCTTCTACAAGACCTTCCCCATCCACGTCGGGGTGGTGCGCGCCACCAGCGCCGACGAGGACGGCAACCTGACCATGGAGCGCGAGGCGCTGACCATCGAGAGCCTGGCCATCGCCATGGCCGCGCGCAATTCCGGCGGTCTGGTGATCGCCCAGGTGGAACGGGTGGTCGCCCGTGGCTCGCTCAACCCGCGCCAGGTGAAGATCCCCGGCATCCTCGTCGACTGCGTGGTGGTGGCCGCGCCGGAGCACCACCAGCAGACCTTCGCCACCGCCTACAACCCGGCCTTCGCCGCCGAGGTGCGGGTGCCCGAAGGCAGCCTGCCGCCGATGCCGCTGGACCTGCGCAAGCTCATCGCCCGCCGCGCCGCGCTGGAACTCAAGCCCGGCGCGGTGGTGAACCTGGGCATCGGCATGCCCGAGGGCGTGGCGGCGGTGGCGGCGGAAGAAGGGGTGATCGACCTGCTCACCCTCACCGCCGAGCCCGGCGTGATCGGCGGCGTGCCGGCCTCGGGCCTGGACTTCGGCGCGGCCTGCAACCACAGCGCGCTGATCGACCAGCCCTACCAGTTCGACTTCTACGACGGCGGCGGCCTGGACCTCGCCTTCCTCGGCCTGGCCCAGGCGGATGCGGCGGGCAACCTCAACGTGTCGAAGTTCGGCACGCGCCTGGCCGGTGCCGGGGGCTTCATCAACATCAGCCAGAACGCCAAGGCGGTGGTCTTCGTCGGCACCTTCAGCGCCGGCCCGCAGGACATCCGCATCGAGAACGGCGCCCTGCGCATCGTGCAGGACGGCGAGCTGCGCAAGTTCGTCCGCGAGGTGGAGCACCGCACCTTCGCCGGCCGCCTCGCCGCCGAAGCCGGCAAGCCGGTGCTCTACGTGACCGAGCGCTGCGTGTTCCGCCTCACCACCGAGGGCCTGGAGCTGATCGAGGTCGCGCCGGGGGTGGACATCGAGCGCGACATCCTTGCCCGCATGGACTTCCGCCCCATCGTCAACCAACCCCGGCTGATGGATGCGCGGCTGTTCGGCGAGGCGCGCATGGGCCTGCGCGCCATGATCGACGGTTGTGCGTGAAACCACGGGCCCACCCTTGGGCCCGTGGCTTTTTTCAGGTGCATCCCGTAGCCCACCCTGTGGGAGCGGCTTCAGCCGCGATGCTCGTGCTTCACCTCGTTCGCGAATGAATTCGCTCCCACAGACCGGCGTTTCGCCAGTCGGGGCGTAGGGTGGATGGCGCTTTTTCCATCCACCAATGGCGTTCGTCGCGAGCCCACATGGTGGACCGATGAAGCGTGGTCCACCCTACGCCCTGGCAAGGATCACCTTTGCCAGGATGAGAAATCAGAAGCCCTATCTGAGCTCGCGTCGCTACGGCAAATTGACATGGAATCTCCCACAGAGCCGCGTCTACCGCTCCCCCAACTTATGCCGCGCGGCATACAGGCAGATCATCTCCATCGCCAGGGTGGCGCCGGCCAGGGCGGTGACTTCGGCGTTGTCGTAGGGCGGTGCCACTTCCACCACGTCCATGCCCACCAGGTTGATGCCGCGCAGGCCGCGGAGGATTTCCAGTGCCTGGTGGCTGGAGAGACCGCCGCACACGGGGGTGCCGGTGCCGGGGGCGAAGGCCGGGTCGAGGCAGTCGATGTCGAAGGTCAGGTACACCGGGTTGTCCCCCACCCGCGCGCGGATGCGCTCGGCGATCTGCTCCGGCGTGTGGCGGTGCACCTCGCGGGCGTCCAGCACCTGGAAGCCCATCACGTCGTCGTTGGTGGTGCGCAGGCCGATCTGCACCGAGCGCGCCGGGTCCACCAGGCCCTCGCGGGCGGCGTGGAAGAACATCGTCCCGTGGTCGATGCGCTGGCCCTCTTCGTCCGGCCAGGTGTCGCTGTGGGCATCGAAGTGGATCAGCGACAGCGGCCCGTGCTTGGCCGCGTGGGCCTTGAGCAGCGGGTAGCTGATGAAGTGATCGCCGCCCAGGGTGAGCATCGCCGCGCCGGCCTCGAGGATGTGCGCGGCGTGGGCCTGGATCGCCTCCGGCGTGTGCTGCGGCGTGCCGTGGTCGAAGGCGCAGTCGCCGTAGTCGATCACCGCCAGGTGGTCGAAGGGGTCGAACTCCCAGGGAAAATGCCGCGCCCAGGCCATCTGCACCGAGGCGGCGCGGATGGCGCGGGGCCCGAAGCGGCTGCCGGGGCGGTTGGTGGTGGCGGTGTCGAAGGGCACCCCGCTCACCACCAGGTCGACGCCAGCGAGGTCGCGGCTGTAGCGCCGGCGCATGAAGCTGGTGATGCCGGCGTAGGTGGCCTCGGCGGCCGTGCCCAGCAGGCTCGGCCGGGTGATGGCCTGGTCGTTGTCGAAGGCGTGTTCCATGTCATCGGGCTCCGTCGGGGGTGGGGTGTGCGTCTGCGCGGGTTCAATACTGGGTGCGGAAGCGCGTCCAGATGCGGGTGCGCTCGCGCTGCTCCTTGAGGGTCAGCGCCTGCTCGCCGAACAGGCGGTCACGCACGGCCTGGTCCGGGTAGATGTCCGGGTCGTTGGCCACCGCCGGGTCCAGCAAGGGCGTGGCGGCCTGGTTGGCGTTGGCGAAGAACTGGCTGTTGGTCAGCTCGGCGATGGCCTCGGGGCGCAGCATCCAGTCGATGAAGGCATGGGCCGCCTGGGGGTGCGGCGCGTCGGCGGGGATGGCCAGGGTGTCGAACCAGATCAGCGTGCCCTCGCGAGGGATGCGGTAGACCACCTCGAAGGGCATCTTCGCCTCGCGGGCCTGCTCGGCGGCGATGGCGGCGTCGCCGTTGTAGGTCAGCGCCAGGCAGATCTCGCCCTTGGCCAGGTCGTTGATGTGCTTGCCGGCGCCGACGTAGCGCAGGTTCGGCTGCAACGCGGTGAGCAGCTCATGGACCGCCGCGAGGTCGGCCTTGGCGGTGCTGTACGGGTCCTTGCCGAGGTAGTGCAGGGCCACGCTGATGACCTCCTGGGGCGAGTCGATCACGGCGATGCCGCAGTCCTTCAGGCGGCTGGCGTACTCGGGCTTGAACAGCAGGTCGAGGCTGTTCAGCGGCGCATCGGGGATGCGTTTCTGCACCGCGTCGCGGTTCAACCCCAGGCCGATGGTGCCCCAGGTGTAGGGCACGCCGAAGCGGTTGCCGGGGTCGACGCTGGCGAGCTTGGCCAGCAGCTGCGGGTCGAGGTTGGCGTAGTGGTGCAGTTGCTCGCGCTGCACCGGCTGCACCGCATTGGCCTTGATAGCCCGCGCCAGGCCGCTGCTGGCGGGGAACACCACGTCATAACCGCTGCCGCCGGTCATCAGCTTGGCGTCGAGGGCCTCGGCGCTGTCGAAGATGTCGTACTTCACCCGGATGCCGGTCTCGGCCTTGAAGCGCTCCAGCGCCTGGGGCGGGATGTAGGCGGACCAGCTGTAGAGGTTCAGCTCCCGGTCCTGCCCATGGGCGGGCAGGACACAGGCGGCGAGCAGGGCGAACAACAGGGAAAGGCGCATGGCGAAAGCTCCCGGAGCGGTGATGGGGCGATCCTGCGCCGGGCTTTGCTTCGGATAAATATGAAGTGTTCTACTTTGGCATCGCTCGCCATCGATGTTTGGAGATTCCCATGCTCGCCCAACTCCAGGACCTGGACCTGCAACTGCTCAGGCTGTTCGTCACCGTGGTCGAAAGCGGCGGCTTCAGCGCCGCCCAGGGCGCGCTGGGGGTGGGCCAGTCCACCATCAGCACGCAGATGGCCAAGCTGGAGACGCGCCTGGGCTTCCGCCTGTGCGAGCGCGGCAAGGCCGGCTTCCGCCTGACCCCCAAGGGCGAGCAGGTGCTGGCGGCCACGCGGCGGCTGTTCGGCGCCATCGAGACCTTCAAGGGCGAGGCGCGGGGCATGGCCGACATGCTCCTGGGCGAGCTGCGCATCGGCCTCTCCGAGTCCCTCGACGATGCCGTGATGCAACGCCTGGCCGATGCCATCCGGCGCTTCCGCTCGCGCCGCCAGGCGGTGCGCATCGAGCTGCTCAGCGCCATGCCCGCCGAACTGGAGCGGCGCCTGCTGCAGGACCAGCTGCACCTGGCCATCGGCTACTTCTCCGGCAACCAGCAGGCGCTGGCGCACCGGCCGCTGTTCGTCGAGGAGCAGCTGCTGTTCTGCGGCGCCGGGCACCCGCTGTTCGACCGCACGCGCGTGACCGAGAGCGACCTGCGCCAATGCGACCGGGTGCTCCACCCCTACCGCTTCATCGGCGAGGCCGAGCCCTTCCAGTCCGCCGCCAGCAGCGCGGTGACCGAGCAGGTGGAAGGCACCCTGGCGCTGATCCTCTCCGGCGCCCACATCGGCTACCTCCCCCGCCACATCGCCGCGCCCTGGGAGGCACGCGGGCTACTCCGCGCCCTGCTCCCCGAGCGCCTGGGCTTCGACGTGGAATTCCGCCTCACCCACCACCGCGGCCGCGAACCCAGCGAAGCGCAGCAGGCGTTCGTCGAAGATCTGGTGGCCGCCTTCGGCGCCTTGTAGGGGCGAATTCATTCGCCAAGCAGTGCGCAGCGCTGCCCGACTCGGTGCCCCCGGGAACACCGCTGGTGGATGGAAAAAGCGCCATCCACCCTACGCCCCGGTCAGCTCACTGGCGGGGTGGCGTAGGGTGGACCACGCTTCACCGGTCCACCGTTTCGGAGTCATGCCGAACCACCGTCCGCATGGGTTTCGCTCCGCTCTACACCATCCTACGGGCCTCGTTCATCCCGGGCATCGATGCACTGGCTTGCAGCTTGAAGCTTGCAACTTGCCGCTGCGGCCCCGCCGCTACATGTACCACCGATATTCCCGCGCACTGACCTCGTTGATGAAGTCGAGGTATTCCTGGCGCTTGTTCTCGCAATAGACCATCACGAATTCGCTGCCCAGGCCTTCGTTCACTGGGGCGCTCTGGCGCATGGCGGCGACGGCGGCGGGCATGTCGGTGGGGAAGTCGATGCCGCTGGAGCGGTCTTCGTTGAGCGGGGGGATGGGCTCTTTCGCGGCGTCGAGGCCGTGCTCCATGCCGGTGAGGATGGCCGCCAGCACCAGGTAGGGGTTGGCGTCGGCGCCGGCCAGGCGGTGTTCGATGCGCAGGTTGCGGCCGTCGGACTCGGGGATGCGGATGCACGCATCGCGGTCTTCGAAGCCCCAGCTGGCGCGGCTGGCGGCGTTGACCATGGCGCCGTAGCGGCGGAAGGCGTTGTGGTTGGCGGCGAAGATCGGCATGCAGTGCGGCAGCAGCTCCAGGCAGCCGGCCACGGCGTGGCGCAGGGGGCGCTGGCCGTCGGCGTCGAGCAGGTTGTTGCCCGCATCGTCGTAGAGGCTGACGTGCACGTGCATGCCGCTGCCCGGCGCGTCCAGGTAGGGCTTGCTCATGAAGCTGGCGCGGTGGCCGTGCTTCAGCGCCACGCCCCGGGTGCTGCGGCAGAACAGGGCGGCCCAGTCGGCGGCCTTGAGGCCGTCGTCGCAGTGGCCGAAGTTGATCTCGAACTGCCCCGGGCCCAGCTCGGCGGTGATGACGTTGGCCGCCACGCCCTGCTGGTTGGCGGCCTCGACCATCTCGTGGAGCACGGTGGAGAAGCGCGACAGGCGCTCGATGTGCATGTTCGGCTGGTCGTCCTCGTCGTCGCACAGGGCATCGCGAGGGTATTGCGGCAGGCCGTTCTTGAGCGTGCGGTCGAACAGGTAGAACTCCAGCTCGAAGGCCACCACCGGGCGGATGCCGCGACGGGCCAGGCGTTGCAGCACGCGGGCCAGCACCTCGCGCGGTTCGAACTCGATGGGCGCCTCGGTGCCGTCGGAGGTGATCAGCATCTGCCCCAGCGGCTGGCGCTCCCAGCACACCGGCTTGAGGGTGCCCGGCACCAGGCGCCGTGGCGCGTCCGGGTCGCCGTCGGCGAAGCAGTAGTCACCGATGGGGTACAGCCCGCCCTGGGTGCCCAGCAGCACGCAGTTCTGCGGCAGCTTCAGCGGGCCGCCGGCGGCGACCTTCTCCAGCATCTCCACCGGGTAGCGCTTGCCATAGAAGTGCCCGGGGATGTCCAGGCAGATCAGGTCCACGTAGCGGACCTCCGGGTACCGGGCACGGAAGGCACGCACTTCGGCGAGCAGGTCGGGATGTTGCGTATTCATTGTTTTTTCCTTCGCACACAGGGAGTTGCGGGGAAATTCGGATCAGAACCGTCGCGAGCGAAGGACAGGCAAGGCGAAATCAGGCGAGGACGCGGAGTTTACGAGCCGTAAATGAGCAGTCCGAGCCTGGTTTCAACGCAGCCTGGCCGAGCGCAGCAGGTTCTGGCCGGATTTCAGGTGAATACCCATAGGACCCGCGTTGGTTTATCGGAAAGGTTGGCGTAGCGGAACTGCGCATGGGCCGGCAGCTGGAAGCTGTCGTTGGGGTGCAGCACCACCGGTTCCTCGGCGTCGTCGAGCCAGATGCAGAGTTCGCCTTCGAGCACGAAGCCGCCCTGCTCGGAGCTGTCGTCCAGGTGCCCCTCGCCACTGGTGGCGCCGGGTTCGAGGTGGCTTTCGAGCATGGAGAAGCCGGCCGACATGTTCGGCGAGGCGAGCACATCGGTGATGCCCCCGGCGTAGTAGAGCGTGCGGCGCTCGCCGGGGCGGGTCACCCAGCGCACCTCGCGGGGCTTGCTCAGGCTGTAGAAATAGGTGGTGGGCACGCCCAGCGCCTCGCTGATGGCGGTGAGGTCGGCCACGGTCGGGCGCGACAGGCCGCGCTCCACCTGGGAGAGGAAGCCCACCGAGCGGTCGATGCGCGCGGCCAGCTCGCCCAGGGTCAGGTTCTTGTGCTTGCGCAGGTCGCGGATGAGGATCGCGAGGCCTTCGATCTCGTCTTGCATGTCCATGTCGGATCTCCTTCGGTGCCGGCGTCAGGCCAGGTCGCGCAAGCGATACCAGGCTTTGCCGGCGGCTTCCAGCGGTGCGGCCAGCAGCGAGCCGCCGGGGAAGCGCGGGTTGTCCAGGCCCTGGTAGAGCGCGAGCAGTTGCTCGTCGCCGAGGATGGCGTCGGCCACCGCGCGGGCGCCGGCCAGGGTCGGCAGGATGCCGTGGCCGGAGAAGCCCTGCAGCCAGTAGCGCCGGCCCTGGCGGCCGATGTCGGGGGTGCGCTTCATGGTGACGTCGATGTGGCCGCCCCAGCCGTAGTCGATCTGCACGCCCTTGAGCTGCGGGAACACGCGCTCCAGGTAGGGCCGGGTGGCGGCAGGCACGTCCTTGGGCAGGCCGCCCAGGTAGGTGCAGCCGCCGCCGAAGAGCAGGCGATGGTCGGGGGTGAGGCGGAAGTAGTCAGGGACGAACTGGTTGTCGATCACGCAGCTGTTCTTCGGCAGCAGCGAGCGCGCCAGGTCCGGGTCCAGCGGCGCGGTGGCCACCTGGTAGGAGCCCACCGGCAGCAGGCGCGAGGACAGTTGCCGATCGAGGCCGTCGACGTAGGCGTTGCAGGCCAGCACCAGCACGTCGCCACGCACTTCGCCCTCGGGCGTGCGCGCCACGTAGCCGGCCGGCGTCTCGCGGTATTCCAGCACCTGGCTCTGCTCGAAGATGCGTCCGCCGGCCGCCTCGATGGCGCCAGCCAGGCCCTGGGCCAGCTTCAGCGGGTTGAGGTGGGCGGCTTCCGGGTCATAGAGCGCGGCCTTGTAGCGCGGGCTGTCGATCCATTCCGGCAGCTCGTCGCGCTCGATCAGGCGCATGGCGTCGTAGCCCCACTTCTGCTCGGCGTCGCGCTGGGCCTCGCGCAGCAGTTCGACGCGACGCTCCAGCACCGCCGTCCACAGGCTGCCGACGCGGTAGTCGACATCGAAGCCGTGGCGCTGCGGCAGCTCGCGCATCTCGCCTGCGGCCCAGCGCATGCTGTCCCACAGGCGGCGGGTGCGCTCCTGCCCCAGGGCCTTTTCCAGCGGCGGCATGTCGCACGACCAGCCCAGCAGCGCCTGTCCACCATTGCGCCCGGACGCCGCCCAGGCCACGCGGCTGGCCTCCAGCAGCACCACGCGCTTGCCGGCCAGGGCCAGGCGCAGAGCTGTGTGCAGGCCGCTGAAGCCGGCGCCGATGATCAGCACCTCGCTGTCCAGGCTGCCCTGCAGGCGTGGGCGCAGGGGGATGGAGCCGGGGTAGCTGGCGGCGTACCAGGTGCCGACATGCTGGGCGGATTGCTTGAACATGCGAGGCCTCATGAAATTTTAATTGATGAATTTCATGAAAATCTAGCATCTGAATTTCACGATGCCAAGCGACTCGATGCCGATGACCTCGACCGGCTCACAGGATGGCGTTGCACCCGGGGCGAAAGCTGTTGTCCGATAAGCCGCCAAGAACCATCGAGTCGCGAAACCTCGCGGCCACAGGAGTGAACGGATGAAAGCACGATCCCTGGCGGCGCTCTGCGCCCTGGCGCTGCTGGCCGGCTGCAGCCATGACCAGCCCAGGCCCGAGGCGCCGCCGCAGCGCCTGCCCAACCAGGTGCAGGACCAGCCCACGCCCCTGGAGCTGCTGCGCAGCAACGCCGAGCGTGGCGACCTGGAAAGCCAGTTCCAGCTCGGCAGCCACTTCTTCGTGGGCAAGCCGGCGGATCTCAAGCAGGCCGAGTTCTGGTGGAAGCGTGCCGCCGACAAGGGCCATGCCATGGCGGCGGTGAGCCTCGCCTACCTCTACACCGGGCGCAACGACCCGGCCTACGCCAACCAGCAGGCGATGCTGAAGTACCTCAACCAGTCCGCCGCCGCCGGCAACCCGATGGCCCAGCACGTGCTCGGCAGCCTCTACCTCAAGGGCGAACAGGGTGTGCCACACGACCCGGACCAGGCCCGGCGCCTCTACCAGGCCGCCTGCGGCCAGCGCTACGAGGCCAGCTGCGCGGCCCTCAAGAGCCTGCCCTGAACCCCGCGATCAAGGACGAACCATGCGCATCCCGCTCTGCCTGATGCTGCTGGCCCTGCCCGCAGCCGCCATGGCCGACGAAGGCACCGGCTCCTGGCTGCTCAGCAGCAGCGCGGCCACCACCTTCGCCCCCGCCACCACCAGCAACCTCAGCCGTGATCGGCGCGAGCCGGGCGTCTACGCGCTGGCCCGCGACGACGCGGCGGCCTTCGTCGCCAGCGACGGGCGCATCCGTGGCGCGCAGCTGGAACGTGCGCTGCAGGCCCTGCACCAGCAACCCGCAACGGCGGGCACCGACGACATGAGCCTCGCCCGCGCCCTCTCCGCCTCGGCCTACCGCTGAGGCGAACGCGCCAGCGGCAGCTCCGCATAGGCGGCGCGCTGGCGCTGCACCCAGGTCGCGTACACCACCAGCATCAGCAGCACGCCGCCCAGCACCAGGGACGAGCCGACGGTGCCGAAGTCCAGCCCGCCCTTCTCGTGGCTCTTGGTCAGCACGTCGCCCAGGGTCGCGCCGAAGGGCCGGGTGAGCACGAAGGCCAGCCAGAACAGCAGCACGGTGGAAAGGCGCGTCAGGTAGTGCGCGGCGACCACGATGGCCAGTGCACCGCCGATCAGCAGCGCGCCACCGGCGAAGCCGAGCCCGGAATCATCGGCGAGGTAGTCGCCCAGCGCCGTACCCAGGGTGTTGGAGAAGAGGATCGCGCCCCAGTAGAACAGCTCGCCGCGCCGCGAGCGGATGCGGTCCACCGACAGCGAACCCTCGGTGACCCGCCACAGCGCGAAGATGCACAGCAGGATGCCTATCAGGATCGCCGAGCCGGTGGCGTAGCCCAGGCCCAGGGTGCGGTCCATGAAGTCGGACATGGTGGTGCCGGCGGTGCTGGTGGAAAGGATCACCGCCCAGTACACCAGCGGGTTGTAGCGCTTGCTCGCCAGCTGCGTCAGCAGGGTGGCGAAGAACGCGCTGATGAGGATCAGCGAGCTGATCGCATAGCCGACGTCCAGCGTCATCGACAGCAGGTCCCCGGCCGTCTCGCCGAGCGTGGTGGCGCAGATCTTCATGATCCAGAAGGCCAGGGTGATCTGGGGCAACTTGTTCATCGCGACTCCCGGGGTCCGCCCGAAGAGAAGGCGCACCGCAGGCGGCCGCCAACGCGAGGCACGGACCCGGTCTGCCCCAGCGCGAGGCAAGGTTGCGGGCCCGGGAGTGAAAATGCGGTGAAGGAAGCATGAAGGGAATGTCGGGGTGTCCTTTCAGTGGCTCCCCGCGAACGCGGGGGCCCACTGAACGGGGCCCGCAGCCCGAGCCTCAGTCCGCCACCGTCACGCGGTTGCGGCCCTCGCCCTTGGAGCGGTAGAGCGCCTCGTCCGCGCGCTTGTAGAGGCTGGCGCGGGTGTCGCCCGGCTCGCTCAGGGCCACGCCGATGCTCACCGTCAGCACGCCGGAAACCTGCGAGCCCTCGTGGGGGATGCCCAGGGCCTCGACACGCTGGCGCACGCGTTCGGCGGTGCGGGTGGCGAAGTCCGGCACCAGGTCGCAGAACACCAGGGCGAACTCCTCACCCCCCAGGCGGGCGGCGATGTCCAGGGAGCGCCGGGGCAGCGCGCCCAGGGTCTCCGCCACCGCCTGCAGGGCGGCGTCGCCCATCGGGTGGCCATAGCGGTCGTTGTAGGCCTTGAAGTAGTCCACATCCACCAGCATCAGCCCCAGGCAATGGCGCTCGCGCTGGCTTTCGAGCAGGGCGCGCTCGAGGAGTATCTCGAACATGCGTCGGTTGAACAGCCCGGTGAGGCTGTCGCTGTCGGCCAGTTCCTTGAGCGCCGCGCGGGTGAGGAACTGGCGGCGCGTGGCGGATTCCTGGAAGTAGCGCGACATGCCGGCGAAGACCATGGCGACCAGGGGGTAGATGGACAGGGCGATGAAGTCGTCGAGATACCCCTCCGGCAGGTAGATCGGAATCGCCACCAGCATGGCGATGAAGGTGATCACCGCGCAGACCACCGAACCCCAGTAGCTGTAGCCGACGGGGAAGAAGATGGCGATCAGCACCAGGATCATGCCGTCGAGGTTGAAGGGCATCCCCACCTGCTCCAGCACCTGCATGTAGAGGATGTTGCTGACCAGCGTCGTGGTGCCGATGAAGAACACGGTACAGGGCACCCAGAAGACGCCCGCCGAGCGATCGTTGCCGTAGAGCACCATGATCGCCGAGAGCATGATTCCGGCCAGGGCGATCAGGCGCATGCCGAAGATCGCCGGGGTCAGCGCCGCCTCGTAGTGGCGCAGGGCGTAGAAGACGTCGAAACCGAGGAAGAACAGCAGCGCCAGCAGCAGCGTGCAGAGGGCGCCGATACGCGTATTGCGAAAGGCCCGGTAGTTGGAGATACGGTATTCCGCCTCCAGTTCGGGCTCGAAACGCAGCCATCCAAAGCCTTTGTTGAGCTGCCGCGTGTAACGGCTCTCGGCGTAGTGGCTGAGCAACAGCTGGACCTTATCCATCCCTGACCTCACCTCCCGCACCCTCAGGTAAACAGCTTTCAGGGGATCGCCCATGGAAGCCGACGTGCCAAAAGTATGGCATGGCGCCACCAGCGCCAACCGTCCCTGCATCAATCCTTGTACGGGTTTCAGGCCATACCGCTGGTCGTCAGGCGCCGCCTCGCAACCCCTGGCGACATGCCGCTGAAACGCTTGAAGGGGCGACGGAATGCCGCATCCGATGGCCAGCCGAGCTTCGCGAGCAGAGCTCGCTCCTACGGGAGCCGGCGTCGTGCACAGCCGTAGGTTGGGCCGAGGTACGAGGCCCAACGCGCGGAGTCGAACACGGCATCGTTGGGCCTCGCTGCGCTCGGCGCCAACCTACAGGGAGCGCTCCCTCGGCGTAGCCAAGCTTCGCGAGCAGAGCTCGCTCCTACGAGAGCCGGCGTCGTGCACAGCCGTAGGTTGGGCCGAGGTACGAGGCCCAACACGTGGAGTCGAGCACGGCATCGTTGGGCCTCGCTGCGCTCGGCGCCAACCTACAGGGAGCGCTCCCCGGCGTAGCCAAGCTTCGCGAGCAGAGCTCGCTCCTACGAAAGCCGGCGTCGAGCACAGCCGTAGGTTGGGCCGAGGTACGAGGCCCAACGCGCGGAGTCGAACCCGGCATCGTTGGGCCCGGCATTGGGCATGGAATTAGCTGCCGATCACGCCGCCGTCGTTCTTGGTGATCAGCACGGTGGTGGAGCGCGGGCGGCTCTTGCCGTCGCTGGCCGGGTAGCTGATGCCGGGGTGCTGGATGTTGACCCACATGCTGCGGCCGTCCGGGGTGAAGGTGATGCCGGTCAGCTCGCAGCCGCGCGGGCCGACCAGGAAGCGGCGCACCTCGCGGGTCCTGGGGTCGGCGCAGAGCAGCTGGTTGCAGCCGATGCGCGCCATGGCCGGCTCGATGTCGTCGAAGTCGGTCTCGATCCACAGGCGGCCGGCGGGGTCGAAGGCCAGGCCGTCCGGCGAGGAGAAGGCGTCGCCGTTGATGGTGCCGATGAGGCTGGCCGGCACCGGCTGGCCCTTGTCGTCCTTGGCGCCCTTGGGTTCGCCGGCGAGCAGGAAGATCTCCCATTCGAAGGTGGTGGCGGTGGGGTCGCCGCCCGCCTCGTTCCAGCGCAGGATCTGCCCGTGCAGGTTGTGCGGGCGCGGGTTGGCGGCGTTCAGCGGCTTCTTGGCGCCGCGCTCGTCGTTGTTGGTGAGGGTGACGTAGACCTCGCGGGTCTCCGGGTGCGCGGCCACCCACTCGGGGCGGTCCATGGGCGTGGCGCCGAGAACGTCGCCGGCGGCACGGGCATTGAGCAGCACCTCGGCCTGGCTGGGGAAGCCGTTCTCGGCGGTGAGGCCGTTCTGCCCGTGCACCAGGGCCAGCCACTGGCCCTTGCCGTCGTCGTCGAAGCGGGCGACGTAGAGGGTGCCCTCGTCCAGCAGGTCGCGGGCGGCCCTGGGGTTGGCGGCGTCGAAGCGGCCGCTGGGCACGAACTTGTAGATGTACTCGCCCTTGGTGTCGTCGCCGTAGTAGTAGGCCATGCGCCCGTCCTTGCCGAGGGACAGGGTGGAGCACTCGCGGCAGAAGCGGCCGACGGCGGTGCGCTTCTTCGGCGTGCTGCCGGGGTCGAAGGGGTCGATCTCCACCACCCAGCCGAAGCGATGCGGCTCCTGCACGTGGCCGTCGTGGGGCTGGTCGCGGTAGGGCGTGGCGTCGAAGCGGGGGTCGGCGGTCTCCCAGCCGTAGTTCTTGCTCAACCCTTCCCTGGCGATGCCGTAGCGCTTGTGGGACACGCGCTGGGCATGGTCGGCCGCGTCGCGGTTGATGAAGTAGTTGTGCCAGTTCTCCTCGCAGGCGAGGTAGGTGCCCCAGGGGGTGACGCCCATGGAGCAGTTGTTGAGGGTGCCGATCACCTCCCGCCCGCTGGGGTCGGAGGCGGTCTTCATCAGCGGGTGGCCGGCCAGCGGGCCGCTGAGCTGCATAGGCGTGAGGGTGGAGATGCGGCGGTTGTAGCGCGAGCCGGCGACCCGCTGCCAGTGGCCGCTGCCGTCCTTCTTCACCTCGATGACGCTGACGCCGTGGGCCGCCTGCTCCTTCTTCACGTCCTCCGCCTTGCGCTTGCCGTCGAGGTAGACGATGCCGGCGGCGTGCAGGGTGGGGTTGATGTATTCGTGGTTGACCACCAGCAGGCCGTGGTCGTTGGGCGCCTCCGGGAAGGGGAAGAAGTGCATGCCGTCATGGTTGTCGCCGGCCTGCTTGAGCTGGTCCTCCCAGGTTTCGCTGGCGTCGCCCTTGAAGGCCGGAGCATCGGCGAGTACGGCATCGCCCCAGGAGAAGAACGGCCGGGCGCTGTAGCCCTCGGCGACGATGACCTGGTCGAACGTCGCATCGAACTGCTGGGGCACGCCCTTGAAGCCCAGCAACCCGTCGTCGGCCACCGCTCGGCAGGCGCTGATGCCGCCGCCGAAGAAGCCCAGGGCCGCCATCGCAAGGCCGCCCTTGAGCACGTTGCGGCGGCCGGCATCGACCATCTGGTCCAGGCTGCGGTTGCCGCTGGGGTTGATGGCCTCGTCGTCGTGGGCGGCGAGTGCGGCATGGAAGGCTGCGAAATCCTGGTTCATCACGTCTCTCTTCTGGTCTGCGCCGGCGCTGCGCGCTCAGCGTTCGATGCGGTAGTGGAAGGTGTTGCGCACGCCGGGCACGGCCACGGGCTGGCCGTTCTCCAGGCGCGGCTGGTAGCGGAAAGTCTGCGCCGCGGCCAGTGACGGGCGGATGAACAGCGGGTGACAGTCGCCCACCACCTGCGGGTCCTCGACGCGGCCTTGCGGGTTGACCCGGTACTCGACCGTGCAGTCGCCCTGGATGCCCTTGTCGAGGGCGCGCTGGGGGTAGTCCGGCGCCTCCTTGGCGATCGGCAGGTACTGGCGGCTGTTGGCGGCGGCTTCGGCAGCGGCCTGGCGCGCGCGCTCGGCAGCCAGGCGTTGCTGTTCCGCCTGGCGGGCCAGGTCGAGCTGACGCTGTTGTTCGGCGGCGGTGCGCTCGGCCTCCAGGCGCTGCTGCTCGCGGCGCTGGGTTTCCCGCTGTATCTGCTCCTGGCGCTTCTGCTCCTCCACGCGCTTGCGCGCCAGGGCGGCCTGCTCCTGCTTGCGCTGCTCGACGCGTGGGTCGACCTGCGGCTTCGGCGGCTCGAGCGGCACCGGGGGCGGCGCCACCGGGGCGGGCTCGGCCACGGCCGGCTGCACCGGCGCCGGGGGCGCGGGGGCCGGTTCGGGCACCGGCGAGGGCAGGCTGATGAGCTGGGTGGTGAGCACCCGCTGCACGGGCTCGGCGGGGCGCTCGGGGGCCCAGCCGGCCATCAGCAGCACCAGCGCAGCCAGGTGCAGGGCCAGGGCGCAGCCGGCGGCGAAGGCGTGGCGCCAGAATCCGGCAGCGGGCAGGCGCAGGCGGGAAAGCGGGGTGTCGCCCATGACCATCACGCTCATTGCGGCGCCTCGGTGATCAGCCCGAGGTTGGCCACCCCGCCCTGCTGCAGCGCGGCCATGGCGGCCACCACCTTGCCGTAGCCGGCGTCCTGGTCGGCGCGGATGTACACCTGGGTGTCGCCGCGCTCGGCGATCAGCGCGCCCACCTTGGCGGTCATCTCCTCCAGGGCCACGGCGCTGTCGGTCCGGTTCTCGGTGTCCAGCTCGGTGCCGAGGTTCCAGTAGTAGCCGCCGTCGGCCTGCACCGAGAGGGTGAGAATGCGCTGCTGGCTGTCACGGGGCAGCGCCTCGCTGGCTACCTTGGGCAGTTCGATCTTCACGCCCTGGGTGAGCATCGGCGCGGTGACCATGAAGATCACCAGCAGCACCAGCATCACATCGATATAGGGCACCACGTTCATTTCGGCCTTGGGGCCGTGCTTGCGCTGGGGGCGGACGAGCATGCTGCACCTCAGGCCGCGGCGGCGACGGGATTGGCGCCCACAAGGCGGCGTTGCAGGCGGCCCTGCAGCTCATTGCCGAAGGCGTAGTAGCGCGCCACCAGGCCCTGGGCGCGGGCCGAGAAGCGGTTGTAGGCGATCACCGCGGGGATGGCGGCGAACAGGCCGATGGCGGTGGCGATCAGCGCTTCGGCGATGCCCGGGGCCACGGTGGAGAGGGTCGCCTGCTGCACCTGGGACAGGCCGATGAAGGAATTCATGATCCCCCACACGGTGCCGAACAGGCCGATGTAGGGGCTGACCGAGCCGACGGTGGCGAGGAAGGTGAGGCCCTTCTCCAGGCGCTCCTCCTCTTCGGCGATGGCGACATAGAGGCTGCGCTCGACACCGTCCACCACCATGTCCGGGGCGATGCCCGGCTCGCGGCGCAGCTGGGCGAACGCCTGGTAGCCGGCGTGGAAGATGCGCTCCAGGGCGGCGTCCTCGTCCGGCTCGCCGTCCTTGCGCTGCAGCTGGCCGAGCTCGGCGGTGCCGCGCAGGCGCGCCAGGAAGGCACGAGCCTGGCGTTCGGTGCGCGCCAGCAGGGCGCCGCGCTGGACGATCAGGTACCAGCTGAACAGGGAGGCGAGCAGCAGGATCGCCATCACCCCTTTCACCAGCAGGCTGGCGTCGCTGATCAGGCCCCAGACGGTCATCTGTTCCAGTGTTGCGTGCATGGTTCGGTTCCTCGTGTTGCCGGGCCCGCTGGCCCTATTCGATTACGCGGTGGTGACGGATTGATGACAGCGCTTCAGTGCAGGCCCAGGGTCCGTGCCACCTCGGCCCAGGGCACGAACTTGAAGTTCTGGGTCTGCTCGGGCATGCGCTTGCGGCCGTCCTGCACCACCAGAAGGCCCTGGCTCCAGGGGCCGCCGAGGTTGGCGGAGGTGACTTCCAGGCCGTCGGTCTCCGAGGCGCCGTCGATGCCGGCCCCGGCGTTGAGGCCGACACGGAAGGCGCCGCGCAGGGCGAAGGGCGGCTCGGCGTCGAGCACCACGTAGCTGTCGTTGCCCTGGCTGGAGATCACCAGGTAGTCGCGGGCCTCGCTCTGGTAGAGGCCCAGGCCCTCGACGTCGGCGTGCAGCGCGTCGCCCACCTTCATCACCGAGGCGAGGTCGGCGGGGGCGTCGGCGCGGGCGTCCAGGGCCCAGACGCCGACGTCCTCCTCGCCGATGAACAGGCGCTGGCGCTGGTCGTCGGCGACACAGCCCTCGGGCTGGCTGTCGACGCGGAACTCGCGCACCAGTTGCCCGCTCGCCGCGCCGCTGGCGCCGTCCAGGCGGTATTGCAGGAAGCGCCCGTCCTTGCCGTTGGCGAAGGCGTAGAGCTCGCCGGAGGCCGGCTGAAACAGGCAGATGCCGTAGATCTCCTTGAGCGGGGTGGGCACCTCGCCGGCCGGCTTCACCTCGCCCGTGGCGCGGTCGATGGCGAACAGGCTGAGGCTGTTGCGGTCGCGGTTGCTGGCCACGGCCAGGTCGACCCGCTGGCCGCCGAGGGCGAAGCCGGGGCGCACGTCGACGTTGTTCAGGCGGCCCACCGGCAGTTCCTGCAGCAACTGGCCATCGAGGCCGTAGACCAGCAGGCCCTGCTTCTTGTTGGTGCCGAGCACGCGGCTGGCGGCCGCATCGTTCGGGTTGACCCAGATGGCCGGGTCGTCAGCCGCATCGCCCTGGCGCCCCACCGGCTCGCTCTGGCGCAGGGCGGCGACGCTGGGGAGCACCGGCGGCAGGGCCACGGGCTGCGCCTGCCAGTCCAGCCGGCCCTGGTGGAAGCGCCCGCTGGCGTCGTCCTGCAGCAGCAGCTCGGTGCCCCGGGCGCTGGCGGCCACGGCGATGCGCTCGGGCTCGTCCAGGCCCGGCAGCGCCAGGCTGGCCACGGCCTGCCAAGCCTCGCCCTGCTGCTGGTAGAGGTGCAGGCGGGCGGCGGACGGGTCCAGCGCCAGCAGGCCGCCGGGCACCACGGCCATGGCCCCGGCGCGTTTCGCCAGGCCGCCGAAGGGGGCCAACAGGTCCACCGGCATGCGGGCGCTGTCGGCTTCCGGGTGGGCCGGGTAGGCCCAGAGGCCGACGTTCTCTTCGTTGACGAACAGGCGGTTGGCAGCGTCGTCCACCTGGCAGTACTCGGCCGCCGGTGGCAGGGCCAGGCCGCGTACGCGTCGGGCCTCGGCATTCAGGCGCGGGCCGGCGCCCACCAGCCACTGCTCGCCGTGGCCGTCCTCGCCCACCAGGAACAGGTAGAGGTTGCGCGCGTCGTCGCGGTACAGGCAGAGCCCGGCGACGGCGTAGTCGCGGGCCGGCAGCTGCAGTGGGGCGCCCCAGCGCTGGGCGCCGGGGTCCAGGCTCACCAGGGTGGCCTGCTGGGTGGCGTTGTCGAGGCTGGCGACGATCACGCCCCGGGGCCCGGCGCTGCGCAGGTCGAGGCCGGAGAAGGAGCCGGGCAGGCGCGCCCGTTCGCGGCCTTCGCCGTCGAGCAGGAGCAGGCCGTCGCGCTCGCTGGCGGCCAGGCGGGCGTCGCTGCCGGGCAGCGGGCGAAGGTCTTCGGCCTTGAGGGCGGAGGCGCCCCATGGGCTGAGGTCGAGCCGGGGAGACGAGGACTCGGCGGCCGGGCGCGGCTGGCAGGCGGCCAGGCCGAACAGGGCGGCGAACAGCAGGACGGTGCGGGGGCGGATAGCGGTCATCGGGCGGTTCCAGGCGATACGGGGGTGCCGCCCTCCCCGGTGGGGAGGGCGTGGCGATCAGAAGTGGGTGAAGGTCAGGCCGAGCGTGTAGGTGGGGCCGTATTCCTCGTACTGGGCGTTGTAGCTGCGGCGCCCGGTGTAGACGTAGTAGTGCTCGTCGGTGAGGTTCTGCGCCTCGAAGGACAGCTGCAGCTCCTTCGTCAGGAAGTAGCGGGCGCTGAAGTCGACGAAGGTCTGCGAATCCACGTGCAGGTCGTGCTGGCGGTCGCCCACCGGGGCCACTTCGAACAGGTAGTCGGACTTGTAGTTGGCCGAGAGGCGCAGGCTGAGTGTGTCGTTCTCCCAGCCGAGCATCAGGTTGCCGACGGTGTCGGACTGGTTGGGCAGGTCGATGTCGCGCTCAAGGGTGCGGCCGCTGGCGGCGTCGAAGCCTTCGATGCTGGCGTCGGAGCGGCTGAAGGTGGCGTTGGCGCCCAGCAGTAGGCCGTTCCAGGGCGCGGGCAGCCAGTCGAATTTCTGCGAGTAGGCCAGTTCCAGGCCGTAGAGCTTGGCGTTGTCGCCGTTGGCGTAGGTGTTGGCCTCGTCGAAGGTCGCCCAGGCGCCGGTGCCGGCGAGGTCGGTGTTGTAGATGAAGTTGTCGATGTCCTTGTAGAAGACGAAGGCGGAGACCACGCCGGCGCGGCCCAGGTAGTGCTCGATGCCCAGGTCGAAGTTGCTCGACTCCAGCGGCGACAGGTCGGGGTTGCCGAAGCTGGCCTCGTCGCCGTCGATGACGAAGCCCGGGGCCAGCTGGCCGAAGGTGGGGCGCACCACGGACTTGGTCCAGGCGGCGCGCAGCTGGGTGTCCTTGTCCAGCTGGTAGCGGGCGTGCAGGCCGGGCAGCCAGTGGTGGTAGTCGCGCTTGCGCTCGATGCTTTCGTAGGCGCCATCGCGGATGCCGGTGCCCTTGGCCTCGAACTCGGTGCCCTCGTAGCGCAGGCCGGCGATGAAGCGCCAGTCGTCCACGTCCAGGGTGTTCATGAGGTAGGCGGCGTTGATGTCCTCGCTCATGTCGAAGTCGTTCACCCGCGACTCTTCCTCGTTGTAGAAGTCGGCGGCATCGAGCTGGCCGATCAGGCCCTTGATGGCGCTGGCGCTGATGCCGGGGCCGAAGCGGTCGAGGGCGTAGTGCACGGTGCCCTTCTGGAACCGGCCGAGGTTGAGCTGCTCGTCGCTGAAGAAGGTGTCCAGGTCCTCGTAGGTCCAGGCTTCCAGGTCGTTGGTCTTGTCGCGGCGGCTGAGCTTGCCGCCGAACTTGGCCTGGGCGGCGTAGCCGGAGAGGTCGTAGTCGCGGGCGAGGTCGAGGCGGATGTTCTTCTCGGTGTCCTCGGTGTTCTGCTTTTCCCAGTCGATCTTGTCGAGGGCGAAGTTGGCCGGGTCGTAGAAGCCGTTCTCGACGTTGAGGCGCGGCTTCTTGCTGTCGTCGAAGCCGGTGCCGGTGAAGTCGCGGATGCCTTCGAAGGTGGCACCGGCGATGTGGCCGGGGCTGTCCTCGCTGGAGCGGCTGTAGCCGGCCTGCCCGCTCAGGGTCCACAGGCCCATCATGCGTTCGCCGCCGAACACGTAGGAGTGGATCTCCTGGGTTTCCTCGCGGTCCTTCAGCTCGCGGTAGCCCTCGCCGTCGCCGGTCTCGCCCGGCAGGCGCGCGTCGTCGAACTCGATGCCGGCGGCGTTGCGCGTCTCGCTGTCCTTGAAGCGGCTGTAGAGGGTGCGCAGGTAGTAGCTGGAGACGTCGTCGGGCTTGTAGTCGAAGTTGAGGCCGCCGCCGGCACGCTCGCGGGTGATGGCGTAGTCGCGCTGCTCCAGCTCCTCCAGGCGGGCGCCGTCCTCGAAGTCCCAGGCGCCGCCGGTCTCGACGTTGTCGGAGCCGAACTTGCGTTCCTGCCAGCTCAGGGCCGCGGCCACGCCGAAGTTGTCGATGCCCTCGCCCAGGCTGAAGCGGTCGCTGATGGCGCCGGAGAACTTGGGGCTGGTCTGGTCGGTGTTCTCGTCGTAGCTGCCCTCGGTGCTGCCGGTGTAGAACAGGCCCTCGTGGTCGAAGGCGGAGAGGCTCTCCACGTCGATGGTGCCGCCGAGGGAGTTGGCGTCCATGTCCGGGGTGAGGGTCTTGATCACGGTGAGCGACTGCACCAGCTCGGCGGGCAGCACGTCCAGGGCCACGGCGCGGCGGTCGCTTTCCGGGGCGGGCACCAGGGTGCCGTTGATGGTGACGCTGTTCAGGTCCGGGCCCAGGCCGCGCACGCTGACGAAGCGGCCTTCGCCCTGGTCGCGCTCCACCGAGACGCCGGGCAGGCGCTGCACCGCTTCGGCGGCGTTCTGGTCCGGCAGCTGGGCGACGCCATCGGCATGCACCACGCTCTCGACGCTGTCGGAGGCGCGCTGCTCCTTCAGGGCCTTGTCGATGCTCACGGCCTGGCCGACCACCTCGACGTGCTCGGTGGCGCCGGTGGCGCCCTCGTCGGCGGCCAGCGCGACGCCGGCCATGGCCAGGGTCAGCGCGCTGAAGGTGAAGCCCGCGAGCCGGGCGGCGGTGCTGCGCTTGTACATGAATGCTCTCCCCAGGATTGGTTCCAGGCCAGGCAAATGGCCCGGCAATGTGGGAGCGGACGCTAGGCAGCGCGGATGAAGCTTCTGTGACAGGACAACGGCACCGGGCGGCAATGGCGGGGTTTTGCGGGGGTAGCCCCGGGGTTTTGAGCTGATAGGACCCGAGCACGGCGATGCAAGCCAGGCCGGAGCCTCCTGTAGGGGCGAATTCATTCGCCCAGCGGAGCGCAGGTCCGCCGCTACCTACAGCCCCGCAGAAGCAGCCCTGCGGGCTGCCTGGCGAATGAATTCGCCCCTACCAAAAGCAGCGCGAAATGCTGAAAAACACCCCACGTCCCCTGAGCCGATCCGACCCTCCCACCCCGCTCCGGCGCTGCAACCTCGCCGTCACAATCATCTGCTCTGCTGGCCCGGTCTAACCCTGCGGACCTGCCCATGACCTCCCTGCTGAAGCTGCACCGCCTCAAGCTCACCGCGCTGTTCCTGGCGGCCAATGCCGGGTTGCTGCTGCACCTGGCGGTGGGCGACCTGAAGGCGGCGTCGGAGTGGGTCTGGCTGGACATACTCGGCGAGGGCGGCTCGGCGCTGCTGGCGCTGGTGTGGATCGGCCTGGTGTTGAAAAGCCGGCCCGCCGGGCGGGTGACCAACCTGCTGGTGCTGGGGCTGGCGGGGGTGTTCTTCTCCTGGTGGATCGACAGCCTCGACGAATTCATCCGCATGCCCGACACGGTGCACTGGGACCACTGGCTGGAGTCGGTGCCGATGCCCATCGGCCTGGTGCTGCTGACCCTGGGCATCTACCACTGGCACCGCGAGCAGCTGGCCATCAGTGCGCAGATGGAGAAGCGCGAGCGGCTGTTCCGCGAGCATCGCCAGTTCGACACCCTCACCCCGCTGGGCGACGCCGACTACCTGCGCCGCCAGCTGGAGCTGGGCCTGGGCGAGGCCGCCGCGAACGGCCAGCCGCTGTCGCTGGTGATCCTCGACATCGATGACTTCAGTCAGGTCAACGACCGCTTCGGCCACGCCGAGGGCGACCACCTGCTGCTGGCCCTGACACAGTTGCTGCTGCTCAACCTGCGCCGCCAGGACCTGCTCTGCCGCCTGGCCGGCGACCGCTTCGTGGTGCTGCTGCCGAACACCGGCGAGCGCCAGGCGCACCAGCTGGCCACGGAGCTGGGCGAGGCGGTGGCGCACTTCGCCCACCGCACCCGCCAGCACGGCGAGCGCCTGCAACTGCGCGCCAGCACGGCGGTGGCGATGGCCCTGGACGAGAGCCCCGAGGCGCTGCTGCAACGGCTCAACCTGGCCCTGGCGAAGGCGCGCTCGCCGCGCCTGGCCCACAGTGCCTGAGGTGCGCGATGACCATCAGGGGTGACTGGTACGAGTGCGACAGCCGCTTCATCCCGGCCCACGGCCAGCCGGCGGTGCTGATCGACCTGGCGCTCTCGCGGGGGATCGACAGCCACCGCCTGCTGCGGGGGACGGGTTTGTTCTACGAAGACATCCTCGCCGGCGGGCAGCTGGTCAGCCCGCAGCAGTTCCTCGGGCTGATCGGCAATGCCCGGCGCCTGCTGGCCGCCGACGACACGGCCTTTCTCTTCGGCCAGCGGCTTTTGCCCGGCCACTACGGCGCCGCCAGCCACACCCTGCTGCACGCCGAGCACCTGCAGGATGCGCTGGGCCAGTTGATCCGCCAGCGGGCGCTGCTGACCCCGTTGCTGGCGCCCCGGCTGTTGCTGGACGAGCAGGACGCCTGGCTGTACTGGGTGGACGCCTGCGGGGCGGGGGAACACCGGCGCTTCCTGCTGGAGGCGAGCATGACGGCGGTGGCGGCGCTGTGCCGGCGCCTGGGCGGGGAGCGGCTGCCGTGGCGCTACCACTTCGCCCATGGCCAGCCGCGCTGCATCGAGCAGTACTGGGTGCACCTGGGGGAGGAGGTGCGCTTCGACCAGCACGTGGACGCCATGCAGGTGCCGCGCGCCTGGCTGACCCGGGCGCTGCCGGAGGCGTCGCAGACCGCCGGCCGGGTGGCACGCCAGGAATGTGCGCGCCAGCTGGAGGCGCTGGGTCATCGCGCCAGCCTGCTGGACCGGCTCTACGGCTGGTTGCTGGAGCGGGTGCGCGAGGCGCCGGTGCTGGAGGACGCGGCCCAGGCCTTCGCCATGAGCCCGGCCACCTTCAAGCGCAAGCTGGCCAAGCACGGCACGCACTATCAGGAGCAGCGTGACCTGGTGCGCAAGCACGTGGCGCTGTACCTCTATCGCATCAAGGGCTACGGCAACGACGAGGTGGCGGCGTACCTGCGCTTCCACGACAGCACCAACTTCCGCCGCTCGCTCAGGCGCTGGACGGGGCTCTCCCCCAGCGCGCTGCGCCAGCTGTTCGGGGCTTGAGGGGCGTCATTCGTAGAACAGCGTGAGGGTGGCGGTGGTGATCACCGCGCCGGGGCTGACCGTGGGCTCGACCTGGTAATAGCGCGCAATCAGGGGGATCACGCTGGAGCCGCCGGCTGCGCCGATGTTCAGGTGGTAGGCCTTGGCCCCCAGCACCAGGGGCGTCCCGCCGCCCGCGCCCTTGAGCAGTTGCACCCCCACGCCCCTGGCCATGCCGCTGCCTGCGCTGTTCTTGAGCACCGAGTCGGCGGCCTGCAACCCGTCCACGCGATAGGAGATGCGGATATCGGGGTCGCAGTCGAGCTCGAGGTTGAAGGCCTTCGGCCTGGCGCTGCTGCCGACCCCGCCGAAATGGTGCAGGTTGGCGATGGGCAACTGCACGGTGGTGGTGGGGGTGCGCAGGCGGCAGCCCTTCTTGGTGAACACCAGTTGGGAGGACGGGAAGGTCAGTTCGTTGGTCAGCAGGTTGTGGTAGTAGACGCGGATCGGCGGGATGTTGAAGGTGCCCGTCTCGATGGGCCCGGTCTTGATCAGCTGGATCCACCAGCGCTGGGCGGGGACGTACTTGTTCGACGATATCTGCATCTCCGTCCGCGGGTAGCTCATGAAGGCCCCACCATTCATGGTGGCGGGCGGCCGGTTGGCGTTGTTGTGCCAGGCCACCTTGATGCCGACGCCGGGCACACCCGTTTCATAGACATCGGCCTGGTCGGTCCGGGTGGCACCTCCGTAGTAGCCATGGTCGTGCCAGATGGTGCCCGGCCCATAGCAGGACGCGCTGGCCTCCCCCGTGCCGACCCAGCCATTGGTGTCGAAGAGCACCGAGCCCACCGGGGCATCGCGCTGCAGGGAGAGTGAGGTCGGAAGCGGGAAGTGGGTCTTGTGGCCCGAGCCGGTGCAACTGGCTCCGAAGGCCAGTCCGGAGACAAGGAGCGCCAGGGCGCCTGCCAGCCTGCTGCAGATGAGAGGGGTCATGGAAACGCCCAAACAGAGTACGGGCGAAAATCCTAGCGGCACCAAAAGTGGCGACGCGTAGGAAAAAGCACCAAGGACTCCGCCCCTGTCTGTAGGCCATTGCCCTCGGCAGCCGGATGGCAAGGCTCCGCCTGCGGCTTCACCGGCGCACCGTGACTTCCACGTGCATTCGGGTAGCCTTGTCACTCCCTGACCCGCTCGAAGCCTCGCCATGCCAGATGCACCCGTCTTTCTCGACGATACCGACCGCCAACTGATCGCCGCCCTGCAGATCAACGCCCGGGAAAGCGTCGCCACCCTCGCCCGCCGCCTGGGCATCGCGCGTACCACGGTGAACTCGCGCCTGGCGCGCCTGGAGCGCAGCGGGGTCATCAGCGGCTATGGCGTGCGCCTAGGCCAGCGGGTTGCGGAGGGCGGCCTGCAGGCCTACGTGGGCATCACCGTCAGGCCGCGCAGCGGCAAGGACGTGCTGCGCCGGCTGACCGGCATGGCCGAGGTCCAGTTGCTGTGCACCGTGAGCGGGGAGTTCGACTACGTGGCCTGGCTGCGCGCCGAGTCGCCGGAGCGGCTGGACCTGCTGCTGGACGAGATCGGCAATGTCGAGGGCGTGGAGCGCACCACCACCTCGATCATCCTCAGCTGCAAGATCGACCGCGGCCAGCCGCTGCAACCCGACCCGAGCTGAAGGGTCGGTCAGCGGTAGAACAGGGTCACCGTGGCCACGGTGATGACATGGCCCGGCACGATCCGCTCCTCCACCTGCCGGTAACGGGCCATCAACGGGATTTGCATCGTCTTTCCAGCCACCCCGCTGTGCCCGAGGGGGTACTCGCGGCCGGTGTGCAGCGGAACGTGCTGCATATCCGTCAGTTGCACCCCCACACCTTTAGCCATCATCAGGCCCGTGCTGTTCTTCAGCGTCGATTCGTCATGGGTAAGCCCATCGATGCGGTAGGCGATGTTCAGGCCGGGATCGCAATCGAGGTTGATGCTCACATCGAGCGGCCAGGCGGTGCTGCCGACGCCGGAGAAGTCCTTGAGCCAGGTCTTGTGCAGGTCGCGGGTTCGGTCCCGGCCATCGACCAGCCTGCAACTCCGCGCCTGGAAGGTGATGGCGAGCGAGGGGAATCGCAGGGTGTTGGTGCGCTCGTCGTGGTAGTGCACCTCCACGTTCGGGATGCTGTAGGTGCCGCTGGAGATCGGCCCGGTCTTGATCAGCTGGATCCACCAGTTGCTCGCGGGGGTATAGCGGCCCCAGGCCAGCGCATCCGTCTTGCGCGGAGAGTTCATGAACTCGCCGCCGCTCATCTGCGCCGGCAGCGACTTCGAGTCCCGCGACCAGGCCACGCGGATGCCGATACCCGGCACGCCACTGGGGTAGACGTTCGGATGCCCCGGAACGCCCGCTCCGCTGATGAAGCCCCGGCGCAGCCAGAGGTCGCCGTGCTGCAGGAACCCGCCGCAGGTGACATCCGCCGTGCCGCCCTGGATCCAGCGCTGGGTATCGAACAGCACGAGCCCCTCCGGCGCGTCGCGCGGCACCACCAGCTCCGCCGGCAGGGGCGCCAGGGTCGGGGGCGCCTCGGCGGCCCGGGTGCAGGTGGCGGGGAACCCCCACGCCTGCTGCTGAAGGACCCCGAGCAGCGAACAGAAAAGGATGAACGTACGACGGAGCCAAGCACGCATGAGGCATCTCCCAGAGCCCGAGTGACAAGGCCTGGATGATGGCTTATCGATATCCGAACGCGGGCGGGCCGTCCTCCTGACTTGCTGGAGGACATGTCTCTACACTGCGATGAATATTCCCAAGAGGGCCGGGCCGCGTCGCGAAGTTTTCGTCATATCGAATCTCCGCATCGTCTATTTGCTATAAATACTCACGTATTGACGACACAAAACGTCTTATGGACGAAAAACAGCCTCCCTAGAATGACGCCAACGCTGCACAGACAGCCCTCTCATTCTTCAGGTCGCCATGCACACCACCAATCGCCACCCCGCCGACGGCAAGAAGCCGATCACCATCTTCGGCCCCGACTTCCCCTTCGCCTTCGATGACTGGATCCGGCACCCCTCTGGCCTGGGCAGCATTCCCGCCGAGCGCCAGGGCGAGGAAGTGGCCATCGTCGGCGCCGGCATCGCCGGGCTGGTGGCGGCCTACGAGCTGATGAAGCTGGGCCTCAAGCCGGTGGTGTACGAGGCCTCGAAGATGGGCGGGCGCCTGCGCTCGCAGGCGTTCGAGGGCGCCGAAGGAATCATCGCGGAGCTGGGCGGCATGCGCTTCCCGGTGTCGTCCACGGCCTTCTACCACTACGTCGACAAGCTGGGCCTCGAGACCCGCCCCTTCCCCAACCCGCTGACGCCGGCCTCCGGCAGCACGGTGATCGACCTGGAGGGCAAGACCTACTACGCCGAGAAGATGGCCGACCTGCCGGCGCTGTTCCGCGAGGTGGCCGATGCCTGGGCCGACGCGCTGGAGGACGGCGCGCAGTTCAGCGAGATCCAGCAGGCCATCCGCGACCGCGACACCAAGCGCCTGAAAGAGCTGTGGAACAGCCTGGTGCCGCTCTGGGACGACCGCACCTTCTACGACTTCGTCGCCACCTCCAAGGCCTTCGCCAAGCTGTCGTTCCACCACCGCGAGGTGTTCGGCCAGGTGGGCTTCGGCACCGGCGGCTGGGACTCGGACTTCCCCAACTCCATGCTGGAGATCTTCCGCGTGGTGATGACCAACTGCGACGACCACCAGCACCTGGTGGTGGGCGGCGTGCAGCAGGTGCCGCTGGGCATCTGGCGCCACGTGCCCGAGCGCATGGCCCACTGGCCGGCCGGCACCAGCCTGGCGTCGCTGCACAACGGCGCGCCGCGCCCGGGGGTGAAGCGCATCGCCCGCGCCGCCGACGGCCAACTGGCGGTGACCGACGCCTGGGGCGACACCCGCCACTACGCGGCGGTGCTGACCACCTGCCAGAGCTGGCTGCTGACCACCCAGATCGAGTGCGAGGAATCGCTGTTCTCGCAGAAGATGTGGATGGCCCTGGACCGCACCCGCTACATGCAGTCGTCGAAGACCTTCGTGATGGTCGACCGGCCCTTCTGGAAGGACAAGGACCCGGTCACCGGCCGCGACACCATGAGCATGACGCTCACCGACCGCCTCACCCGAGGTACCTACCTGTTCGACAACGGCGACGACAAGCCGGGGGTGATCTGCCTCTCCTACTCCTGGATGAGCGACGCGCTGAAGATGCTCCCGCAGCCCATCGAGAAGCGCGTGAAGCTGGCGCTGGACGCGCTGAAGAAGATCTACCCGGACGTGGACATCGCCAGCCACATCATCGGCGACCCGATCACCGTCTCCTGGGAGGCGGACCCGCACTTCCTCGGCGCCTTCAAGGGCGCGCTGCCGGGCCACTACCGCTACAACCAGCGCATGTACGCGCACTTCATGCAGGACGACATGCCCGCCGAGCACAAGGGCATGTTCATCGCCGGTGACGACGTGTCCTGGACCCCGGCCTGGGTGGAAGGCGCGGTGCAGACCTCGCTCAACGCCGTGTGGGGGATCATGAGGCACTACGGCGGCGCCACCCATGCCGACAACCCCGGCCCGGGCGATGTGTTCGCCGAGCTCGGCCCCATCGCCCTGCCGGAATGACCAGGAGAGACGCCATGCGCATCGCCCTCTACCAGTGCCCGCCCCTGCCGCTGGACCCGGAGGCCAACCTCGCGCGCCTGCACCGCCAGGCGGCCGAGGCAGCGCGGCGCGGCGCACGGTTGCTGGTGGGCCCGGAGATGTACCTGAGCGGCTACAACATCGGCCGCGAGGCGGCGCAGTCCCTGGCCCAGCCCGGCGACGGCCCCTGGGCCCAGCGGGTGGCGGCCACCGCCCGCGAACAGGGCATCGCCCTCCTCTACGGCTACCCGGAACGCGGTGAAGACGGGGCGCTGTATAACTCGGCGCAACTGATCGACGCGCGTGGCGAGCGCCTGGGCAACTACCGCAAGACCCACCTGTTCGGCGAGCTGGACCGGGGCATGTTCAGCCCTGGCGAGGCGCCCTGCCCGATCATCGAGCTGGAAGGCTGGAAGCTCGGCGTGCTGATCTGCTACGACGTGGAATTCCCCGAGAACGTACGGCGCCTGGCCATGGCCGGTGCCGAGCTGGTGCTGGTGCCCACCGCCAACATGGTGCCGTACGACTTCGTCTGCGACGTGCTGGTGCGCACCCGCGCCTACGAGAGCCAGTGCTACCTCGCCTATGCCAACTACTGCGGCGCCGAGGGGGCCATCCGCTATTGCGGCCTCTCCAGCCTCAACGGCCCGGACGGCGAACAGACCGCCCGCGCCGGTCGCGACGAGACCCTGCTGCTGGCCGACCTTGCCCACGAAGCCCTGCAGACCTCGCGTGCCGCCATCACCTACCTGCACGACCGCAGGCCGGAACTCTACCGGCCCTGACCGCCCCGGGCCCGGCTGGCGAAGCGGGTTCAGTGGTTCCCCGCGTTCGCGGGGATGACGGGAGGGGTGGGACGTGGAAGCCACGGTCGAATCCGCGCGGCCTGGCGCTCGGGATGTCGGGCTGCACCCGCAGGCTTCCCGCAGGAGCGCACTCCGCTCGCGATGCCCTTCCGCGATCCACGCCGGCTCGGAGTTGAGGGCGTGCCGACAGCTCCCCGCCCCCTCGTCACCCTCGCGAACGCGGGGGCCCACTGAAACAGCGCGCCTCGTTCACCGGTGCCTGGAATGAAAGACCGCCCGGGGCAAAGGGCAGGGCCGCCGGGCGGTTGAGAAAGAGACTCGAGGGGACAGGGTCAGGTCAGCACGGCGTGCGGGCCGGTGAGGTAGTCGAGCAGGCGGAACAGTGTCGGCGCCAGGGCGCTGCAGTGGGGGAAGCCGTCGCGGATGGCGGCGGCGCTTTCCACCGACCCCATCAGCGCCAGGTCGTCGGGGCAGGCTTCGAGCAGTTCGTGGATGCTTTCGGGCGTGCTTTCCAGGTGGCATTGCAGGCCGATGGCGCGTTCCTTCCAGACGAAGCCCTGGTTGGCGCAGGCCGCCGAACCGTAGAGCGGGATGGAGCCGGCCGGCAGGTCGAAGGTCTCGCCGTGCCAGTGCATGGCCATGAGGCGCTGCGGCAGCATGCGGCCCAGCGGCGAGTGCTCGGCGTGGGCGTGTTTCTCCATGGGCCACCAGCCGATCTCGACCTGCCCCGTGCGGACTTGCGCGCCGAGGGCCTCGGCCAGCAGCTGGGCGCCCAGGCAGATGCCCAGCACGCGCTTTTCAGCGGCCAGGGCCGCGCGGATCAGCGCCTTCTCGCCGGCGAGCCAGGGCACCACGGCCTCGTCGTGGACGCTCATCGGCCCGCCCATGACGATCAGCAGCTCGAAGGCATCCAGCTCCGGCAGCGGGCAGCCTGCATGCAGGTAGTGCACGCGCACCTGGGCCGAGCGCAGGTCGAGCCATTGGGCGATACGACCGATGCCCTCGAAGGGGACGTGCTGGAGGATGGCGACGCGCATATCAGGCGGGCTCCCTGTGTTTGCCCTTGGCCAGGGCGAAGGCGCGGTTGAGGCGCTTGAGCATCTCGTCGACGTTGGCGTGGCTGACCGTGAGCGCGGGAGAAAAGCGCAGGCAGTCGCTGGCCAGGCCGTTGATCAGCAAGCCTTCGTCGAGTGCGGCGCGGACCACCGCGTCGGCGCGCTGCTCGATCAGCGGCATGCCGATCAGCAGGCCATGGCCGCGCAGGGGGCCGTGGCCATGGCGGCGGGCCACGCGGGCGAGGCCTTCGCGCAGATGCTGGGCGACATCGCGCACCTGTTCGAGAAAGCCCGGCTCCAGCACGGTATTGAGCACGGCGAGGCCGGCGGCGGTCATCAGCGCGTTGCCGTGGTAGGTGCCGCCCTGCTCGCCCGGCTCGAAGCAGCAGGCGTTGCCCCGGGCGAGCAGCGCAGCCAGGGGTACGCCGCCGCCCAGGCCCTTGCCGAGGGTGATGATGTCGGCGCGCACGCCGTAGAGGTCCTCGGCCAGCAGGGCACCGCAGCGGCCGATGCCGGTCTGCACCTCGTCGAGGATCAGCAACACCCCGCGCTCGCGGCACAGGCGCTCGGCGCCCTGCAGGTATTCGAGGGTGGCGGGGATGACCCCGGCCTCGCCCTGCACCGGTTCCAGCATCACCGCGACGACGCTGTCGTCGACGGCGGCGCGCAGGGCGTCGAGGTCGTTGAACGGCACCTTGGTGAAACCGGGCACCTTGGGCTCGAACAGGGCCTGGAAGGCCGGCTTGCCGGAAGCGGACATGGTGGCGAGGGTGCGGCCGTGGAAGCTGTTGCCGGCGGTGACGATGCCGTAGGCGCCGCCACGATGCAGCTGGCCCCATTTGCGCGCGAGCTTGATCGCCCCTTCATTGGCTTCGGCGCCGCTGTTGAGGAAGTAGACCTGGTCGCTGCCACTGGCCTGGCACAGGCGCGAGGCGAGCTTGAGCATGCCGCGGTTGTAGAAGGCCGGGCCCGGGTTGATCAGGGCCTCCGCCTGGCGCTTGAGCGCCTCGACCACCACACCGGGGCTGTGGCCGAGGCTGTTGACCGCCCAGCCCTGGGTGAAGTCCAGGTAGGCGCGGCCATCGGCGTCCCACAGCCAGGAGCCCTGGCCACGCACGAAGACCTGGGGCGGGCGTTCGACGGTGCGCATCAGGCGCAGGCCGGCGAGGGGGTCACGCATGGTCGGGGACCTCTTCATGACGGTATTCGATGCCCAGCAGGCGCAGGCCTTGCGGGCCCTGTTCGAGGATGCGGCGCAGCTCGCGGCGCCGGCGGATGCGCAGGGCGAAGCCCTCGGCGAGAGGGAAACGCTCGCGCAGCAGGGCGGTCACCTCCACGTAGCGCGCCTGGCTCACCTCCAGGGTGGCGAGCAGCACGCCGTGGCGTTCCAGGTTGATCTGGTAGTCGCTCATGCGCGCATGCCCTCCAGCGGCAGGCCGTGCAGGCGTGCACTCCAGTCCTCGACCTGGCCGCTGGAAAGGCGCCGCGCCGCACCGTCGCGCCAGCGGCCGCTCAGGGCTTCGCAGGCCTGCAGCAGTTGCAGGCCCTCGCGCTCCAGGGGTTCGTGGAAGTAGGCACGCACGGCACGGGCGACGCTGAGTTCGGGGTACGGGCGCTCCAGCAGCGAGAGGCGATCCACGGTGCTGACGAAGCCGGGTCGCAACACGCGGTAGAACCAGCCGCAGCGGCCGGTGTCCTGCACCAGGCGCGGCAATTCCTCGATGCCCCAGCGACGGCTCAGGCGGTAGCAGGGCGAGCGCGGCTGGCTGACCTGGATGATGGCTTCGCCCCAGCGGAAGCTGTCGCCGATGCACACCTGCTCTTCGGTGAGGCCGTAGGTGGAGAGGTTCTCGCCGAAGGACGGGGCCTTCCAGGCGAGGTGGCGGTAGTGCTTGCGCCAGTAGCGGTAGTGCTCCGCCGGGTAGTGGTGCAGGGCGCGCTCGGGGCCGCCGTGGAATCGCGGGTCACCCTGCTCGTCGCTGCCCAGGCCCTGGGGCCAGAGCCAGAGCCGGTGTTCCACCGGGCGCTTGTCGATGGCGCTGCTGAGTCCCCCGCCGATATCTTCGGCTTTGCCTATGAATACACCTTTTACTTCCAGGCCCTGCATGTCGTGCTCCAGCGCTTGAACCAGGTTCTATGGCCGCTAGACTAGGACCTTGCCGCTGCGCATGACATTTCGATTTTTCAGGTTCTTCGATAAGAAAGACTTATGGATTTCCGCCAGCTCCGCTATTTCGTCGCGCTCTACGAGGAAGGCCATGTCGGCCGCGCCGCCGAGCGCCTGAGCATTTCCCAGCCGGCGCTTTCCCAGCAAATCCGCCAATTGGAACAGGGGCTGGACGTGAGCCTGTTCCAGCGCACCGGCAAGCGCCTGCTGCCGACCCTCGCCGCGCACACGCTCTACAACCATGCGCTGCCGCTGCTCGACGGCATGGAGCGAGCGCGCGAGGCGTTGCGCAACTTCCGCGGGCAATCACCCCGCAGCCTGGCCATCGGCGTGCTGCAGACGGTCAACGCGAGCCTGGTGCCGCTGCTGCTGGAGCGCCTGCGCGAGGCCCAGCCGCACCTGGTGGTGCAGATCTACGAGCTGTCGGGCCTGGACATCGAGCGGCGCCTGCTGACCGGCAACCTGGATATCGGCATCGGCTTCCTGCCGCCGCGCCAGCCGGGGCTGCACAGCCAGTTGCTGTACGAGGACGAGTTGCAGCTGGTGATTCCCGAGGAGCACCCGCTGAAGGAGTTCCGCAAGGTCTCGCTGGCCCAGGCCGCGGAGTTGCCGATGCTGCTGCTGGGCGAGGAGTTCCGCGTACGGCAGATCTGGCAGGAGCAGTTGGCGCTGATCGGCCGCCGCCCGCAGGTGCAGGCGGAACTGAACCACATGGCCGGCATCCTCGACAGCCTGCCGCATACGCGCCTGGCCACGGTGCTGCCCGGCCGCGCGCGACAGTTGCATGCCAACCAGGCGCTGCTGTGGAAGCCCTTGAGCGAGCCCCGCGTGCCGTTGAAGGTGGGGTTGGTATTCCGCGATGCCCAGCGCCAGCAGGCGACGCTGGAGCTGCTGCAGGCCCTGCTGGAGAACCTGGTGCCCCCCGTCGCGTGATGCCGGGCCCGGAAAAAGAAAAACCCCGCCGAAGCGAGGTTTTTGCAGACTTGTATCCCTGACATCCCTGATCTACCCACCATCCTGGCGGAAATCCGGCGTAGTCCCTGTTTTTCAGTGCGCTTCCTGCGCTACGTCCCTATGGAGTGAAGATTAGTCCTGCAACCATGTAGGCGGAAGCAGCGAACGCCTTCAGAAGATGTAAGCAATATCTTACAAAATAGCGGTTTGACGACATGATCACAAAAGGCCACCACTTCGGCGGAATGCCCCGTTCCAGAGGCCATGCGGCAACCAAGCAAGCGATCGGTAGGCTTTGTCTTCAGAATAGTCGCTTGATAGACTCGGTTGTCCTACAAGAATGATATGGCCGGCCTTTTCGGTGCGGTCGACTGGGGTCATGACCATGCGCGTAGTTGCGATTGCCCTTTGCTGCCTCACCCCTATCATCGCCACCACCGCCCTTGCCGGCGGCCAGGACAGGCTCCCCGATCACAAGGCGGCCGTGAGCCAGGTCTTCTGGCCACAGCTCTATGCGGGCGCCGGTACCACGCTGTATTGCGGCAAGGCCTTCACCGGCGAGAGCGGACTGCTGGCAGCCAGCCCGGTCTATTCCATCAAGCAGATCAAGAGCGCGCTGCGCTGCGTCACCGACAGCCAGTGCAAGAGCGCCAACGCGCAATATCCCTTCATGCTCGCCGACCTGCACAACCTCTACCCGGAGCTGGCGCGGGTCGAACTGGCGCGGCGCAATGCGCTGTTCGGTATGGTCGGCGATGTGCCGAGCAAGTTCGGCGCCGAGTGCGATCTCAAGACCAGCTTCCAGCTGGTCGAGCCCCGCGATGCCGCCAAGGGCAACGTGGCCCGGGCGATCTTCTACATGCACATCGAGTACGGCCTGCCCATCGTCGGCCAGGTGCAGATGTTCAAGGAGTGGCACCGCCTGGACCCGGTGGACGCCGAGGAACGCGCCCGCAACGAGCAGATCGCCGCGCTGCAGGGCACCCGCAACCGCTTCATCGATGACCCGGGCCTGGTGGACAGGCTGATCCCGGATTGAAGGGGCAACCAGACCTCGGAGCCCGCAACCGCCGCGCGCTCCGGACGTAGGGTGTGCTGCGCGCACCTGGGACCCGCCGCAAGCACCGAGCGGCGGTGCGCACGACACACCCTGCGGCACGGGCTCACCCTGCCAGCCCTCGGCTCGAACCGTCACAGTCACAGAGCCGATGACTCATGACCGGGTCCTGAAGACGCGATTTCCCACGCTCAAATGAAAAAGCCCCGCATCGGCGGGGCTTCTTCGTTTGCGGGGGCCGCTTAGAACTGGGCGGCGTCCAGCAGGTACAGCGACTCGCTGCCGGCTTTCACGGAGGCGGTCAGGGAGTGGATGCGCGGCAGCAGGCGGGCGAAGTAGAAGCGCGCGGTGCCGAGCTTGCTGGCGTAGAACTCGTCCTGGCCTTCCTTGCCCAGTGCAGCCTTGGCCATCAGTGCCCACATGTAGGCGTAGGCGGTGTAGCCGAAGGCGTGCAGGTACTCGACCGAGGCGGCGCCGATCTCGTTGGGGTTGGACTTGGCGCGTTCCAGCAGCCAGGCGGTCAGGTCGTCGAGGTTGGCGACGGCGGCGTTCAGCGGCTGGACGAACTCGGCCAGGTCGGTGGAGGCGCTGCCGGTGAAAGCCTTGATCTCGTCGGAGAAGTGCTTGTAGAACGCGCCACCGCTGCCGACGACCTTGCGGCCGACGAGGTCCAGGGCCTGGATGCCGTTGGTGCCTTCGTAGATCTGGGTGATGCGCACGTCACGCACCAGTTGCTCCTGGCCCCACTCGCGGATGAAGCCGTGGCCGCCGAAGATCTGCTGGCCGTGGACAGTGGTTTCCAGGCCGAGGTCGGTGAGGAAGGCCTTGGCCACGGGGGTCAGCAGGGCGACCATTTCCTCGGCGCGCTTGCGCACGACGGGGTCTTCGCTGTACTTGGCGGTGTCGAGCTGCATGGCGACGTAGGTGGAGAAGGCACGGCCACCTTCGTTGGCGGCCTTCATGGTCAGCAGCATGCGACGCACATCGGGGTGCACGATGATCGGGTCGGCGGCCTTGTCCTTGGCGACCGGGCCGGTCGGGGCACGGCTCTGGATGCGGTCGCGGGCGTATTCGACGGCGCTCTGGTAGGAACGCTCGCCGGAGGCCAGGCCCTGGATGCCGACGCCCAGGCGCTCGTAGTTCATCATGGTGAACATGGCGGCCAGGCCCTTGTTCGGGGCGTCGACGATCCAGCCGGTGGCGCCGTCGAAGTTCATGACGCAGGTGGCGGAGGCCTTGATGCCCATCTTGTGTTCGATGGAGCCGCAGGACAGGGCGTTCTTCTCACCCAGGGAGCCGTCGGCATTGACCATGAACTTGGGCACCAGGAACAGCGAGATGCCTTTCGGGCCGGCCGGCGCGTCGGGCAGCTTGGCCAGGACCAGGTGGATGATGTTCTCGGTGAGGTCGTGCTCGCCACCGGTGATGAAGATCTTGGTGCCGGTGAGCTTGTAGCTGCCGTCGGCCTGGGGTTCGGCCTTGGTGCGGATGATGCCCAGGTCGGTGCCGGCGTGGGGTTCGGTCAGGCACATGGAGCCGGCCCAGACGCCCGCGTACATGTTCGGCAGGTACTTTTCCTTCAGCTCTTCGCTGGCGTGCGCGTTGATCGACAGGCAGGCACCGGCGGTGAGCATGGGGTAGAGGCCGAAGGACAGGTTGGCCGAGTTGACCATTTCCTCGACCTGGGCGGAGATCGCCTTGGGCATGCCCATGCCGCCGAAGACCGGATCGCCACCGACGCCGACCCAGCCGCCTTCGGCGTAGGTCTTGTAGGCCTCGGGGAAGCCGGCCGGGGTGCTGACCACGCCGTCGTTCCACTGGCAGCCTTCCTCGTCGCCGGAACGATTCAGCGGGGCGATGACGCCGCCGGTGACCTTGCCAGCCTCTTCGAGGATCGCGGAGGCGGTTTCCGCATCGACGGTCTCGGCCAGGGCGGGCAGTTCAGCCCAGAGCTTGGCGACCTCGAAAACTTCATTGAGAACGAAGCGCATATCGCGCAGGGGCGCTTTGTAGTCAGCCATGTGCAAAACCTCGCAGGAACTCTACAGGTGGCCGGGAAGGCCGGTTTCACGGAACAGGCCGGCAGTGTACCCGAACAACTTTTGAGACACATAGGGTCGTTGCGTGACCATATGTTATTGCACGGTCACAAATCGCAACCCCGATGAAAAGGGCCCGCACGTGGCGGGCCCCTGGATACACCGAGATTAGACGCTCAGAGCGCGAACTGTTCGGCCGGCAGGGCCATCAGGCAGTCGCTGCCGGCCTCGACCCCCGCCTGATGGGCGGTGGTGCGCGGCAGCAGGCGCTTGAAGTAGAAGTCGAAGGTGGCCAGCTTGGTCTGGTAGTAGGCGGCTTCGCTGGTGCCGGCATCGAGCTTGGCCTGGGCGACCACGGCCATCTGCAGCCAGAACCAGGCGAGCACGATGTAGCCGGAGTACATGAGGTAGTCGACGGAGGCGGCACCCACTTCGTCCGGGTTCTTCATGGCGGCCATGCCGACTTTCTGGGTCAGTTCGCCCCACTGCTGGTTGAGGCTCGCCAGTTCGGCGACCTGCCCCTTGAACTGCGGGTGCTCGGCCTGGGCCTGGCAGAACTTGTGCACGCGCTTGGTGAAGCCGCGCAGCAGCTTGCCCTGGCTGCCGAGCACCTTGCGGCCGAGCAGGTCGAGGGCCTGGATGCCGTTGGTGCCTTCGTAGATGGGGGCGATGCGGCAGTCGCGCACCAGTTGCTCCATGCCCCACTCGCGGATGTAGCCGTGGCCGCCGAACACCTGCATGCCGAGGTTGGTGGCTTCCAGCCCGGTTTCGGTCATGAAGGCCTTGCAGATGGGGGTGAGGAAGGCCAGCAGGTCGTCGGCGTCCTGGCGCTGCTCGGCATCCGGGCTGCCATGGGCGATGTCGAGCAGCTGGGCGGTGAAGTAGGAGAGCGCGCGGTTGCCTTCGTTGAACGCCTTCATGGTCAGCAGCATGCGGCGCACGTCGGGGTGCACGATGATCGGGTCGGCGGCCTTCTCCGGGGCTTTCGGCCCGGTCAGTGCGCGCATCTGCAGGCGGTCGTTGGCGTAGCGCACCGCGCCCTGGTAGCTGGCTTCGCCGAGGCAGAGCCCCTGCATGCCGGTGCCCAGGCGGGCGTGGTTCATCATGGTGAACATGCAATTGAGGCCCTTGTTGGCCTCGCCGATCAGGTAGCCGGTGGCGGAGTCGAAGTTCATCACGCAGGTGGCGGAGGCCTTGATGCCCATCTTGTGTTCGATGGACCCGCAGGAGACGGCGTTGCGCGCACCGACGGCGCCATCGGCGGCCGGCATGAACTTGGGCACGATGAACAGGGAGATGCCCTTGGTGCCGGCGGGCGCATCGGGCAGCTTGGCGAGGACGAGGTGGACGATGTTCTCGCTCATGTCGTGCTCGCCGGCGGAGATGAAGATCTTGGTGCCGCTGACCGCGTAGCTGCCGTCGGCCTGGGGCACGGCGCGGGTCTTGATAATGCCCAGGTCGGTGCCGCAGTGGGGCTCGGTGAGGCACATGGTGCCGGTCCAGCGGCCTTCGGTCATGCGGGTCAGGTAGGTCTGCTTCTGTTCCTCGGTTCCATGGGCGTGGATGGCCGACATGGCGCCGTGGGTGAGGCCGGGGTACATCGCCCAGGACTGGTTACTGGAGGCGACCATCTCGCTGATGATCAGGCCGAGGGAATGGGGCAGGCCCTGGCCACCGTAGGCCGGGTCGGCGGCCAGGCCGTTCCAGCCACCCTCGACGTACTGGGCGAAGGCTTCCTTGAAGCCCTTGGGCGTGGTCACCACGCCATCCTTCCACTGGCACTCTTCCTCGTCGCCGGAGCGGTTGATGGGCGAGAGCACCTGCTCGCAGAACTTGGCGCCCTCCTCGAGGATCGCCGAGACCATGTCCGGGGTGGCGTCGCTGGCACCGATGGCGGCGTAGGTCGCCGGGAAATCGAAGACTTCGTCGATCAAAAAGCGCATGTCGCGCAGGGGGGCCTTGTACTCGGGCATGGCAGGGTTCTCCTTGGGCGAGCGCCAGGGTCGGCGCCAATCGTCCGACCCTACTGCGCGCCCGGGCCCCGGACAACGAAGCTGCCGGCGCTGAATGCAGCGCCATAACCCGCTGCGCTAGGCGTCGGCCTTGCGCACCCGCACCGCGCCACGGCGGTTCTGCCCATGGAGGAACACGCGGTTGCGCCCGGCGCTCTTGGCGCTGTAGAGCGCCTGGTCGGCCACCTTGATGACTTCCTCGGGGGTGCGCTGCTCGGCATCGCGTTCGGCGACGCCGATGCTGATGGTGACCGAGACGCTCTGCCCGGCGGCGCCGCTGCGCTTGCTGCGGCCCTGCTCGTCGTTCTTGGGGCGGCTGTCCTTGTCGCGCAGTTGCATGGCGTAGTTCTCGATCGCCTCGCGCACCGCCTCCAGGTGCGGCTGGCATTCCTCCATGGTCTTGCCGGCGAAGACGATGGTGAATTCCTCGCCGCCATAGCGGTATGCCTTGCCACCGCCGGTGACCTTCTTCAGGCGCGCGGCGACCATGCGCAGCACCTGGTCGCCGACATCGTGGCCGTAGGTGTCGTTGAATTTCTTGAAGTGATCGACATCGGTCATCGCCAGCACGTAGTTGCGCCCGAGGCGCTGCAGGCGTTCGTTGAGGGCGCGGCGGCCGGGCAGCCCGGTCAGCTCGTCGCGGAAGGCCATCTGGTAGGCCTCGTGGGCCACCGAGGCGGTCAGCGCGAGCATCGCCAGGCTGCTCATGGCGTGCAGCGCATGGGGCAGGACGAAGACCTTGGGCAGCATCCACCAGACGCCGAGCAGGGCCAGCAGCTGCGCGGCGTGTTGCGGGCGGGGCTGGCGGGCATAGGTGACCGCGAGGGCGATCAGCGCGCCGACGAAGGCGAAGTAGGACAGCTGGATCAGGCTCATCCAGCTGCCGTGCAGCAGCGGCCAGTGCACGGCGGTAAGCACCGGCAGCAGGGACTCGGGGTAGCTGCGGCCGAGGGCGACGGCAACGCACACCACGGCGAGGATCACCGCCCCCCGGGCGACGAAGTCCTGGAGCAGGTGGGTGCGCTCCTGCCAGCACCCGAACAGGCCGAACAGCAGCGGCAGCAGCAGGCTGCAGAGGTGGAATACCAGCGCCGCATCCTCGCGCACCACGCGCTCGGCCTGGTAGTAGTCGACCTGTGTGTCGAGCAGGTAGTAGGCGAGGTAGAGGATCAGCAGCAGGAACAGCTGGCGCAGGCGGCCATAGGCGGCGCAGAAGGAGCCACCGAGCAGCAGCAGGAGCGTGGGCAGTACGTTGAACAGCGAGACGAAGAACTCGGTCATGCCCGGCAGCGCGCCCATCACGCCGCCGGCCAGGATCAGGGCCAGGGGCGGGACGAAATGGCTGACGCGAAATGACGAGAGAGACCGCACTGATGCTGATCCAGACAGGTGTCGAAAGGGAATGGGGAGCTGGCCATATGATTGCATTTCTACCAGGGCCACGCACCCGTCCAGGCGACGAAACGCCGCTATCGTCGTGCTTTCGCGAGCCTTTCCCGGCCTATTCGCGCGCCAATGAAAAAGCCCGCCTTGCGGCGGGCTCCTTCGTACAGCGCTGAGCCTTAGTAACCGAGAGCGAAGTCTTCTTCGGCCAGGTCCATCAGGTTGTTGGCGCCGGACAGCATGGTTTCGACGTGGGTACGGGTACGCGGCAGGATGCGCTTGAAGTAGAAGCGCGCGGTCTGCAGCTTGGCCTTGTAGAAGGCGGCATCGCCTTCGCCGGCAGCCAGTTTCTCGGCAGCCAGGCGGGCCATGTCGGCCCAGAAGTAGGCCAGGCAGGCGTAACCGGAGTACATCAGGTAGTCCACGGAGGCGGCACCGACTTCTTCGCGATCTTTCATCGCGGCCATGCCGACCTTCATGGTGACGTCGCCCCACTCCTTGTTCAGCTTGGCCAGGGGCTCGACGAATTCCTTGACGGCTTCGTTGCCTTCGTTGGCCTGGCAGAACTTGTGGACGATCTTGGTGAAGCCCTTCAGCGCTTCGCCCTGGGTCATGAGGATCTTGCGACCCAGCAGGTCCAGCGCCTGGATGCCGGTGGTGCCTTCGTACAGCATGGAGATACGGCTGTCGCGGACGTTCTGCTCCATGCCCCACTCGGCGATGAAGCCGTGGCCGCCATAGATCTGTACGCCGTGGTTGGCCGACTCGAAGCCGACTTCGGTCATGAACGCCTTGGCGATCGGGGTCAGGAAGGCCAGCAGCGCGTCGGCGGCTTTCTTCTCTTCCTCGTTCTGGCTGTACTTGACGATGTCGACCTGCTTGGCGGTGAAGTACACCATCGCGCGGTTGCCTTCGGCGAAGGCTTTCATGGTCAGCAGCATGCGACGCACGTCCGGGTGGACGATGATCGGGTCAGCGGGCTTCTCGGGCGCTTTCGGGCCGGTCAGGGCACGCATCTGCAGACGCTCGCGAGCGTATTTCAGGCCACCCTGGAAGCCGATCTCGGCATGGGCCAGGCCTTGCAGCGCGGTACCCAGGCGAGCGGTGTTCATGAAGGTGAACATGCAGTTCAGGCCTTTGTTCGCCGGGCCGATCAGGAAGCCGGTGGCACCGTCGAAGTTCATCACGCAGGTGGCGTTGCCGTGGATGCCCATCTTGTGTTCGATGGAGCCACAGGCCACGGCGTTGCGCTCGCCCACGCCGCCTTCGGCGGTCGGCAGGAACTTCGGCACGATGAACAGGGAGATGCCTTTGGTGCCGGCCGGTGCATCGGGCAGGCGGGCCAGGACGATATGGACGATGTTGTCGGCCATGTCGTGCTCACCGGCGGAGATGAAGATCTTGGTGCCGGTGACTTTGTAGGAACCATCGGCCTGGGGCTCGGCCTTGGTGCGCAGCATGCCCAGGTCGGTACCGCAGTGCGGTTCGGTCAGGCACATGGTGCCGGTCCACTCGCCGGATACCAGCTTGGTCAGGTAGGTGTGCTTCTGGTCTTCGGTGCCGTGGGCGGACAGGGTGTTCATCGCGCCGTGGGACAGGCCGGGGTACATGCCCCAGGACCAGTTGGCTTCGCCGACCATTTCGCTGATGGCCAGGCCGAGCGACTCGGGCAGGCCCTGGCCGCCGTGGTCGACGTCATGGGCCAGGCTCGGCCAGCCGCCTTCCACGAACTGCTTGTAGGCTTCCTTGAAGCCGGTCGGGGTCTTCACGCCGGACTCGCTCCAGGTGCAGCCCTCGGTGTCACCCACGCGGTTCAGCGGAGCGATCACCTGCTCACAGAACTTTGCACCTTCCTCGAGAATGGCATCGACCATGTCCGGGGTGGCGTCCTGGCAGCCAGGCAGGCTCTGATAGTGCGCTTCGTAGCCGAGCAGTTCGTCACGAACGAAGCGGATATCACGCAAGGGGGCCTTGTAATCAGGCATAGCAGTAAACCTCTACGGTGGGTTCCTAGTTAAGGTGACCGGCACATCGGTCGCTTACAACATCACGGTAGTCGCTGTCGGTTGCACGCTGGCCGCCCGACAATCAAACAGGTGTTTGAAACATACGTTTACGCCATTCCCTTGTCAAGCATCCGCCTGTCGCGGTTCAGGCGCGAATATCCAGCAGGGGCCCGGGCGCGTCGGAGCGAGCGACCTTAAGGTAGAGCCCGAGGTCCTGGCTGGCGCCTGGTGGGGACGATTCGGAGGCGTCGTCCGCTTCGGCACGCGCCTCGGCCTTGCGAGCGGCTTCCTCGGCGGCTTCCTCGCGGCGCATCTGGGCGAGCTCGACGAGCGCCTGGCCGGCCTGCGCGGCGGCCTCGGCGGCGACGCGGCGGTCCTGTGCGGAGGGGTCGGCCGGCGCCAGCGCCGCGCGCTGCACCACCTCCATCTTGCGCAAGGTGGCCTCGGGGTCGCCGGCAACGGCGCTGACGTCGATCCCCACCTCGCCGCCCACGGCATAGGACTGGCCGTCCGGCCCGCGCTTGAAGCTGTAGCTGGGTGAGCCCGCGTAGGCGGCACCTACCGAGGCATGGGCCTGCTCATGGGCGCGGACTTCACGGTCCCGCGCGGCCAGCTCGGCGATTTCCTGCAGGTCCTGCTGTTCCTGCTGACGGGTCTGGCGCGTGGAGGATGCACCTGCGCCGCGCGCATCGGCAGCACGAGTTTCAGATGACGAAGCCAGTTCGCCGGAAGAGGCAGGATCACGAAGGGAGGAAGAGGATTCGAATGCAGCGCCGTTCACCGCGCCGCGCGAGGGCTGGAGCGCCATCGCCGACGAAGGGAGATATGCAGCACTGCCGATCCGCATGGGGCCCTCCCTGCCCGCGCCAGGCCACCGCCGCTATCGCAGTCGGGGAGCCGTCAGTCAGGCGCGGGTGTCGATCAGGGTTCCGAGTACATCGTCAGCGGTCTTGATCACCTGGGCTCCGGCTTCCGCCTGGAACTTGCCGACGTTGAGGTCCACCAGGTTGCTCGCCTGGTCGACATCGTTGAATTCCTGGACTCGGGCGCTGGGGGCCTGCTGGTTGCGCTGCACGGACGAGCCCGCAATATCCGCACCGGCCTGGTCGATACGACGCTGGCCCGATTGCAGAGCACTCAATCCTGCGCTGAAGGCACTACCGGAGATTTCCATCACCAACCTCGAAACAAGAGATCAACGCCGTAATTGAAGCAGAAAACGTCTAAAAAACGTACAAACAAAAGGCTATGGACGCCGTTCTGCTTATAGCGCCAGGGGGGCCAGGTCCAGGCAGGCTGCGACGGCTGCGGGCGTCGGGGCCACCAGGCGGGGGATGCGACCCAGGCACGGAGCCGGAAGCCGCTCCGCCAGGGTGGCGAGGTTCTCTTCCAGGCGTGAGGTCGCCGGGTCCACCAGGTTCGCCACCCAGCCGGCCAGCGGCAGGCCATCACGCAGGATCGCCTCGGCACTGAGCACCGCATGGTTGATGCAGCCGAGGCGCACGCCCACCACCAGGATCACCGGCAGGCCCAGGGCGATCGGCAGGTCCGAGAGACTCGCGCCACCGGCCAGCGGCACCCTCCAGCCACCGGCGCCCTCGACCAGGGTGAAGTCCGCCCCCTTGTCGATGATCCGCCGCACCGGGCCCTCCAGCGCGGCCAGGTCCAGCTCGACGCCGACCTCGCGCGCAGCCAGGTGCGGCGCGATGGCGGGCGCGAAGGCCAGCGGGTTGACCTCCTCATAGGCCAGCGGCAGCGAGCACTCGCCCAGCAGTGCCAGGGCGTCCTCGTTGCGCAGGCCGGCGGGGGTCTTTACACAGCCGGACGCCACCGGCTTGCTCGCCGCCGTGGACAGCCCGGCCAGGCGGGCGGCGTGCAGCAAGCCCGCGGCCACCGTGGTCTTGCCGATCTCGGTGTCGGTGCCGGCGATGAAGAAGGCCGCGCTCATTCAGGGCTCCTTGCGCAAGAGGCCGTGGACGACCTGGTAGGTGACGGGCAGGCCGCCGGCATCGCGCCGACGCTCGTAGGCCTCGATCAGGGCGAGCATGCGCGCCCTGCCGGTCAGGCCACCGGGGCGACCGGGATTGAGGTTGTGCGCGCCCAGCGCCTTGAGCTCATGGGTCAGGCTGCGCAGGTCGGGGAAATGCAGCACGCGAGGACGTCGCTCCAGCAACAACGGACGCAGGCCACTGCCCGCGCACAGCGCCTGATAGCGGCTGAACTCGCGGAAGCGGTTGACGTGTACGAAGCCGTCCACCTCCTGCCAGCTGTCGCGCAATTCCTGCAGAGTGCCGACGCACAGGCTGCTGAAGACCAGCAGGCCGTTCGGCCGCAACACCCGCCGCGCCTCGCTCAGTACCGCCGCGAAATCACCGCACCACTGCACCGCCAGGCTGCTGAACACCAGGTCCAGGCAACCGTCCACGAGAGGCAGGCGCTCGGCGTCGCCAGCGGCGAAGTGGCTGGCCCCACCCAGTGGGCGGGCGTGTTGCAGCATGCCTTCGGCGATATCCAGCGCCAGGCCATCGGCCGTGGGGAAGCGCTCCGCCAGCACGCGCGAGAAATGCCCGGTGCCGCAGCCCAGGTCGAGCCAGCGTTCGGGGACGAAGCCGTCGGGCAGGCTGTCGAGCAGGGCACTGCCGACGACACGCTGCAGCTCGGCGACGCTGTCGTAGCTGGCCGCCGCACGGGAAAAGGAGGCCGCGACCTGGCGCTTGTCCGGCAGGGGCGGTGCCTCCACCGATAGGCTGGGCAACGGGACGACGACGGATTCAGACATCTTCACCTTCGAACATGAACGCCAGCATGGCCTCGGCGACCGCGTCCGGGCACTCCACCGGCAGCCCGTGGCTGGCTTCGCGGATCACCGTCGCCTCGACGTCCGGCAGCCAGTCCAGCAACGCCTGGCAGGCGCCGGCCGGCACCAGCGCATCGCGCCCGGCGAACAGGTGCAACTGCGGGCCGCTGTAGGCGCGCAGGGCGCCACGGGTGTCCAGCCCGGCCAGCAATTGCAGGCCGGCTTCGAGCACCTCCACCGGGGTGGACGGCTGGGTGACCTGCAGCTGCCGCACCAGGGTGCGCGGGTCCTTGGCGCCCTGGCTCACCAGCAGGCGGAAGCGCTTCAGGGTCAGCTCGGGGTCGAGACCGAAGGCCTCGTGGAATGCGGCGAAGACATCGCCGGGCATCGCGCTCGGCCAATCCTCGCGGGCACGGAAACTCAGGTTGCTGGCGAGCCCGATCAGCCCGAAGCAGGCCCCATCGCGCCGTGCCGCCAGCTGCGCCGCCAGCATCCCGCCGAGGGACCAGCCCGCCAGCCAGCAATCGCTCGGCAGGCGCGCATCGAGCTCGTCGAGCCAGGCCTCAGGCTGCGCGAGGTCGGGCAGCGGCTCGATCTCGATGTTCAGGTGCGGCGCACGCTCGGACAGCGCATCGCGCAGGGGCTCCAGGGCACCCGGGCCGAGCGCCCAGCCGGGCAGCAGGATCAGTCGGTCACGCATCGGTTCTTCCTTCCTTAGCCAGAATGTTCCAGCTTTCGGACAACGCCTGGAGCAACAGTTCCAGCTGGGCCTCGCTGTGGGAGGCGCTGAAGGTCACCCGTAGGCGAGCGCTGCCGGCCGGCACCGTCGGCGGGCGGATGGCCCCGACGAGGATGCCGCGTTCGCGCAGCAGGGCGGCGAGACGCAGGGCCCGGGCGCTGTCGCCGACCAGGATCGGCTGGATCGGCGTAGGGCTGTCCATCAGGCTCAGGCCGATCTCGGCGGCCCCCTCGCGGAAGCGCTGGATCAGCCTGTTCAGGTGCTCGCGGCGCCAACTTTCCTTCTGCAGGAGCTCCAGGCTCTTGAGGGTGGCGCAGGCCACGGCGGGCGGCTGGCTGGTGGTGTAGATGTAGGGGCGGGCGAACTGGATCAGCGTCTCGATCAGTTCTTCACTGCCCGCGACGAAGGCACCGGCGGTGCCGAAGGCCTTGCCCAGGGTGCCGACCAGCACGGGCACATCCTCCAGGCCGAGGCCGAAGTGCTCGACGATGCCGCCACCGGTGGCCCCCAACGGGCCGAAGCCATGGGCGTCGTCGACCATCACCCAGGCGCCCTGCTCCCGCGCCTTGGCGCAGAGCGCGGGCAGGTCGGCAAGATCGCCATCCATGCTGAACACCCCATCGGTGACGACCAGCGTGTCGCCTTCGGCCTTCTCCAGGCGCGTGGCGAGGCTGGCCACATCGTTGTGCAGGTAGCGCGAGAAGCGCGCACCCGACAGCAGGCCGGCGTCGAGCAGGGACGCGTGGTTGAGGCGGTCCTCCAGCACGCTGCCGCCCTTGCCCACCAGCGCGGTGACGGCACCCAGGTTGGCCATGTAGCCGGTGGAGAACAGCAGCGCACGCGGGCGCCCGGTGAACTCGGCCAGGGCCAGCTCCAGCTCGTGGTGCGGCCCGCTGTGCCCGATGACCAGGTGCGAGGCACCGCCGCCAGCACCCCAGCGCTCGGCACCGGCACGCAGCGCGGCGATCACCTCGGGGTGGTTGGCCAGGCCCAGGTAGTCGTTCGAACAGAAGGCCAGCATCGCCCGGCCGTCCACCACCACATACGGCCCCTGGGGGCTTTCCAGCAGGGGACGCTGGCGATGGAGATCGGCGGCGCGGCGCTCGGCGAGGCGGGAAGCGAGATCGAAGGGCATAACGTCAGTTCCAAGCGGCAAGCCGCAAGCTGCAAGCTGCAAGCTGCAAGTGAAAGCCGGAAGCGCATCCCGGCTTGTGGCTTGCAGCCTGTGGCTTGGAGCTGCCTTCAAACGGCAGCGTTATAGAACAGCTTGGAGTCGCGCTGCTCCACCAGGGCCTGCTCGATGGCGGCCTGGTGCACTTCGTCGGCGTGCTCCTCGCGTTCCTCGGGCTTGATGCCAAGGCGGGCGAAGAGCTGCATGTCCTTGTCCGCCTGGGGGTTGGCGGTGGTCAGCAGTTTCTCGCCGTAGAAGATCGAGTTGGCGCCGGCCATGAAGGCCAGGGCCTGCATCTGCTCGTTCATCTGTTCGCGACCGGCGGAGAGGCGCACGTGGGACTTGGGCATCATGATCCGCGCCACCGCCAGGGTACGGATGAAGTCGAACGGGTCGACGTCCTTCTCCTCGGCCAGCGGCGTGCCCTTGACCTTGACCAGCATGTTGATCGGCACCGACTCCGGGTGCTCAGGCAGGTTGGCCAGCTGGATCAGCAGGCCCGCGCGGTCGTCCACCGACTCGCCCATGCCGAGGATGCCGCCCGAACAGATCTTCATCCCCGCCTCACGCACGTAAGCCAGGGTCTGCAGGCGCTCGCCGTAGGTGCGGGTGGTGATGATGTTGCCGTAGAACTCCGGCGAGGTATCGAGGTTGTGGTTGTAGTAGTCCAGGCCGGCATCGGCCAGCGCGCGGGTCTGCTCCTGGTCCAGGCGACCGAGGGTCATGCAGGTCTCGAGGCCGAGCTTCTTCACGCCCTTCACCATCTCCAGCACGTAGGGCATGTCCTTGGCGGAGGGGTGCTTCCAGGCCGCCCCCATGCAGAAGCGCGTCGAGCCGATGGCCTTGGCCTCGGCGGCTGCCTGCAGGACCTTCTGCACCTCCATCAGCTTTTCCTTGTCCAGGCCGGTGTTGTAGTGGCCGGACTGGGGGCAGTACTTGCAGTCTTCGGGGCAGGCGCCGGTCTTGATCGACAGCAGGGTGGAGACCTGTACGCGGTTCGGGTCGAAGTGCGCGCGGTGCACGGTCTGCGCCTGGAACAGCAGGTCGTTGAAAGGTTGCTCGAACAGTGCCCGCACTTCGGCGAGGGACCAATCGTGGCGGGTGGAGATGGCTACGGTTGCACTCATGGGGAGCTTCCTTCGACGCGTGGATCGCGCCTCTTGTAGGGGGAAATCCCGACGGCGAGCGCGGGAATTCAGGCTGTTGGGCATCTTGATTTTGGGGTATGACGCTGTCAACCAAAAACTCGACACAGGTTTACATCTGGTTATTTTTCAACCACACAGAACCCTTGGGCGCCGCCTGGATCAAACACCCAGACGGTCATGACGCATAAGGAACGAGCATGGGTAACGACGGTTTCTTCAGTTGGCTGGGCGAGGCGATCGGCAAGGTGATCCGCTTCATCGTCGATCTGCTTTCAACCGTCCTCGGCGGCATCTGGGCAGCGATGGACGACTTCCTCCGGGGCCTGGCGCGGGCCATCGGGATGGATGCCTCGATCTTCAGCTTCGTCGTACTCATTCTCGGCCTGCTCCTGCTCTTCGGCGGCATACGCGCATTGCTGCGAAAAGGCATCATCAGCGGCCTGATCCTCATCTTCCTCGGCCTGATCGTCATGAGCTGGCTGATCCACTGACCTCGCCCAGGGAGGGGCGCCATGGACCGGCTCGCCCACCTGCTGCGCCACCTCGTCCGAACCGCCCCGACCTGCGCACTGTGCGGCACGCGGGCGCAAGGCTGCGAACTGCCCATCTGCACCGATTGCGAAGCGGACCTGCCCTGGCTGGCCGGGCGTTGCCGGGTCTGCGCCCTGCCGCTGCCCGCCCGGGGCCTGACCTGCGGCGAATGCCTGAAGCGCCCGCCCGCCTTCGATGCCGCCTGCATCCCCTGGCGCTACGACTTCCCGGTGGACAGCCTGATCACCCGCTTCAAGCACCAGGCCCAGTGGCCCCTTGGCCGCTTGCTGGCGGAACTCCTGGCGCGCCACATCGAGCACGCGCATAGCACCGGCGAGCCGCGTCCCGACGCCCTGCTGGCCGTGCCGCTGGCAACCCGCCGCCAGCGCCAGCGCGGCTTCAATCAGGCGCAGATGCTGGCGGGCTGGCTCGGTCGCCGCCTGCGGGTGCCGACGCACGACGATTGGCTGCTGCGCCAACGGGACACGCCCGCCCAGCAGGGCCTGGACGCCGCCACCCGCAAGCGCAACCTGCGCGGCGCCTTCCAGCTGGCCCCGCACGCCAGCCCGCAGGGGCTGCGCCTGGCGCTGGTGGATGACGTGCTGACCACCGGAACCACCGCGCAATACCTCGCCCACCTGCTCAAGCGCGCAGGAGCCGAGCGGGTCGACATCTATTGCCTGGCGCGCACGCCCAAGCCCGGCACGCCGCCCTGAGGCATAGCTTGACGGGCGCCCCCGACTCACTCAGCCTGCTGCGCCATGTCCAGCAACAGCCATCGACCATGAGCCAGCTCACGCCCCTGACCCAGCAACTGACCCGCCGCCCGCAGCGCATGGCCCTGCTGGAGCAGATCGCCGTCCAGGGCTCGATCACACGTGCGGCGAAGGCGGCCGGGCTCAGCTACAAGGCTGCGTGGGACGCCATCGACGAGCTCAACAACCTTTCGGAAAAGCCCCTGGTCGAACGCAGCGTCGGTGGCAAGGGCGGTGGCGGCGCACGCCTGTCCGCCGAAGGCGAACGCCTGCTGGCCCTGTTCAAGCGCATGGAAAGCCTGCAGGCGCACCTGCTGGAAAGCGCCGAGAGCGAGCAGGACCTGGAACGCCTGGGCCGCCTGATGCTGCGCACCAGCGCCCGCAACCAGCTCAGCGGCAAGGTCGTCGCCGTGCAGGCCCAGGGCCGCAACGACCTGGTGGACGTCGAGCTGCCTGGCGGCGCCCGCATGCGCGCGCAGATCACCCACGACAGCAGCGAAAAGCTGGAACTCACCCCCGGCGGCGGCGTGATCGCCCTGATGAAGGCCGGCTGGCTCAGCGTGCAGCCCCTCGGCGTGCAGCCCGATCCACAGATGAACGCCCTGGAAGGACGCATCGAAGCGATCCTGCCCGACGACGAGGGCCCCAGCGAGGTCCGCATCGCCCTGGCCAACGGCCAGACCCTCTGCGCCCTGGCCGAACCCGCCCAGCTCGAAGCCGATGGCTTGCGAGCGGGCAGCCTGGCCCGCGCCCTGTTCGCCCCCAGCCTGGTGCTGCTCGGCACCCCGCTCTGAGAAGCGCCGAACGATAGACCGCCCCGCCGGTGCCATAGGCGCTAGACTTGCCGCCCAACCACCGGAGTCGCCCATGTCCCATCCCTTCGCCGAACTGACGCCCGATCTCGTGCTCGACGCCGTGGAGGGCCTGGGCTACCTCAGCGACGCCCGCGTGCTGGCCCTCAACAGCTACGAGAACCGCGTCTACCAGGTCGGCATCGAAGACGAACAGCCGCTTATCGCCAAGTTCTACCGGCCGCAGCGCTGGACCGACGCCGCGATCCGCGAGGAGCACGCCTTCAGCGCCGAGCTCGCCGAGCACGAAGTGCCGGTGGTCGCGCCCCTGTCCCGCGACGGCGAAACCCTGTTCGAACACGCCGGCTTCCGCTTCGCCCTGTTCCCCCGCCGCGGCGGCCGCGCGCCCGAGCCCGGCAACATGGACCAGCTCTACCGCCTCGGCCAGTTGCTCGGCCGCCTGCACGCGGTCGGTGCCGTGCGCCCCTTCGAGCACCGCGAAACCCAGACCGTCCAGGCGTTCGGCCATGACTCGCTGCACACCCTGCTGGAGGGCGGCTTCATCCCCAGGAGCCTGCTCCCGGCCTACGAGTCGGTGGCCCGCGACCTGCTCAAGCGCCTCGACCAGCGCTTCGGCGAAGTGCGCTACACCGCCATCCGCCTGCACGGCGACTGCCACCCCGGCAACCTCCTGTGCCGCGACGAGACCTTCCACATGGTCGACCTCGACGACTGCCGCATGGGCCCGGCGGTGCAGGACCTGTGGATGATGCTCGCCGGCGAGCGCCACGAGCGCCTGACGCAGCTCTCCGAACTGGTGGACGGCTACCAGGAGTTCCACGACTTCGACCCGCGCGAACTGCCGCTGATCGAAGCCCTGCGCGCCCTGCGCCTGATGCACTACAGCGCCTGGCTGGCGCGGCGCTGGGACGATCCCGCCTTCCCCATGAGCTTCCCCTGGTTCGGCAGCGAGCGTTACTGGGGCGACCAGGTGCTGATCCTGCGCGAGCAACTGGCGGCGATGGACGAGGAGCCGCTGCGCCTGTTCTGACACGCGGACGATGCGGCAGGGGCCCAGGAAGTCCGGCGTAACGTAATCCTTACGCCGGAATGGCCCGGGCCATGCGGGAAGATCCTGGGCAGACAGACAAGTCGGCCGGGCGGCCTCTAGAATGTCGGACCTTTCGTTAGCGACCTAAGCAAGGACCTTACATGGCCACCGCCAACCCGCGTCGCGGGTACATCCTCGGCCTGACCGCCTACATCATCTGGGGCCTCTTCCCCATCTACTTCAAAGCCATCCAGGCCGTCCCGGCGCTGGAGATCATCGTCCATCGCGCCATCTGGTCCGCCCTGTTCGGCGCCCTCCTGCTGCTGGTCTGGAAGCACCCCGGCTGGCTGCGCGAACTGCGCGAGAACCCCAGGCGCTTCGGCATCCTCGCCGCCAGCGGCGTACTGATCGCCTCCAACTGGCTGGTCTATGTCTGGGCGGTGAACAACGGGCGCATGCTCGAAGCCAGCCTCGGCTACTACATCAACCCGCTGGTGAACGTGTTGCTGGGCATGCTCCTGCTCGGCGAACGCCTGCGCCGCCTGCAATGGATCGCGGTGGCCCTGGCGGCGGTCGGCGTGGCACAACAGATCTGGCAGGTGGGCAGCCTGCCCTGGGTGTCCCTGACCCTGGCGCTGACCTTCGGCTTCTATGGGCTGATCCGCAAGCAGGCACCGGTCGCCGCCCTGCCCGGCCTGGTGGTGGAAACCTGGCTGCTGCTGCCCCTGGCGCTGGGCTGGCTGGTCCTGCACCCGGCGGCCCAGACCAGCCAGGCGGCCTTCTGGGGCACCTCCGAGGCCTTCTGGCTGATCGCCGCCGGCCCCATCACCCTGGTGCCGCTGGTGTGCTTCAACGCCGCCGCCCGCCACCTGCCCTACACCACGCTGGGCTTCCTCCAGTACCTGGCGCCGACCCTGGTGATGCTGCAGGCGATCTTCCTCTTCGACGAGCACTTCGATCCGAGCAAGCTCCTGGCGTTCTGCTTCATCTGGGCCGGCCTTGCGGTCTACAGCGTCGACGCCTGGATCACCCTGCGCCGCAACATCGGCTGAGCAGAAAACGTACGATCGGCTGCAGGCAGCGCCACGCCTGGCCTGCAGCCGACGCTCCAGAGCTTATCCACAGCTCCGTCCCCGTGCTTTGTGCACAAGCCGCTGAATCCGCTCGTTTTTCAGCCAGAACGCCCCGGGCCGCGCAGGCCCTGCTCCAGCGCCGGCGCTCCCCAGGTTATCCACAGGCTTGCCCAGGTTTTCCGGGGATAGCCGTCACGACGCCTGCGATTGCAGGTCCAGCTCAACCATCAGGTCGTCGGCGAGCGCCTCCAGCCGCTTCTGCAGCACATCGAGGGACAGGGTCAGCGGCACCGCCAGCACCGCCTCGGCATGGAACAGCGGCTCGCTGCTCATGGGTGCCGGCTTCACCTCGGTGACCAGGCTCTCCACGTTCACCCCCTGCTCCGAGAGCAAGCGGGTGATATCGCGGACGATGCCGGGGCGGTCGTTGCCCACCAGGTCCAGGAGGATCGGCTTCCAGGTGCAGGACGGCTCGATGCCGCTCTCCGCCAGCATCACGCGGATGCCATGGGCCGCCAGGCCTTGCAGCCCTTCCACCAGCTCGTCATACCCCTCCGCCGGCACCGCCACCCGCAGGATGCCGGCGAACTGCCCGGCCATGCGCGACATGCGGCTTTCCAGCCAGTTGCCGCCATGGGCGGCGATGCACTGGGCGACTCGTTCCACCAGCCCGGGCTGGTCCGGGGCGATCACCGTCAATACCAGATGGTCCACGCTCGACTCCTTCTCTTCAGTGGGCCGCCTCAGGCGAGGCTCAGCCAGTAGGTCAGGTACACCTGGTCGCGCACATAGCCAAGGCGCTCGTAGAGCGCCTGGCCGGCCAGGTTGGTCTTCGCCGTCTCCAGCTGCAGGCCACAGGCGCCGGTGGCCTCGCCGTGGGCGCGAGCGGCGTTCATCAGGTCTTCGCCCACGCCCTGGCGGCGGGCATGCGGGGCGACGTAGAGGTCGCTGAGCAGCCAGGCGGGCGCCAGGGCCAGGGACGAGATGAAGGGATAGAGCTGCACGAAGCCCTGCGCCCTGCCTTCCAGGCTACGCGCGATGAACAGCACCGAGTCGCCACGCGCCAGGCGGTCGCCGAGGAAATCGCGCACCTCGCCCAGCGGCCGCGGTACTTCATAGAAATCCAGGTAGCCGGAAAAGAGCTCGGCCAGTTCATCGATATCGGCAGCGGTTACGGCATGCACGGCCATGGGAAACTCCATTTTTTGTAGTGTGGGCAGTATAGAAAAGAGCTGAAGGTAGTCCCGGAATATGCGTTTCCAGGCTGCGGCACTGGGTCGCAGACACGATTTTTCATTAATCGTGTACGTTTTTAAGATTTTTCTGGAACAATCCACCTGTTTCTTGAGAACATTCTGCCCCCGCCGTGACTGCAAGGCGTTTTCTGGTCGCATAGCGACGCACGCCCATGATTTTTACGACGGCTTCATGTAGTATGCCGCGGCTCGGACTACAAGCACTGGAGCACGGTCCGCAGCGGATATTGAGCAGAGTGAGGCAAGCAATGACTGAGCGCGTTCAAGTCGGTGGCCTGCAGGTCGCCAGAGTCCTGTTCGACTTCGTGAACAACGAAGCCATCCCCGGAACCGGCATCAGCGCCGAGAAGTTCTGGGCCGGCGCCGAAGCGGTCATCAATGACCTGGCGCCCAAGAACAAAGCCCTGCTCGCCAAGCGCGACGAACTCCAGGCGCAGATCGACGCCTGGCACCAGGCCCGCGCCGGCCAGGCCCACGATGCCGTGGCCTACAAGGCCTTCCTGCAGGAAATCGGCTACCTGCTCCCCGAGCCGGCCGACTTCCAGGCCACCACCGCCAACGTCGACGAAGAGATCGCCCGCATGGCCGGCCCGCAGCTGGTGGTGCCGGTGATGAACGCCCGCTTCGCCCTGAACGCCGCCAACGCCCGCTGGGGCTCGCTGTACGACGCGCTCTACGGCACCGACGTGATCAGCGAAGAGAACGGCGCCGAGAAGGGCAAGGGCTACAACAAGGTCCGCGGTGACAAGGTCATCGCCTTCGCCCGCGCCTTCCTCGACGAAGCCGCCCCGCTGCACGACGGCTCCCATGTCGACGCCACCGCCTACGCCATCAAGGACGGCGCCTTCGCCGTGACCCTGAAGGACGGCACCGAGACCGGCCTCAAGGACACCGCCCAGTTCATCGCCTTCCAGGGTGATGCCGCGGCCCCGCAAGCCCTGCTGCTCAAGCACAACGGCCTGCACTTCGAGATCCAGATCGACCCGAACAGCCCCATCGGCAAGACCGATGCCGCAGGCGTCAAGGACGTGCTGATGGAAGCCGCCCTGACCACCATCATGGACTGCGAGGACTCCGTCGCCGCCGTCGATGCCGACGACAAGACCGTGGTCTACCGCAACTGGCTGGGCCTGATGAAAGGCGACCTGGCCGAGAGCGTGTCCAAGGGCGGCGAGACCTTCACCCGCACCATGAACCCCGACCGCGTCTACACCAGGCCCGACGGTTCCGAGCTGACCCTGCACGGCCGCAGCCTGCTGTTCGTGCGCAACGTCGGTCACCTGATGACCAACCCGGCCATCCTCGACGCCGCCGGCAACGAGATCCCGGAAGGCATCCAGGACGCGCTGTTCACCAGCCTGATCGCCCTGCACAACCTCAACGGCAACACCAGCCGCAAGAACACCCGCACCGGCTCGGTCTACATCGTCAAGCCGAAGATGCATGGCCCGGAAGAAGTCGCCTTCACCACCGAGATCTTCGGTCGCGTAGAGGATGTGCTCGGCATGCCGCGCAACACCCTCAAGGTCGGCATCATGGACGAGGAGCGCCGCACCACCATCAACCTCAAGGCGTGCATCAAGGCCGCCAGCGAGCGCGTGGTGTTCATCAACACAGGTTTCCTCGACCGCACCGGTGACGAAATCCACACCTCCATGGAAGCCGGCGCCGTCGTGCGCAAGGCCGCCATGAAGAGCGAGAAGTGGATCGGCGCCTACGAGAACAACAACGTCGACATCGGCCTGGCCACCGGCCTGCAGGGCCGCGCCCAGATCGGCAAGGGCATGTGGGCCATGCCCGACCTGATGGCCGGCATGCTCGAGCAGAAGATCGGCCACCCGCTGGCCGGCGCCAACACCGCCTGGGTTCCGTCGCCGACCGCCGCCACCCTGCACGCGCTGCACTACCACAAGGTCGACGTGTTCGCCCGCCAGGCCGAGCTGGCCAAGCGCGCGCCGGCTTCGGTGGACGACATCCTGACCATCCCGCTGGCGCCGAACACCAACTGGAGCGCCGACGAGATCCAGAACGAACTGGACAACAACGCCCAGGGCATCCTCGGCTACGTGGTGCGCTGGATCGACCAGGGCGTCGGCTGCTCCAAGGTGCCGGACATCAACGACGTCGGCCTGATGGAAGACCGTGCCACCCTGCGCATCTCCAGCCAGCTGCTGGCCAACTGGCTGCGCCACAAGGTGGTGACCGAGGAGCAGATCCTCGCCAGCCTCAAGCGCATGGCCCCGGTGGTCGACCGCCAGAACGCCAACGACCCGCTGTACCGCCCGCTGGCCCCCAACTTCGACGACAACGTGGCCTTCCAGGCCGCCGTCGAACTGGTGGTCGAAGGCACCAAGCAGCCCAACGGCTACACCGAGCCGGTCCTGCACCGTCGTCGCCGCGAGTTCAAGGCGAAGAACGGCCTGTAAGCCCCGCTCCATGAAAAAACCGCCCCTCGGGGCGGTTTTTTCATGCCTTAAGAAAGCCTAGCGATCAGGGCAGCAGCGGCAGCAGTTCCGCCTCGATCAGCGCCAGCGGCCGCAGCGAGCGCTGCACCCGGGCCACGCCCAGCGCCCCTTCCAGCGCGGCGATCAGCAGCCAGGCACGGCGTTCGGCCACTGCGGCGGCAAGCCCGTCGGCGAGCAGTGCCTGTTCGAAAACGCCATGCCAGCCGCCCAGCGCGGCGCCACAGCGCCGGTGAACACCATCGAGCTCATCGTCGATGCTCAAGGTGGTGGCGAAGATCGGGCAGGACTCGGCGTAGTCCGAGGCCTCCAGCCAACCGCGCAGCGTCGCGGTGAAGCCCAGCAGCGCGTTGCGCGCATGGGGCGCCCGGTTCGCGGCCTGCTCGAGATGCGCACGCACTTCGGTGGAGACGAAATCGATGGCGGCGCCGACGATCTCCGGCTTGCCATCGGGGAAGTAGTGGTAGAGCGAGCCCTTGGGCGTCTCCGAGCGGGCGATGATGTCGCCCAGGGCCGTTCCGAAATAGCCCTTGCTCGCCAGCAGTGAAGCTGTGGCGCGGACGACGCGATCGGCGGCGTTGGATTTCTTCGGCAAGAGAACCTCTCCAGGGCAGTGACGCGCGCCGGTCCCCCGGCGCGCGCAAAGCATGCCCGAGCCTCAGGGAATATGAAACACGGCGCTGCCGCGGGCCACGGCGTGTTCCCCGCAGCGCAGGTCCGCACTGGCGAATGCCAGGCGCTGGCCCACCTTGTGGATCGTCGTGCGGACTTCCACCAGGTCCCCGAGCCGAGCGGCGCCGCAGAAATCCAGGCTCAGGTTCACCGTCGCCATCGCCAGGGGCGGGTCCTGGGAGAAGGCCGTGGAATAGCCCAGCGCCACATCCGCCAGGGTGCAGAGCAGCCCACCATGGGCCGTGCCCCGCAGGTTGCAGTGCTGCTCCCCGATATGTACTGCGATCATCAGGCCGCCACTCTCGTCGCGACGGCAATACAGCGGGCCCAGCAGATCGAGGAATGGGCTGGCGCGAAACAGCGGCCCGTAGCCGTCAGGCACTTCGCTCTCCATCAGCGCGCCCCCTCGCCGCCGACCTTGGCCACCGTGGCCAGGGCCACCGCCACCAGCTTCTCCTCGCCGTTCTTGATCGCGAAGACCTCGGCGAAGGTCGCCAGCGTCCGGCTCGACGCCTTCAGCACCCGCCCCCGGGCCACCAGGCGCTCGCCCACCGCCGGCGCCAGCAGGTTGAGCGTGTACTCCGAGGTCACCACATCCCCCGCCACCGAGGCCGCCGCCCAGGCGCAGGCGCTGTCGGCCATGAAGCCGACCACCGCCCCATGTACGAAGCCATGATGCTGGTGCATCACCTCCGGCTTCACCTCGACCTCCAGCTCGACAGCGCCCGCGCCAATGGCGTTGACGCGCGCCCCCATCAGCGCGGCGAACGGGGTAGCGCGGATCACCGCTTCGAGTCGTTCCTGCAAACGCGGATCGTGGTTCATGACGCTTCCTCCTGAAAAAGTGGCCGGCTTTTATATAGACCGGTCTAACTATTCTGATCACAAATCGATCGGCTACAAGCAGCCGGCAGCCCGTATCAGGCCGGCGAATGCCGGGCCAGCCAGCGGATCGATGGGTAAATGGAGAAAAGAAAAAACCGCCTTGCGGCGGCTTCAGGCGCTTTTCAGCGTCAGGACTTCGGCCTTTGCTTGCCTCGCCCTCACCGGAGGCTTGCTCGGCGGCGTACCCAGCTCGTTGCGCACCAACGTAACCAGGCGGGTGATATCCACGGGTTTGAGAAGGAAATCCACCACCTTCATGTGCATGGCCTCGATGGCGTCCTGAACGTCCGCATCACCCGAGGTGATGATCACCGGCAGGCTCGCCCGCGCCGACTGGCGCACCTGGCGGACCAGCTCCAGGCCACTGCCACACTGCATGTGCAGTTCGGTCACCAGCAGGTCGATGGAGGGCCGCGCCAGCAGCAGAGCCAAGGCCTGCTCGCCGCTTTCTGCAGTGATGCAACTGATGCCGTGAGCGGTCAGGCGATCGGCCAGGGAGTCGCGGGCAGCTTCATCATCGTCCACCAGCAGCACACTGGGCTGGGCGTTCGGCACGCGCACCAGTTCATCCAGGGCCTTCATCTCCTCTTGGCTCAGCAAGTCACCGTAATTCATGGGCTCCACCTCGTAGCGGCCATTGCAGGCACGCTGCTCCGCGCAAAGTCAGAGTGCGCGGCATCACGCGTGTGTGATAGCGGAAAATCATAAGAGTTCCCGTTTCGCCGCCGAACGGTGCAAAAATTGACCAGCACAATGGGGGCGGCGGCAATTCCTCCTCCCAGGCGGAACTCACCCCGACAACCCGCGCCGGGAATGGGTTCGAGCTCGCTCTATACTTACGTCCAATGTGCAGCGCCGTCCCGGCCATCGACCATGCACCCACAACAAGAGCGCCGTGGAAAACAGAGCATGAGCACGACGGACGCCTTCGCCCAGGCGGGCAAGCAGGCGGTGATGCAGAACGTCCATGGCACCATGGAGTTCCTGCAGAAATTCCCACCCTTCAACCAGATGGAAAGCGCCCACCTGGCCTACCTGGTGGAAAACTGCCTGCTGCGCTTCTACGGGCGCGGGGAATCCATCATCAAGCCCAGCGACGGGCCGGTCGAACACTTCTACATCGTCAAGCAGGGCCGTGTGGTCGGCGAACGCCCGCATTCGGCCAAGCGCGGCACCGAGACCACCTTCGAGATCGCCGGCGGCGAATGCTTCCCCCTCGCCGCCCTGCTCGGCGAGCGCGCCACCCGCACCGAGCACCTGGCCGGCGAAGACACCTTCTGCCTGCTCCTTGCCAAGCCCGCCTTCGTGCGCCTGTTCGCCATCTCCGGCCCGTTCCGCGACTTCGCCCTGCGCGGCGTCAGCAGCCTGCTCGACCAGGTCAACCAGCAGGTGCAGCTGCGCGCGGTGGAAACCCTCGGTGCCCAGTACTCGCTCGACACCCGCCTCATCGATCTCGCCGTGCGCCAGCCCATCGCCTGCCCGCCGCACATGCCCCTGCGCGATGCCGTGCGGCTGATGCACGAGAACCAGGTGGGCAGCATCGTCATCGTCGACGAGCAGCAGCGGCCCCAGGGCATCTTCACCCTGCGCGACCTGCGTCGGGTGATCGCCGACGCCTGCGCCGACCTCGGCCAGAGCATCGCCGGGCTGATGACCCAGCAGCCCTTCCACCTGCCGCCGGATGCCAGCGCCTTCGATGCCGCCATCGCCATGACCGAGCGCCACATCGCCCATGTCTGCGTGGTGGAGGACGGTCGCCTGCGCGGCGTGGTCTCCGAGCGCGACCTGTTCTCCCTGCAGCGCGTCGACCTGGTGCACCTGGCCCGCACCATCCGCCATGCCGGCCGAGTCGAGACCCTCGCCGCCCTGCGCAGCGACATCCAGCGCCTGGTGGACAGCATGCTCGCCCACGGCGCCAGCTCCACGCAGATCACCCACATCATCACCCTGCTCAACGACCACACCGTGTGCCGGGTGATCGAGCTCGCCATCGAAGAACAGGGCGACCCGGGCGTACCCTTCACCTGGCTGTGCTTCGGCAGCGAAGGGCGCCGCGAGCAGACGCTGCACACCGACCAGGACAACGGCATCCTCTTCGAGGCCCGCGACGCCGCCGAGGCCGCCGCCATCCGCGGGCGCCTGCTGCCGCTGGCCGAGCGCATCAACCAGGACCTGGCCCGATGCGGCTTCGAGCTGTGCCGCGGACGCATCATGGCCGGCAACCCCGAGTTGTGCCTGTCGCGCCAGGAATGGAGTCGCCGCTTCGCCGGCTTCATCCGCGAGGCTACGCCGGAGAGCCTGCTGGGCTCGAGCATCTACTTCGACCTGCGCACCGTCTGGGGCGATCGCGAGGGCTGCGAGCAACTGCGCCGCCAGGTGCTCGCGCAGGTCGCCGACAACCGTCTGTTCCAACGCCTGATGGCCGAGAACGCCTTGCGCCAGCGCCCGCCCGTGGGCCGCTTCCGTGACTTCGTGGTGGCCCGCAAGGGCGCCGAGAAGGACACCCTCGACCTCAAGGTCCAGGGCCTCACCCCCTTCGTCGACGGCGCCCGCCTGCTGGCCCTCGCCCACGGCGTCGACGCCTGCAACACCCTCGAACGCCTGCGCCAACTGGTGGCACATGAGGTGATCGACGCCCAGGACGGCGCTGCCTTCGAGGAGGCCTACCATTTCATCCAGCAGACCCGCATGCAGCAGCACCAGCAACAGGCCCGGCAAGGGCTGCCCTTCACCAACCGCCTCGACCCGGACAGCCTCAACCACCTGGACCGGCGTATCCTCCGCGAATCCTTCCGCCAGGCCCAGCGCCTGCAGGCCAGCCTCGCGCTGCGCTACCAGCTATGAACGCCCTCGCCTGGCTCACCCGCCGCCATCGCCCACAGCTCAGCGAGGCCCAGCAACGCCGCCGCGACGCCCTGGCCGCCCCGCTCGGCCTGGATGACCGGCCGCTGCGCGAACAGCGCTTCGTGGTGCTCGACCTGGAAACCAGCGGGCTGAACATGAGCCGCGACCTGGTGCTGTCCATCGGCGCGGTGAGCATCGAAAACGGCGCCATCGACCTCGGCCACCAGTTCGAGGCCACCCTGCACCGCGAAACCGGACGGGTCAGCCCCAGCGTGCTCATCCACGGCATCGCCCCCAGCGAATCGGCCGGAGGCGTGGAGCCCGCCGAAGCCCTGCTGGCCTTCATGGAATACCTGGGCGACAGCCCGCTGCTGGCCTTCCACGCCCCCTTCGACCAGCGCATGCTCACCCGCGCCCTCAAGCGCGACCTCGACCATCGCCTGCAGCATCCCTTCCTCGACGTCGCCGAACTGGCCCCGCTGCTGTGCCCCGACGCCGGCATCCGCAACGGCGGGCTGGACCCATGGGCCGAGCACTTCGGCCTGCAGGTTCAGCAACGCCACCACGCCAGCGCCGATGCCCTGGCCACCGCCGAGATGGCCCTGATCCTCTTCAGCCGCGCCCGCCAGCAGGGCCTCGACAGCCCCGCCGCCCTCGCCGCCGCCCTCACCCGCAGGCAGCGTCGCCAGCAACAACCGGGTCTCTGAGCCAGCGCCACGCGAACGGTCGTCGCCAGCCGACGGCCTGCGATTGCGGCCGGGTGCCAGCATCGGCATAATTGCGAATCATTCTCGCTCCATTTCCTACCAGCCTGCTTCGCGCGGCGGAGGTTGCAGTGTCGCTTGGGGAAACCACGAACCATGAGCTGGCGGGCGCGCTCTATCGCGACCATCGCGACTGGCTGCTCGGCTGGCTGCGCCGCAGCCTGAGCTGCCCCCATCGGGCGGAAGACCTCAGCCAGGACGCCTTCGTGCGCATCCTCGGCAAAGCCGACCTGCACCAGGTGCGCGAACCCCGCGCGCTGCTCACCACCATCGCCCGTGGCCTGCTGGTGGACCATTTCCGCCGCAGCACCCTGGAACGGGCCTACCTCGAGGAACTGGCCCGGGTCCCCGAAGCCGTGCAGCCGGGCCTGGAGGAACAGGCGCTGATCCTCGAATCCCTGCGCGAGATCGACCGCCTACTGGGCACGCTCTCCAGCAAGGCGCGCGCCGCCTTCCTCCACAACCGCGTCGACGGCCTCGGCCACGCCGAGATCGCCGAGCGCCTGGGCGTTTCCGTGCCTCGCGTGCGCCAGTACCTCGCCCAGGGCCTGCGCCAGTGCTACATCGCCCTCTACGGTGAACCGACGTGAATCGCGCCCCGGTCTCCTCGCAGGTCCTCGACGAAGCCATCCACTGGCAACTCTGCCTGGGCTCCGGTGAAGCCAGCGCGGGCGAGCAGGCGGAGTTCCTCCACTGGCACGCCGCCAATGCAGAACACGCCCGCGCCTGGGCGCAACTGGCCGGCCTGGACCAGCAGTTCGTCGCCGCCGGCAATGCCCCGGCCCGCCGCGCCCTGCTGCGCTCCCCGCGCCGCATGCGCCGCAGCGCCAGCCTGCTCGGCCTGGTCCTGGTCGGTGCCCTCGCCCTGGGCCTGGCCAACCCGCAGCGCCCATTGAGCGACTGGCTGGCCGACGAAGTCACCGCCAGCGGCGAACAACGCGACCTGCTGCTGCCCGACCGCAGCCATGTGCGCCTCAACAGCCGCAGCGCCCTGGACATCGAGTTCGACCCGGCCCAGCGCCGCATCCACCTGCGCCGCGGAGAGATCCTCGTCGAGACCGCACACGGTGACCCGCGCCCCTTCGTGGTCGGCACCGGGGACGGCGACCTGCGCGCCCTCGGCACGCGCTTCCTGGTGCGCGCCGAGAAGGACGGCACGCGCCTGATCGTCCTGCAGTCGGCCGTCGCCGCCCACCCGGCGCGGGCCGATGAAGAGCGCATCATCGAGGAAGGCCAGCAGGTGCTGATGAGCAGCACCCGCCTGGACGCCAGCCAGAACGCGCCGGTCGGCGCCGACGCCTGGGTGCGCGGCATGCTGGTGGTGGAGAACGCGCGCCTGGCCGACCTGCTGGAACGCCTGGGCGAGTACCGCAGCGGCTACCTGGGCGTCGCCCCGGAAGTCGCCGACCTGCGCATCAGCGGCAGCTTCCCCCTCAATGACAGCGATCTCGCCCTAGACGCCCTGCCCCCCAGCCTGCCCGTGCGTATCGAACGCCATACCAGCTGGTGGACCCGCGTGGTGCCCGCCAACCATTAGCGCCTCATCCAGCGCCCCCAGCTAGCCCGGGTTTGAGCCCGGGAGAACCGGCATCCGGCAGACGTTCAAAAAAATTTCGCGGTGCCCCTATCACTTTTCCATCCTGATCCGGCAACAGGTCATTGAGACTTATTTCCTAACAGGAGCCGTTCGCAATGACCTTCGCCTTCCGCCCCGGTTTCCGCCCCGGCCTGCTCGCCGCCGCGATCCTCCTGGGCAGCCTGTCCGCCCAGGCCAGCGCCGACACCCAGCAGTACAAGCTGCCCGCCGCGCCCCTGGCCAGCACCCTCAGCCGCATCGCCAGCGAAGCGGGCATCGTCCTGAGCATCGACCCGAGCCTGACAGCCGGCAAGACAGCACAACCGGTGCAGGGCGAGTATTCGCCGGTCGCCGCGCTCGCTGCCGCCCTCAACGGCAGCGGCCTGCAACTGGTCAGGAGCCCGGCGGGCACCTTCAGCCTGGAGCCCGTGGCTGCAACGGGCATGGCCCTGCCGGCAACCAACATCGATGCCGCCAGCGTCGGCGAAAGCGCCTGGGGCGGCGCCACCGGCTACCTGGCCCAGCGCACCGCCGCCGGCACCAAGACCGACACCGCCCTGGCCGAGACCCCGCGCTCGATCTCCGTGGCCACCCGCGAGCAGATGCAGGACCGCAGCGTCCACAGCCTCGACGACGCGGTGAAGTACATGCCGGGCATCGTCTCCAGCAGCTTCGGCAGCGACACCCGCTACGACTGGATGCGCGTACGCGGCTTCGAGCCGACCCACTTCCTCGACGGCCTGCCGCTGCCCCGTGGCGTGTACGCCAACCCGAAGCCGGAAACCTGGAACCTGGACCGCCTGGCCCTGCTGCGTGGCCCGGCCTCCTCCGTGTACGGCCAGACCCCACCCGGCGGCCTGCTGGACATGGTCAGCCGTCGCCCGAGCGCCGAGACCCGCCATGAGATCGAGGTGCAGTACGGCAGCGACAACCATCGCCAGATCAACTTCGCCAGCACCGGCCAGATCGATGACCAGGGCCAGTTCCTCTACGGCCTGAGCGGTGTGGTGCGCGACAGCGGCACGCAGATCGACCACGTCGACAACAAGCGCTACAACCTCGCCCCCAGCCTGACCTGGAATATCGACCCCGACACCACGCTGACCCTGCTCTCGCAGTTCACCCGCGACGATACCGGCACCACCAGCCAGTTCCGGCCGATCCAGGGCACCAAGATCGACATGCCGTTCGGCAAGATCTCCCACCACAAGAACCTGGGCGATCCGGACTACGACTTCTACGACCGCACCTACTACGCGCTGGGCTACGCCTTCGAGCATCGCTTCAACGACGTCTGGCAGTTCCGCCAGAACCTGCGCTACACCAAGTCCGAGCTGTCGTTCCAGACCGTGACCGTCAACAGCTACATCCCGTCGCTCGCCGGTTTCGGCTATGTGGTCGACGCCAATGGCAACGTCGGTCGCAACAGCACCAACACCGATGAGGACATCAGCCAGTTCGCGGTGGACAACAATTTCCAGGCCGACTTCGCCACCGGCGGCATCGATCACACCCTGCTGCTCGGCCTTGATCACCAGCGCATCGAGACCGACTACATGTCGGTCTTCGGCACCGCCTTCAACGGCTACGCCCCGCCGGACATCAACGTCAACAACCCCGTATATGGCCAGCCGATCGTCCGTCCGCCGCGCTCCCTGGCGTTCTACGACTACAACCAGAAGACCATCCAGACCGGCCTCTACGTCCAGGACCAGATGGCCCTCGACCAATGGCGCCTGACCCTCGGCGGTCGCGAGGACTGGGTGCACACCGGCACCACCTTCCTCAACCAGGGCGACGCCACCAACACCGAGCGCGACAAGGCCTTCAGCGGCAACGCCGCCCTCAGCTACGTGTTCGACTCCGGCTTCACGCCTTACCTGTCGTACGCCGAGTCCTTCCAGCCCACCAGCAACGCCACCGCCTCGCCGACCGACTCGTTCAAGCCCACCGAAGGCAAGCAGTGGGAACTGGGTGTGAAGTACCAGCCGCCCGGCAGCGACATCCTGCTGAGCGCCGCCGTCTACGACCTGACGCAGCAGAACGTCTCGGTCACCAACCGCATCAACGGCACGCCGGTCACCAGCCAGGACGGCGAAGTGAAGGTCAAGGGCCTGGAGCTGGAAGCCGTGGGCAACGTCACCGACAGCCTGAAGCTGATCGCCTCCTACACCCAGGCGAAATCCGAAGTGCAGGACGGCGAGTACAAGGGCAAGCGCCTGCAACTGATGCCTAACCGCCAGGCCTCGCTGTGGGCCGACTACACCTGGCACAGCGGCGTGTTCGACGGCTTCGGGATCGCCGCCGGCGCCCGCTACACCGGCAACACCTTCGGCGACCAGGCCAACAGCGAGCTCGGCTTCGCCAAGTCCTACACCGTGTTCGATGCCGCCGTGCACTACGACCTCGGGCGCCTGGACAGCAGCCTGAACGGCGCGTCGCTGGCGCTCAACGCCACCAACCTGCTGGACAAGGACTACCTCTCCACCTGCGACGGCTACTACTGCTACTACGGTGACGAGCGCAGCGTCGTCGCCAGGGCCACCTACCGGTGGTGACCCCTTCTCCGCAAACCACGCACCACCGAGGCCGCCCGCTGGGTGGCCTCGGGCTTCCGGACGGATCATGAAAACCACCACCCTCCGCCGCTGGTCCTTCGTCCACACCTGGACCAGCCTGATCTCGACGGCCTTCCTGCTGCTCCTGGCGCTGACCGGCCTGCCGCTGATCTTCCACCACGAGATCGACCACCTGCTGGGCGACGCCCCGGTGCTGCGCGAGATGCCGGCGGATGCGCCGCGCCTCGACCTGCAGCAGCTGGTGCAGGCCGCCGAGGCCCACCGCTCCGGCGAGGTGGTGCAGTACCTGGGCTGGGAGGACGACGAGCCCAACGGCGTGGTGGCCATCACCGCTGCCACCGCCGGCACCGAGCCCAACGCCTCCCACACCTTCATGCTCGACGCCCGCAGCGGCGAGCCGGTGGCCATGCCTTCGGCCAACGGCGGCTTCATGATGACCCTGCTGCGCCTGCACGTGGACCTGTTCGCCGGGCTGCCGGGCAAGCTGCTGCTGGCCTTCATGGGCCTGCTGTTCGTGGTGGCGATCGTCTCCGGCGTGGTGCTCTACGCGCCCTTCATGCGTCGCCTGGAGTTCGGCACCGTGCGCCGCGACCGTTCCTCCCGTACCCGCTGGCTGGACCTGCACAACCTGATCGGCATCGTCACCCTCACCTGGGCCCTGGTGGTGGGCGTCACCGGGGTGATCAGCGCCTGCGCCGACCTGGTGATCGCCGCCTGGCGCAACGAGAGCCTGGCCGCCATGGTCGAGCCCTACCGCGACGCCCCGCCACTCACCGACCGCGCCCCGGCCACGCGCCTGCTGGAGATCGCCGCGAAGGCGACGCCGGGCATGGCGGCGGACTTCATCGCCTTCCCCGGCACGCGCTTCTCCAGCGAGCACCACTACTCGGTGTTCATGAAAGGCAGCAGCCACCTCACCTCGCACCTGTGGACGCCGGTGCTGATCGACGCGCGCACCCTGGAGGTGACGGCCGTCGGCGAGCGCCCCTGGTACATGGACGCCCTGGCCATGTCCCAGCCGCTGCACTTCGGCGACTACGGCGGCCGGCCCATGCAACTGCTGTGGGCGACCCTGGACGTGCTGACCATCATCGTGCTCGGCAGCGGGCTCTACCTGTGGTGGGTGCGCCGCCGCGTCCCGGCGCGCCGGCGGGAGACCACGGCATGAACCTGATGCGCATCTTCGCCGTGCCCGCGCTGCTGGCCGCGCTGACCGCCACCGGCCTGGTGGGCGCCCTGCTCGGCGACGGCATCTGGGATGCCCTGGCCTGGGTCGGCCTGGGCATCCCCGCCATCCTCGGCATCCGTCCCTTGCTGCTGCGGCGCTGAGCCACCGGGGAAATTCGCGGCGAACCCTTGGAGCGTGACGGCGTCCATACGTCTGTGTCCCAGATCTGGAGGTCACCATGCTCCGCATCGCCGTAGCGGCCCTGTTCGCCGCCCTGCTCAGCACGACAGCGCTCGCCGCCGAGGTGAAGTACTTCCCCCTGCCGCCGGGCAGCGGCCCGCGCGACGTGGCGCCGGCCACCGATGGCCGTGTCTGGTACACCGCGCAGAAGCTCGGCCTGCTCGGGCTGCTCGACCCCATGACCGGGCAGAGCCTGCAGGTCGCCCTCGGCGCCGGCTCCAGCCCGCGCGGCGTGGTGGTCGGCCAGGACGGCGCGGCCTGGGTCACCGACGCCGGGCTCAATGCCCTGGTGAAGGTCGACCCGGACCGTCTCGCCACCAAGCACTACCCGCTGCCGGGCAACGCCGCCAACGCCGGCCTCAACAGCGCCACCTTCGATCGGGCCGGGATGCTCTGGTTCACCGGGCAGAACGGCTTCTACGGGCGCCTGGACCCGAAGAACGGCGACATCAAGGTCTGGCCCGCCCCCGGTGGCGCCGGGCCCTACGGCATCACCACCACGCCCAATGGCGAGATCTGGTACGCCAGCCTCGACGGCAAGCACATCGCCCGCATCGACGCCGCCTCCGGGCACGCCGAGGTGATCGCCTCGCCCGAGGCGCAGCAGGGCCCGCAACGCATCTGGAGCGATTCGAAGGGCACCCTCTGGGTCAGCGAAAGCGGCAGTGGCAAGCTCAGCCGCTACGACCCCCTGGCCAACGCCTGGAACAGCTGGGCCCTGCCCGGCGACAAGGCCGATGCCCACGCCATGTTCGTCGACGAGCAGGACCGCATCTGGATCAGCGACTTCGCCAGCAATGCCATCCTCCGCTTCAACCCCTTCAGCCAGCGCTTCACGGCCTTCCCCAGCGACCAGGCCAACGCCCGGGTGCTGCAGCTCTCCGGGCGCATCGGCGAAGTCTGGGGCGCGGAATCGGGCCTCGACCGGCTGGTGATGATCAGGGATTGAGCAGCCCACGAACCAACCTGTAGGGGCGAATTCATTCGCCAAGCGGCACGCAGTGCCGCCGTAGGATGGGTAGAGCACCGCGAAACCCATGTATCCCGGCTGAACAGTCCTAGCACCACAGGCATCTCCGTGCCGGGCTTCGATGGATTTCGCTTCGCTCTACGCCATCCTACGGGCCGTGCGTGTACCCGGCCTCCTCCCTGCCTCGGCGCTCTCGTAGGATGGGTAGAGCACCGCGAAACCCATGCTGGGGTCCTAGCACCACAGGCATCTCCGTGCCGGGCATCGATGGGGTTCGCTTCGCTCTACGCCACCCTACGGGTCTTCCCGATCAGAACCGGTAGCTCGCGCTGGTCATCAGGGTGCGCGGGTCGCCGGGCATGATCTGCACGGCGCTGGTGGCGGTGGCGTAGTAGGTCTTGTCGGCGATGTTGGTCAGCGCGGCCTTGAGGTCCCACTGCTCCAGGCGGTAGCCGAGCATGGCGTCCCAGCGGCCGTAGCCCGGTAGCGCGACGGTGTTGGCGTTGTCGGCATAGCGGTCGCCGACCAGGGTCAGGCCGGTTTCGCCATACAGGCCCTGCTCCGGCTTCCAGCTGAGGAACAGGCTGCCGTTGCGTTCGGCCACATCGCCGATGCGCTTGCCTTCCAGGCCGTTGTTGTCCTTGACGATCTCCGCGTCCTGCAGGCCGATGCCGCCGCGCAGGTACCAGTGGCTGTAGAGGCGGCCGCTGGCGGTCAGCTCGATGCCGCGTGAGCGCTGCAGGCCGGAGAGGATGAAGTTGCCCGGGTTCAGCGGGTCGGAGGTGCGGCGGTTGTACAGCTCGATCTCGTAGACGGCCAGGGTGGTGCTGAGGCTGTCTTCCAGCCAGTCGCTCTTCACGCCCACTTCGTACTGGCGGGTGTGTTCAGGGCCGGTGTCGTTGGTGTTGGTGGTCGCGCCGGCGGTGACGCCGATCAGGCCGCCGCCGACCGGGGAGTAGGTCTTGCTGTAGGAGGCGTAGAAGGAGTGGTCGAGCAGGGGCGTCCAGACCACGCCGACGCGCGGGCTGAAGCTGTCGTCCACCTGCTGCTCGCTGCGGCGGGTGAGGCGGTTCTGCGAGTCCACGTCGAAGTGGTCGTAGCGCAGGCCGAACAGCACCTGCCACTGCTCGTTCAGGGTCACCTGGTCCTGGATGTACAGGGCGCGGCTGTCGATGCGGTGCTGGGCGTCGCTGCTGGCGACCATGCGCCCGGTCTGCTGGCGGGTGGTGTCGGGGTTGAAGATGTCCAGCGAGGGCGCGGCGTTCGCGGCGCCGGTGGCGTTGGTGTAGAGCTTCGGGTCGCGGTGCTGGTTGCCCAGCTCCAGGCCGGTGAGCAGGCGGTGCTCGAGGCCCGCAGTGTGGAACAGCCCCTCCAGCTCCAGGTTGCTGAAGATGTTGCGGGTGGTCAGGTCCTGCTGCCAGCGGGCGCGGCCCACGGTACGGGCGGCGGCGTTGACGCTGGTGACGTAGGTGTTGTCGAAGTCGCTGTCGAGCTTGAACACGCCCAGGGTCTGGCGCAGTTGCCAGTCGGCGTTGATGTCGTAGGTCAGGCGCGAGCGCAGGGACTGTGCCTTGTCGTCGATGTAGTCGCGCTGCAGGTCGCTGTAGACGGTGTCGCGGCCGACGTCCGCCGGGTGCCCATTGAGCCCGGGGATGCCGCGATCCGGGGTGCGGCGGTGGCGGCTGTATTCGTATTGCACCAGCCAGTTGAGATCGGGGCTGAGCTGCCAGCTCATGGATGGCGCGAACAGCTGGCGGCTGGAGTCGACGCCCTTGCGGAAGCTGTTGGCGTCCTGCTCGCCCATGTTCAGGCGCAGGGAGATGTTCTCGCTGGGGTCGGTGCTGAGGTCGGCATAGAGGCTGCGGAAGTCCTGGCTGCCCAGCTGCGCTTCCAGGGTGGAGGCCAGCCCGGCCTGGGGCTGCTTGCTGATGCGGTTGACCAGGCCACCCTGGCTGCCCCGGCCGTAGAGCACCGCCGCGGGGCCCTTGAGCACCTCGATGCGCTCGATGTTGTGCAGGTCGCGGGTGTACTGGCTGTCGTCGCGGATGCCGTCGAGGTAGAAGTCGTTGCTGGCGTCGAAGCCGCGGATGCGCAGGCCGTCGAAGCGGGTGTCACTGGCGTCGCTGACGTTGGGCAGGCCGGCGAGGGCCTGGGCGATGTTGCGGGTGCCGTAGCTGAGCACATCCTCGGTGCGCACCGTGTCGATCGCCTGGGGCACGTAGCGCACCGGGGTGGCGGTGCGCGTGGCGGTGGAGACCTCTTTCACCCTCGAGTCCTGGCTGCGCTTGCCGTCGACTTCGATGGCGGGCAGCTCGGTGGCGGCCATGGCCAGCGGCGACAGCAGCAGGGAGGCCAGGCTCAGGGCCAGGGGTGAAAGGGCAGGCAGTTTGGCAGGGGTCGACATGGGGCAGGTCCGCATCCTGGTGGAGAGTAAAAGAATCGGTTGCGGATGATATTTATTTTCATTTGATCTTTATAGTCATTTGCATCGAAATATTTACAAGACACTGACATTCCCTCGTCCTCTCTCCTCCTTCTGCTTCCTCGCACCGCTCCAGGCCACGCCGTCCCTGGCATGCGTCCTTCATCGGGCCTGGCGCCGCGCTTGCCCGGTGGGCTCCTGGCGGCCCGGCCAGGGCTCGAAACCGATCACCACGCCCTGCCTTTCCGCCCGGTAGCCGGGAAACAGTTCGGCGATCCGGGCCGCCAGGCGTCGGCTGGCGGCACGCTCTTCATGCAGTTCACCGCGCATCACGGCTGTCCTCCTCTTCGTCACGGCGCCGGTACCACAGGCGGAAGAACCCGGCCGCCAGCAACAGGGCGCCCTGGGAGAGCGCCACGCACAGCTGCAGGAAGGAGTTCACCGAGGGGTTGTTGCGCGGGTCGATGACGCCGGTCAGCGCATGCCAGAAGGACTCGGGCAGCACCATCAGCGCCAGGTTGGCCACCGGCTTGCCGGTGATCAGCCAGAGATCGATGAAGCCGAAATTGCCGGCGAACATCAGGCCGCCGAGTATCAGTACCGAGACCACCAGGCCAAGGGCGAAGCAGGCTGTGAATTGCACCATTGCACGCATCGTTTCTTCCTCCTGAAGGGCGCGGCGGTGGCCGCGCCCGGGGTTATCAGCCCTGGACCTGGGCGGGTTTGACGGCACCGACGCCGTACCAGTCGAGCTTGCGGGTCAGCACCATCACGCAGGCCAGCAGGCCGAACACCAGCAGCGAGCCCATCAGCAGCGCGTAGTCCTCGGCGCTGAGCAGGCCGTAGAGCATCCCGTAGAGCGCCGCCAGCCCGGCGGTGAAGCCTGCGCCACGCGCCCAGCTGTGCAGCACGTGGCTGACGTAGAAGCCCACCAGCAGCACGCAGGCCGCTGCGGAAAGCGAGTAGGCCAGGGCGAACTCCAGGTGCTCGGACAGCGACAGCAGCAGCAGGTAGAAGAACGCCAGGGCCAGGCCCACCAGGGCGTACTGCACCGGGTGCACCGCCAGGCGCTTGAGTACTTCCACGAGGAAGAAGCCGGCGAAGGTCAGGCAGATGAACAGCAGGGCGTACTTGATGGCGCGGTCGGTCTTCAGGTACTGGTCCACGGGGTCGACGAAGCTGACGCCGAACACCTTGCTGTTGAAGGCCTCGCACCGCTCGGCGTAGGCACAGTTGGCCAGGGCCGCTTCCATGTCGGTGGCGAAGAAGCTGGTTTGCCAGCGGGCGCTGAAGCCGTCGTCACGCACCTCGCGCTCGGCGGGCAGGAACTCGCCGACGAAGCTCGGATGCGGCCAGCCGGACTTCAGCTCCACCTGGCTGTCGCGCCCCACCGGGGTGATGCTCAGCGACTCGGTGCCCTGCAGCTTGAGGTCGAAGCCGAAGTCGAGGTTCTGCACTTCGCCCGCCTGCAGGTTCGGCAGCGGCACATGCACGCCGCCGGGCAGGACCGGGTCGCCGCTGCCGGGCTGGAAGTCGAAGCTGCGGCCGTTGAGCTCCAGCTTCAGCGCATTGCTGATGCCACGTATGTCGCTGATGCCCACCGCCAGGAAGGGCGCCTCGAAGCGGTAGTCGGCCAGCCCTTCCCCGATGCCGTAGTTGGCCGGCAGCAGGAACTGCCCGGTGATGCGGCTATCGCTCTTGTACAACCGCGCCTGGTAGATGCCCCGGGCACGCAGCTCGGTGTCCACCTCGCCAGCCAGGCGCAGGCGCTCCGGCAGGAAGAACAGGCGGCTGCGTTCCTCTTTCTCGTCGAGGTAGCGCTGGCCGGTCTTCTCGTTGGTCTTCCACTCACGGATCACGCGGCGGTAAGGCACCACCAGGATCGGCCCCGTCACCTGCTGGCTGTAGCTGGAGCTCTGGGCGATGTTCTCCAGCACGCCGTTGCGCGCCTGCTGACGCTCGTCGATCAGGCCGTCGATCATCAGAAGCGGAATCAGCAGCAACAGGATCAGCAGGGCGATGGCACCCAGCTTGAAACCCAGGGTACGGGTCATCTCGGACTCTCCTCATGTGTTCTCGATGGGGAAAGTCTGGGGAATGCCCGAGGTGGGGTTATGGGGAGAATGTGGAGTTTGTGTGGGGATTGGGTGGAGAGGGGGGATCGCTCATGCGGGGATCGCAGGATGGGTAGAGCGAAGCGAAACCCATCAGCGAAGTCGGGCGTTGCCCCATGGGTTTCGCTTCATTCGCAGAACGCCGCCCGGCCCACCCTACGAGGTGCCCGATAATTCGTAATGCGCGAGACGGAACACCGCCCGGTGGATGGGTGAAGCGTCATCCACCCTACAGGCCCATTCGCGAATGAATTCGCTCCCACAAGGGGCCGGCGTCCACATCCAGCGATCAGCACGACCCGCGGATGTAGTCCTCCAGGTGGTGGATCAGGCTTTCCTGCTCGGCGGTGATGTCGCGTACCAGGTCGCGGATGGACAGCAGCCCGATCACCTTGCCGTCGTCCAGCACGGGCAGGTGGCGCAGGTTCTTCTCGGTCATCAGCTGCATGCAGAACTGGTTGCTGTCCTTCGGGCCGACCACGAAGAGGTTGGAGGTCATGATCTCCTGCACTTCGGTGCCGTAGGAGGAACGGTCCTTGGCGGCCACGCGGCGCACGTAGTCGCGCTCGGTGACGATGCCCACCAGCTCGTCACGCTCCATCACCAGCACCGCGCCGATGCCTTTCTCGGCCATCAGCTCGGCCGCCTCCAGCACGGTGGTGGTGGGGTCGACGCGGTAGATGGTCGTGTGGGGCTTGCCCCGCAGTATTTCGGCGACGCTCTTCATTGGCTGCTCCCGGTTTCTCGTTGTTATGTGCACCGCGTTCCATGCACGGCGACGGTTTGAGAATAGTCAATTGTGGGCACCCGCAAGACGCGGCAGAATCGCCGCCAGTCGGGCCTCCCGGCCCTTTGGAAAAGGACGTTCCCATGCTCCCCCGCAAGACCCTCTTTGCCCTCACCGCCCTCTCGCTGCTCATGCTCGGCGGTTGCTCCAGCAAGAGCTATGTCACGCCCAGCCATGGCGTTCCCCTGGCCGGCATCGACGACGCCGATATCGAAGAGCTGTTCAGCAAGAAACCTGCCAGCCCCTTCCCGGCGCAGTTGAGCATCGTCCGTGTCACGAGTACCTATCGGGACGGGTTCGAGGTGGTGCAAACCCGCGACATCGAGTCCGACGCCGATCTGGCGCGCATCGCCGAACAGCCGCTGATCAGCCAGACCGCGCCCCTGAGCCGCCTGCTGGTTCCCAGCGACATGAAGAGCCTGAAGGACCTGCGCCTGCCCGCCGCGCGCATGCGTTCGGACCTGCTGCTGGTCTACACCGTGGACACCACCTTCTATGTCGACAGCACCCCGCTGGGTCCGCTGACCGCCGTTTCGCTGGGCTTCCTGCCCAACCACCAGGCGCATGTCACCGCCACCGTCGCCGGCATCCTGGTGGATGTGCGCAGCGGCTACATCTACGGCTCCACCGAGGCCACCGCCCAGGAAGAACAGCGCTCCAGCACCTGGTCCACCGAAGACGCGGTGACCGAGTCGAAGAGCCGCGCCGAGAAGGCCGCGTTCGCCCGCTTCAGCGAAGGCTTCCCGGCGTTCTGGAAGGGTGTGACCGCGAAGTACGCCAAGAGCGCACCGGCCACGGCGGAGTGATTCCTCCGCACTGAGGTGGATCACGCGGAGTCGCCCCGGCGAAGCGCCTGGAGGGCTCCGCCGGTGGATGGAAGAGCGCCATCCACCCCGCATCCCGCCGGACACCGCGCCGAAACGGGCGCACCACAATGGTGCCTGAGCGAAGTCAGGCCGCCGGCAGGCGCAGCCGCACTTCCACGCCGCCGTCGAGGTTGCAGACCTGCAGGCTGCCACCGTGCAGCTGCGCCACTTCCTGGACGAAGTTGAGCCCCAGGCCGGTGCTCTTGCGGCCGCTGCCGGGGCGCGGCAGGGAATAGAAGCGCTCGGTGAGGCGCGGCAGGGCATAGTCGGGAATGGCCTCGCCCTGGTTGTACAGGCGCAGGTCCAGCTCATGGCCGTCGCGGCTCGCGGCGATGCGGATCAGGCCGCCCGCCGGAGTGAAATCCAGGGCGTTGTCCAGCAGGTTGGCCAGCGCCTGGCGCAGCAGGAAGCGTTCGCCCGATGCCTCCAGGCCGATGTTCACCGCATTCTCGATGCGCAGCCCGGCGGCCTCGATGCGCGCCGCCTGGGCCTGCAGCAGGTCTTCCACCATCGGTGCCAGGGGCACCGGTACGCGCTCCTCCAGGCCCTGGCGCTGCTCGACCTGGGCCAGGTACAGCAGGCGTTCGATCAGTTGCTGCAGGCGCGCGCTCTCGCCGCTGATATTGGCCACGAAGCGCTGGCGCTGCGCCGGGGGCATCTCGCCCTCCAGCAGTTCCGCCGCACCGCGGATGGCCGCCAGGGGGCTCTTCAGCTCGTGGGTCAGGGTGTGCACGTAGCGCTCGACATAGGCCTTGCCCTCCAGCTCGGTGCGCATGCGTTCGACGGCCCGGGCCAGTTGTGCCAGCTCGCCGCCGCGCAGGGTGGGCAGCTCGGCGCGCTGGCCCTCGCTGACGGCCTGGGCGTAACGGGTGAGGCGGCGCAGGGAGCCGCTGAGCCACCAGGACAGCAGCCCGCCGATCAGCAGGCCGAGGACGATGAGCCCGGCACCGAGCCAGGCCAGGCGCATCTGCGAGCGGTAGATGTAGGGCTGCAGCGAGCGGTTGGGCTTGGCCACCGAGACCACGCCTATGATCTGGCCGTTGTCGCGGATCGGCGCCGCCACGTACATCACCGAGGAGTCCGGGTCGCTCGGGTCCTCGCGCGTGGAGCGCGCGCCGTACTGGCCGCGCAGGGTCAGCAGCACGTCGTTCCAGCCGGAATAGTCCTGGCCCACGGCCAGGCCGCTGGAATCCAGCAGCACGCGGCCTTTGGCGTCGGTGACGTAGATGCGGTGGTTCACCTCGGTCTTGCGCACGCCCCAGATCTCGGCGCCGGGCTGGCGCTTGCCGTAGGCCTTGAGCAGCTCGGGCAGGTTGCTCTGGCCCAGGGTGCCGTCGCGCACCGGGTCGCGGAGGATCTCGGCCAGCAGGTTGGCGGTGTCCACCAGGGTCTCTTCGGTGGACTGGCGCACGCCGGGGCGGATCTCGTCCATCACCGTGCTCAGCACGAAGTAGCCGGCCAGGCCGACGAAGAGGAAGTACACCAGGAAGATGCGGACGCCGAGCGGCATGGCGGGGCTCCGGTCAGGCGCTGGGGTCGTAGCTGTAGCCGAGGCCGCGATGGGTCTGGATCGGCTCGGCCTCGGCGTTCACCTGGCGCAGCTTGGCGCGCAGGCTCTTGATGTGGCTGTCGATGCTGCGCTCGTAGCCGGCATCGCTGGCCACGCCCACCGAATCGAGCAGCTGCTCGCGGCTGAACACCCGCTCGGGCTGCGCCAGGAGCGTCTGCAGCAGGCGGAACTCGTGGCGGGTGAGGCTCAGGAGCTGGCCCAGGTAGTGGATGCGGAAGCGCTCGACGTCGACCACGAAGGGGCCTTCGGCAGGCGCCGCGACCGGGGCGGGCGCGGCCTCGCGCGGGGCGGTGCGCTTGAGGATGGCGCGCACCCGGGCGGCCACCTCACGCGGGCTGAAGGGCTTGACCACGTAGTCGTCGGCGCCGATCTCCAGGCCGACCACGCGGTCGATCTCGGCGTCGCGGGCGGTGAGGAAGATCACCGGCACCTCGGAGAAACGCCGCAGGCGCTTGCAGGCTTCGAAGCCGCTGATGTCGGGCAGGCCGACATCGAGGATGACCAGGTCGAAGGGCTCGCGCGCCAGCAGCTCCAGGGCCTCGCCGGCCAGGCTCGACCAGGTGACGCCGAAACCGTCGGCCTGCAGGGCATAGACCAGGGTATCGGCGATGGCCGCTTCGTCTTCGACAATCAGGATGTTGGGCATGGCGTCCGTGCAGGCGGGGAAATAGCCGGCACGGTGCCGCAGGCCTCGGGCGGCGTCAATCCCGCCGAGGCCGTCACCTCAGCCGGCGCGGCTCAGCACTGGGGCTTGCCGGCGGTGAACTTGCGCCCCGGGTAGATCGCGGCGCGGAACTCGCGCAGGGCCTTGGCGCCGATCAGCAGCGGGTAGTTGAAGCTGCTGCGGTCGGTGAGGTTGACCTCGACGGTGCGCTTGGTGTCGCCCAGGCACATCTCCATCTCGATCACCGGGCGCTTGGTCGGGTCGGCCTTCTCGCCTTCGTCGTCCTCTTCGTCGCCGGCTTCCTCGGCGCGCGTCTTGATCTTGCTGATGCGCGCCAGGCGGTGCTCGTAGAGGGTGTCGTCGGCGTCCTTGGTGGCCAGGCGGAAGCGCACCCAGTCCTCGCCGTCGCGCTCGAAGCGCTCGATGTCCTTGGCCGACAGCGAGGCGGTCAGGGCACCGGTGTCCATCTTGGCCTTGAGGGTCTGGCCGATCTCCGGCAGGCGGATGTATTCGTAGCGGCCATAGAGCTCGGGGTCCTCGGCGGCGAAGGCCGGCAGGGCGACCAGGGTCAGCAGGGCTAGGAAGCGTTTCAACGGGTTGTCCTCGAATCAGGGTGCAGGGAGTAGGACTGGATGGCCGCCCATTCGTTCGCGTCACTTCGCCTTGGCGGGCGGCAGGCGCTCGCCGCCCCAGAGGGCGTCGAGATTGCGGAAGCCCCAGTCTTCCGGGGCTTCGCGGCCGATGATACGGTCGCGGCCGTCGAGGGCCGAAAGGTCGATGATCTCCTGGGGGATCGGCACCTTGGAGCGCGCGGAGAAGAACACCTTGACCCGGGGCAGCAACAGTGAGCGGGCGTTCTGGTCGATCACCACGCCGAGGCGGCCGCTCTCCAGGCGCACCAGGGAGCCTGTGGGGTAGATGCCGACGGTCTTGACGAATGCCTGGAACACCTGGGGGTCGAAGTGCCCCTTGGTCCACTCGGCCATCTTGTGCAAGGCCTCGGCCGGGGCCCAACCCTTCTTGTAGGGGCGGTCGGAGGTGATGGCGTCGTACACGTCGCACACCGCCCCCATGCGCGCCAGCAGGCTGATCTGCTCGCCGCCCAGGCGATGGGGGTAGCCGCTGCCGTCGAACTTCTCGTGGTGGTGCAGGCAGACATCCAGAACCAGCGCACTGACCTGGCGGCTGTCGATGAGCATGCGCGCGCCGGCTTCGGGGTGGTAGCGCACCGTGGCGAACTCGGCGTCGGTGAGGGCGCCGGGTTTGTTCAGCAGGTCCAGCGGCACGGCCATCTTGCCGATGTCGTGGAGCAGGCCGGCCAGGCCCGCCTCGCGTACCAGGGCTTCGCTGAGCTGCAGCTGGCGCGCCAGGGCGATCATCAACGCGCAGACGGCGACCGAGTGCATGTAGGTGTATTCGTCGGAGCGCTTCAGCCGCGCCAGGCTGATCAACGCGTTGGGGTGACGCAGCACCGAGGTGGTGATGGATTCCACCAGTTCGGCGGCGTGGCCCAGTTCGATGGCGTGGCCGAGGCGGGCGTCCTTGAACATCTCCATCACCGCCTCGCGGGAGCGGGCGCAGAGCTGCACCGCGCGGGACAGCTCCTCTTCCATGGTCGCCGGGCTCACCACCACAGGTGGCGCCTTGGCGGCCTCCAGCAGGCGCGCCTGGGCTTCCTGCTGCACCTGTTCGGCGGTGCTCCCGCCATTGGCGGAGCCCGCGTCGCTGTCCAGGCCCCTGGACGTGTCTATCCACACCTCGGTGACGGCGCTGTCGAGGATGCGGGCGAGGTCCTTTTCGGATTTCAGCAGGAAGCTGCTCTTCCAGAAGGGGTGGTCCATCCATGAACCGCATAATTCCTGGACGTACATGCCCAGGCGCAGGTCGGACACAGCGATCTTCTTGAGCACGATGACCACTCGATGGAAATACGCGAATGCGGCCCCATCATGCCTGATGGCCAGCTGCCAGGACAGCCACCCGAACGGGACTTTCGCACCCCGTCACGTCTTGGCAAGCGAGGCCCGCTGCGTATCATGGCAGCGCCACCCACAGGCCAAGGAGCCGAGGACCTATGCGGGCGCTGCTGACCGGTATCACCACCATCCTGCTCATCCTGATCAACACCCTGGTGCTGATCGGCCCCATGCTGCTGATCGCCCTGCTGAAGCTCGTGCTGCCGGGCCAGGCGCTCAAGGACGCCTGTTCCCGCGCGGTGATGTGGATCGCCGAGACCTGGGCCGAGAACGACAAGCGCATCTTCGCCCTGCTCACCCCCACCGCCTGGGACATCCGTGGCGGCGACGGCCTGCGCGGCGACACCTCCTACCTGGTGGTCTCCAACCACCAGTCCTGGGTGGACATCCCCGCGCTGGTGCAGGCCTTCAACCGCAAGACGCCCTACTTCAAGTTCTTCCTCAAGAAGGAGCTGATCTGGGTGCCCTTCATCGGCCTCGCCTTCTGGGCGCTGGACTACCCCTTCATGAAGCGCTACTCCAAGGCCTTCCTCGACAAGCACCCGGAGATGAAGGGCAAGGACCTGGAGATCACCAAGGCCGCCTGCGAGAAGTTCAAGCGCCTGCCGGTGACCGTGGTGAACTACCTCGAGGGCACGCGCTTCACCCCGGCCAAGCAGGCCCAGCAATCCTCGCCCTATCGCCACCTGCTCAAGCCCAAGGCCGGCGGCGTCGCCTTCGTGCTCGCCGCCCTGGGCGAGCAGCTCGATGCCATGCTCGACGTCACCCTGATCTACCCCGGCAAGGAGGTGCCCGGCTTCTGGGCCCTGGTGTCCGGCCAGGTGCCACGGGTCATCGTCGACATCCAGACCCGCGACATCGATCCCTCGCTGTGGCAGGGCGACTACGAGAACGACCCGCAATTCCGCCAGCACATCCAGGACTGGGTGACCCGCCTCTGGGCCGAGAAGGACGCGCGCATCGAGCAGCTGCGCGGTGAACTGCAGGGCTGAACCGGCCACCGCCGCCCTCCCTCGGCATTTTCCGACGAAACGGCACAGCCCCCTTGAGCACTGGCTCAGGGGGCGGCGCAGCCGCGCGCTAGACGGCCATGGGATTGGCCGCGAAGGGGCCGGCCGTGTTTATATTGAACACTCGATCAATTTAAAAGGAACCTCGACGCCCTCTTCCGTTTCTCATCAGGCGCGTGCCTGAACCTGCGTCAAAGGAGCATTTCTTGCCGACCCCCTCCCCCTTCCGCCACGGGGCCGCCCGACCATGAGCGTGCCCAATCCCCCCGGCAGCCTGCCGCTGCGCATGAACACGCCCGTCCTGCTGGGATCGGCGGGCTTCGTCCTGATCTTCGGCCTGGTGGTCGCGATCTTCACCGAGCAGGCCGGCGCCTGGTTGCTGCAGGCCCAGGCCTGGGCCGCCAACAGCGTGGGCTGGTACTACCTGCTGGCCATGACCCTTTACCTGGTGTTCGTGGTCGTCACCGCGCTGTCCGGCTACGGCAAGATCAAGCTCGGCGCCGACCACGACGAGCCGGAATTCAGCTACCTGTCCTGGGCCGGCATGCTGTTCGCCGCCGGCATCAGCATCACCCTGTTCTTCTTCTGCGTCTCCGAGCCGCTGACCCACCTGCTGCAACCGCCGCAGGGCGAGGCCGGCGGGCCCGAGGCCGCGCGCCAGGCGATGCAGTTGCTGTTCCTGCACTGGGGCCTGCACGGCTGGGGCGTGTTCGCCCTGGTGGCGATGGCCCTGGCCTATTTCGCCTACCGCCACAACCTGCCGCTGGCGCTGCGCTCGGCGCTCTACCCGCTGATCGGCAAGCGCATCAACGGCCCCATCGGCTACACGGTGGACGCCTTCGGCATCATCGCCACGGTGTTCGGCCTGGGCGCGGACATGGGCTTCGGCGTGCTGCACCTGAACGCCGGCCTCGACTACCTGTTCGGCATCCCTCACAACCAGTGGATCCAGGTGCTGCTGATCGCCCTGATGATGGGCGCGGCGGTGCTGGTGGCGGTGAGCGGCGTGGAGAAGGGCGTGCGGGTGATGTCCGACGTCAACATGCTGCTGGCCTGCTCGCTGCTGCTGTTCGTGCTCTTCGCCGGGCCCACCCAGCACCTGCTGAACATGCTGGTGCAGAACGTCGGCGACTACCTCAGCGCCGTGCCGGCCAAGAGCTTCGACCTCTATGCCTGGAACAGCCCCTCCGGCTGGCTGGGAGACTGGACGGTGTTCTACTGGGCCTGGTGGATCGCCTGGGCCCCCTTCGTGGGGCTGTTCATCGCGCGCATCTCGCGCGGGCGCACCATCCGCGAGTTCGTCTTCGGCGTGCTGTTCATCCCCCTCGGCTTCACCCTGGCGTGGATGTCGATCTTCGGCAACAGCGCCCTGGAACTGGTGCTCGGCCACGGCATGACCGAGCTCGCCGTCGGCGCCATCGAAGACCCGTCGATGGTGATCTACAAGCTGCTGGAAACCTACCCGTGGAGCCGCGCGGTGATCGCCGTGACGGTGTTCGTCAGCTTCGTGTTCTTCGTCACCTCCGCCGATTCCGGCACCGTGGTGCTCTCGACCCTCTCCGCGCGCGGGGGCGAGGAAGGCGAGGACGGGCCCAAGTGGCTGCGGGTGTTCTGGGGCGCGATGACCGCCCTGATCACCAGCGGGCTGTTGTTCGCCGGCAGCATCGACGCCCTGAAGTCGGCGGTGGTGCTGACCTCCCTGCCCTTCTCGCTGATCCTCCTGCTGATGATGTGGGGCCTGCACAAGGCCTTCTACCTGGAGTCCCAGCGCCAGCGTGCGCGCCTGCACTCCCTGGCGCCGCTGGACCAGCGACCGCGCAAGGGCGGGTGGCGCCAGCGTCTCAGCCAGGCCGTGCACTTCCCCTCGCGGGACGAGGTGTACCGCTTCATGGAGCAGCAGGTGCGCCCGGCCATGGAGGCGGTCGCCGAGCAGTTCCGCGAGAAGTCGCTGCGGGTGGAGACCGAGCTGGACCCGGCCAACGCCAGCCTCAGCCTGGAAGTCGGCCACGGCGAGGAAACGCCCTTCCTCTACCGGGTGGTGATGCGTGGCTACTTCACGCCCTCCTTCGCCGTCGCCGGGCTGGACGCGCGCAACCTGCGCAACCGCCGCTACTACCGCGCCGAGGTGCACCTGGCCGAAGGCAGCCAGGACTATGACCTGGTGGGCTACAGCCGCGAACAGATCATCAACGACATGCTCGACCAGTACGAACGTCACCTGCAGTTCCTGCACCTGGTGCGCTAGCTAGGAAGCCCGGGCTACGGAGCAGTCCGTAGGATGGGTAGAGCCCCGCGAAACCCATCGCTCCGAGGTGATGGGTTTCGCTTCGCTCTACCCATCCTGCGTCCGGCCTTCGGGTGCGAGGCCAGGTGCCCCCCGCCTTCCCCCATAAAAAAGAGGAGCCCAAGGGCTCCTCGAAAACAGGTACCGCAACGTAGCAGGCGCGGTACCGGGGGTTGGCGGGTGGGTCAGGCGGCGCTGAACAGCTTGTGCGGGTCGATGACGAATTTCTTCGGCACGCCGGCGTCGAACTCGCCGTAGCCACGGGGCGCGTCGTCCAGGCTGATCACCTGCACGCCGACCACTTCGGCGATGTTGATGCGGTCCCACATGATCGCCTGCATGAGTTGGCGGTTGTACTTCATCACCGGGGTCTGGCCGGTGTGGAAGCTGTGCGACTTGGCCCAGCCGAGGCCGAAGCGGATGCTCAGGCTGCCCAGCTTGGCGGCAGCATCCACCGCGCCCGGGTCCTCGGTGACGTAGAGGCCAGGGATGCCGATCTTGCCGGCGACGCGCACCACCCCCATCAGCGAGTTGAGCACCGTGGCCGGCGCTTCGTGCTGGGCGCCGGCATGGCCATGGCCTCGTGCTTCGAAGCCCACGGCGTCCACCGCGCAATCCACTTCCGGCTCGCCCAGCAGGGCGGCGATCTGCTCGTGCAGCGGGGTGTCCTTGGACAGGTCGGCGATCTCGAAGCCCTGGGCCTTGGCATGGGCCAGGCGTACCGGGTTGACGTCACCGACTATGACCACCGCAGCCCCCAGCAGGCGCGCGGACGCGGCAGCGGCGAGGCCGACCGGGCCGGCACCGGCGACGTAGACGGTGGAGCCCGGGCCGACGCCGGCGGTGACCGCGCCGTGGTAGCCGGTGGGCAGGATGTCGGAGAGGCAGGTCAGGTCGCGGATCTTCTCCATGGCCTTATCGCGGTCCGGCAGCTTCAGCAGGTTGAAGTCGGCATAGGGCACCAGCACGTACTCGGCCTGGCCACCGGTCCAGTCGCCCATGTCGACGTAGCCGTAGGCGCCACCGGCGCGGGCCGGGTTGACGGTGAGGCAGACGCCGGTGTGCATCTCCTTGCAGGAACGGCAGCGGCCGCAGGCGACGTTGAAGGGCACGGAGACCAGGTCGCCGATCTTCAGATTCTCGACATCGCTGCCCTTCTCGATCACCTCGCCGGTGATCTCGTGGCCGAGCACCAGGCCGACCTGGGCGGTGGTACGGCCGCGCACCATGTGCTGGTCCGAGCCGCAGATATTGGTGGATACCACGCGCAGGATGACCCCGTGCTCGATCTTGCGACCGCGCGGGTCCTGCATCTTGGGATAGTCGATCTTCTGTACCTCGACCTTGCCTGCGCCGAGATAGACGACACCACGATTACCAGACATGCATGAATCTCCTTTGTTGTTGTGGATACAAAGGCGCGGCCTGGGCCACGCGGCCTTGTACTGGAGCTTGTGTCTGTTGCCGGAGCCGCCGATGAACCTTGGCAGGGCGGTTTCCGCAAGCTGTAGCCCGGACTCGAGTCCGGGGTCGGGCACGCGCCCGGGCTGGAGCCCGGGCGACGTCTGTTGGTTCAGAGCACCACGGTGCGGTTGGCGTTGAGGAACACCCGGCGCTCGATGTGCAGGCCCACGGCCTTGGCCAGGGTCAGGCACTCGATGTCGCGGCCCTTGGCGATCAGGTCCTCGGGGTAGTGGGCGTGGTCCACCGGCTCCACGCCCTGGGCGATGATCGGGCCCTCGTCGAGGTCGTTGTTGATGTAGTGGGCCGTGGCCCCCACCAGTTTCACGCCCTTTTGGTACGCCTGGTGGTAGGGCTTGGCGCCCTTGAAGCCGGGCAGCAGCGAGTGGTGGATGTTGATCGCCCAGCCGTCCAGGCGGCGGCACAGCTCGGGGGACAGCACCTGCATGTAGCGGGCGAGCACCACCAGTTCGGCGCCGGTTTCCTCGATCACCTGCAGGACGCGCCGCTCCTGGGCGGGCTTGTCGTTGGGGTCGAGGGGGAAATGGTGGTAGGGGATGTCGTGCCAGCGCGCCAGAGGCTCCAGGTCGGGGTGGTTGGACACCACCGCCACCACGTCCATGGCCAGCTGGCCGATGCGCTGGCGGTAGAGCAGGTCGTTCAGGCAGTGGTCGGCCTTGCTGACCATCAGCACCACCTTGGCGCGGTAGCTCGGCGGGGTCAGCTCGACCTGCATGTCGAAGGGCGCCACGCGCTCGGCCAGGGCGGCGCGGAAGCCCTGCTCCTCGAAGCCGTCGGGCTGGCGGAACTCGATGCGGATGAAGAAGCGCGCGGAGAGACGGTCATCGAAGGAATGGTGCTCGGTGACGTAGCAACGCTGCTCGTAGAGGAAGCGCGTCACCGCGTCCACGGTGCCCAGCACGCTGGGGCAGTGGGCGGTGAGAATCCAGGTATCGGGGGTGCGGCTCATGTCGGGACCTCGGTAATCCACGCTATCCGGGGCGTAGGGTGGATGACGCTTCACCCATCCACCTTCGCTGTCCTGCGGTGGACGAGAACGGCCTCGTCCACCCTGCCTTCAGGCCTTGATCGCCAGCCCGTACTCGGCGCTGGCGTCCTGCAGCCAGAGCCAGAAGTAGTCCGAGAAGCTGCGGCGGATCAGCAGTTCCCAGGTTTCCTCGCCGGTGTGGCGGATCACCAGTTGCGACTTGGCGAAGGTGGTGCCCACCGCCTTGCCCACCGGGAAGTTGCTCGGGTGCACGTCGTAGGGCGTGGACTTCATCAGCACCTCGCGCACCTTGGGTCCGCTCAGCTCGAGCACGGTCTGCCCGCCGCTGACGTTGATCACCGCGTGGTGCAGCCCCGCCAGGGCTTCACGCAGGCGCTGCTCGGCGGCGAACTCCTCGCCACGGGGGAGGATCAGCAGCCACTCGTCCGGCGACAGCCATTGCAGGGACGTCTCGCCGCTGGCCACCAGGGTCAGCGCCACGGGCAGCTCCAGGCCCAGGGCCTTGTGCACGCCACCGGCGAAGGCCGGGTCACGGGCATCGCCACGCAGCACCAGGTGCCCGAGCAGCTTCTTCTCGCGCAGGGTGACGCCGGCACCGCCGGGCTTGCCCAGGGCGCCCTTGCCGGCCAGCTCGTCGAGCCCGGCATGGAACAGCGGCGACTCGCCGGCCAGTTCGTCCGGACGCTGCTTGTACACGTTCACTGCGCTCATTTCTCACCTGCCTGGTGCACGCCGGCACCGTCGAATTCCATGGTCTCGGCCTGCTGCTTACACATTCTGGCGCTCCCCTTTCGGGTCGTAGAACACCGAGCTGACGATCTCCGCCTCGATCACGCTGCCGTCCGCCAGCGGGGCGAAGACCTTCTGGCCCATGCGTTTGAGGCCGCCCCGCACCACCGCGAGGGCGAAGGAATACCCCATCGCCGCGCTCATGTAGCTGGAGGTGACGTGGCCGACCATGGTCATGGGGATCGACTGCTTCGGGTCGAACACCAGCTGCGAGCCTTCCGGCAGCACCTTGTTCGGGTCCAGGGGCTTGAGGCCCACCAGCTGCTTGCGGTCTTCGCGCAGGCAGTCCTCGCGGTTCATGCCGCGCCAGCCGATCCAGGAGAAGCTCTTGTTGCGCCCGACCGCCCAGCCCATGTCGAGGTCATCCGGCGTGACGGAGCCATCGGTGTCCTGGCCGACGATGATGAAACCCTTCTCGGCCCGCAGCACGTGCATGGTCTCGGTGCCGTAGGGGGTGAGGTTGTACTTCTTGCCGGCCTCGATGAGTTTTTCCCAGACGCCGGCCGCGTAGTCGGCCTGGACGTTGACCTCGTAGGACAGCTCGCCGGTGAAGGAGATGCGGAACACCCGCGCCGGCACGCCGCCGACCAGGCCTTCCTTCCAGCTCATGAAGGGGAAGGCGTCCTTGTCCAGGTCGATGTCGGTGACCTCGGCCAGCAGCTTGCGGCTGTTGGGGCCGGACAGGGTCATGGTGGCCCAGTGGTCGGTGACCGAGGTGAAGTACACCTTGAGCTCCGGCCATTCGGTCTGGTGGTAGATCTCCAGCCATTCGAAGATGCGCGCGGCACCGCCGGTGGTGGTGGTCATCAGGAAGTGGTTGTCGGCGAGGCAGGCGGTCACGCCGTCGTCCATCACCATGCCGTCTTCCTTGCACATCAGGCCGTAGCGGGCCTTGCCCACGTCCAGCTTGGTCCAGGCGTTGGTGTAGACGCGGTTGAGGAACTCGCGGGCGTCCGGGCCCTGGATGTCGATCTTGCCCAGGGTGGACGCGTCGAGGATGCCCACGCTCTCGCGCACGGCCTTGCACTCGCGGGCCACGGCGGCGTGCAGGTCCTCGCCACTCCTGGGGAAGTACCAGGGGCGCTTCCACTGGCCGACGTCCTCGAACTCGGCGCCATTGGCCAGGTGCCAGCGCTGCATGGCGGTGTAGCGCTTGGGCTCGAACAGGTGCCCGCAGTGGCGGCCGGCGACGGCGCCGAAGGCCACGGGGGTGTAGTTCGGGCGGAACATGGTGGTGCCCATTTCCGGGATGCTGATGCCCAGCGAACGGGCGGCGATGGCCAGGCCGTTGATGTTGCCCAGCTTGCCCTGGTCGGTGCCGAAGCCCAGCGCGGTGTAGCGCTTGACGTGCTCGACCGACTCGAAGCCCTCGCGGGTCGCCAGCTCGATGCCGGCGGAAGTGACGTCGTTCTGCAGGTCGACGAACTGCTTCGGCGCACGCGCGGTGGACTTGTCGTGGGGCACCTGGAACAGCGCCAGGGTGGCCTCCTCGTGGCGCTTCTCGGCCTTCGGCAGGGTGCCGGTGACTTCCTTGAAGCCGGCCTCGGCGGCCGCCTTGGCGCCCGCCTCGAAGCCGTCGGCCAGGGTGTCGCCCAGGGCGAACACGCCGTTCACGGCACCGGCGCAGATGCGCTTCTGGAAGCCGCCCTCGCCAGGCACGAAGGCCAGGATGTCCTCGCGCCAGGTCGGCTTGCCGCCCAGGTGGGAGGCCAGGTGCACCACGGGGCTGTAGCCGCCGGAGCTGGCGATCAGGTCGCAGTCGACCACCTCGCCGGGGCTGGTGACCTTGTGCGCCTTGACGTCGATGGCGCAGATGCGTGCACCGGTCACGCGCTTGCTGCCACGGGCCTCGATCACGGCGCTGCCGGTGAGGATGCGCACGCCACGGGCGCGGGCCTCTTCGACCCAGGCGCCACGGGGGTTGCTGCGGGCATCGGCCACGGCGACCACTTTCTGCCCGGCGTCGAGCCAGTCCAGCACCAGGCGGTAGGCGTAGTCGTTGTTGGTGGACAGCACCAGCTCCTTGCCCGGCGCCACGCCGTAGCGGCGCACGTAGGTGGAGACGGCGCCGGCGAGCATGTTGCCCGGCACGTCGTTGTTCGAATACACCAGCGGGCGCTCGTGGGCACCGGCGGCCAGCACCACGCGCTTGGCACGGACGCGGTGCACGCGATGGCGGGCCTGGCCCATGGGCGCGGTCTCGCCGAGGTGATCGGTGAGGCGCTGGTGGATGGTGAGGAAGTTGTGGTCGTGGTAGCCGTTGACCGTGGCGCGCGGCAGCAGGGTCACTTCCGGCAGCGTCTCGAGTTCGGCGATGGCCTGCGCCACCCATTCGGCGGCGGGCTTGCCGTCGAGGGTCTCGCGGGTGTCGAGCAGGCTGCCGCCGAACTCTTCCTGTTCGTCGGCGAGGATCACCCGTGCACCACTGCGGCCAGCGGCCAGGGCGGCGGCCAGGCCGGCGGGGCCGGCACCCACCACCAGCACGTCGCAGTGGCGGTTCATGTGGTCGTAGATGTCGGGGTCGTTCTCGGTCGGCGCGCGACCGAGGCCGGCGGCCTTGCGGATGTACTTCTCGTAGGTCAGCCAGAGGTTCTGCGGGTACATGAAGGTCTTGTAGTAGAACCCGGGCGGCATCATCTGCCCGCCGACCTTGCCGAGGATGCCCATCAGGTCGGTGTTGACGCTCGGCCAGCCGTTGGTGCTGCCGGCCACCAGCCCGGCGTAGAGCGCCTGCTGGGTGGCGCGCACATTGGGCACCTGGGTGGCGGGCGTGGAGCCGATCTGCAGGATGGCGTTGGGCTCTTCGGCACCGGCGGCGACGATGCCGCGCGGACGGGAGTACTTGAAGCTGCGGCCGACGATGTCGACGCCATTGGCCAGCAGCGCGGCGGCCAGGCTGTCGCCGGCGTAGCCCTGGTAGCTCTGCCCGTTGAAGGTGAAGGTCAGGGGCTGGCTGCGGTCGATGCGGCCACCCTTGGAAAGACGGTTGGGCTGGCTCATGCCGTTACTCCTTGGTCCACGGCTTTCTTCTCCTGGGGCCCGGCTTCGGTGATGGCAGGGCGCTCACCGACCTTGTAGGTCTCGAGGATTTCGTAGGTCACGGTGTGGCGGGTGACGTTGAAGTACTTGCGGCAGCCGGCCGCGTGCACCCACAGCTCGTGGTGGATGCCGCGCGGGTTGTCGCGGAAGAAGATGTAGTCGCCCCACTGCTCGTCGGTGCAGGCGTTGGGGTCCAGCGGGCGCGGGATGTGCGCCTGGCCCTTGGCGTGGAATTCCTCTTCGGAGCGCAGCTCGCCACAGTGGGGGCAGAAGATGTGCAGCATGGCGGGTCTCCTTAGTGAGCCACGGCAGCGGCGCCGTGCTCGTCGATCAGTGCGCCGTTGTGGAAACGTTCGATGGAGAAGGGCTTGGCCAGCGGGTGCATCTCGCCCTTGGCCAGGCTCGCCGCGAACACGTGGCCGGAACCGGGGGTGGCCTTGAAGCCGCCAGTGCCCCAGCCGCAGTTGAAGAACAGGTTCTTCACCGGCGTCTTGGCGATGATCGGGCAGGCGTCGGGGGTGGTGTCGACGATGCCGCCCCACTGGCGGTTCATGCGCACGCGCGAGAGCACCGGGAACATCTCGACGATGGCCTGCAGGGTGTGCTCGATGGTCGGGTAGGAGCCGCGCTGGCCGTAGCCGTTGTAGCCGTCGATGCCGGCACCGATGACCAGGTCGCCCTTGTCGGACTGGCTGATGTAGCCATGCACGGCGTTGGACATGATCACGCTGTGGATGACCGGCTTGATCGGCTCGGACACCAGCGCCTGCAGCGGATGGGATTCCAGCGGCAGTCGGAAGCCGGCGAGCTTGGCCATGTGCCCGGAGTTGCCGGCGGTGACCACGCCGACGCGCTTGGCGCCGATGAAGCCGCGGTTGGTCTCGACGCCGATCACCACGCCGTCCTGCTTGCGGAAGCCGATCACTTCGGTGTTCTGCAGCAGGTCGACGCCCAGGGCGTCGGCGGCGCGGGCATAGCCCCAGGCCACGGCGTCATGGCGGGCCACGCCGCCACGGCGCTGCACGGTGGAGCCCAGGACCGGGTAGCGGGTGTTCTTGCTGCAGTCGAGGTAGGGGATCTCCTCGGCCACCTGCCTGGCGTCCAGCAGCTCGCCATCGATGCCGTTGAGGCGGTTGGCGCTCACGCGGCGCTCGGAGTCGCGCAGGTCCTGCAGGGTGTGGCAGAGGTTGTAGACGCCACGGGCGGAATACATGACGTTGTAGTTGAGGTCCTGGGAGAGGTTCTCCCAGAGCTTCATCGCATGCTCGTAGAGGTGCGCCGACTCGTCCCACAGGTAGTTGGAGCGGACGATGGTGGTGTTGCGCGCGGTGTTGCCGCCGCCCAGCCAGCCCTTCTCGACCACTGCGACGTTCTTCACGCCGAATTCCTTGGCCAGGTAGTAGGCCGTGGCCAGGCCATGGCCGCCGCCGCCGACCACGATCACGTCATAGACCGGCTTGGGCGTGGGGTTGCGCCACATGCGCTGCCAGTTCTCGTGGTGGCTCAGGGAATGCTTGAACAGGCCGAAGCCGGAATAACGTTGCATGCGCGTGCTCCTGGATCAGCGGTACACGGGGAAATCGGCGCAGAGGCCCGCCACCTGCCTGGCGACCTGGGCCTCGACATCGGCGTCGCCGAGGTGGTCGAGGATGTCGCAGATCCAGCCGGCCAGCGCGACGCTC
>NZ_JBBCKP010000016.1:0-162853 GCF_037153275.1 Pseudomonas sp. USHLN015
CGCGGTGCAGCAGGTGCTGAGCGGGGCCCTGGACCAACAGGACCTGCAGGCGGCCGGCGACTGGACGCTGCAGGCCGGCGCGGCGCGGGTCGGCACGGCCAGCGTGGCGGGACAGGTCAGGCAGACCCTGGCCGGCACCCTGAACCTGGGACGCCTGGACGCCACCGGCGGCTGGACCCTGGATGCGGGCCGCAGCGAGATCGGTGCGGCCAAGGTCGGTGGTGCGGCGGACATGACGCTGCGCGACGGCCTGCGACTCGGAAGCCTGGAGGCAGGCCAGGGCTGGACCCTGCGCGGCACCGATGCCCAGGTGACCCGTGCGGCCGTACAGGGCGCGGTGCAGCAGGTGCTGAGCGGGGCCCTGGACCAACAGGACCTGCAGGCGGCCGGCGACTGGACGCTGCAGGCCGGCGCGGCGCGGGTCGGCACGGCCAGCGTGGCGGGGCAGGTCAGGCAGACCCTGGCCGGCACCCTGAACCTGGGACGCCTGGACGCCACCGGCGGCTGGACACTGGATGCGGGCCGCAGCGAGATCGGCGCGGCCAAGGTCGGCGGTGCGGCGGACATGTCGCTGCGCGACGTACTGCTGCTCGGTGACCTCGATGCAGGTGGCCGTCTGCACCTGCGAGGTACCTCGGCACGGATCGACAATGTCCGCACGGGCGAGGACACCGCCATCGAGCTGACTGGTGACCTGGCTCTGCAGCGTTTGCAGGCCAAGGGGGCGCGAGTGCAGGCCGGCAATGCGTCGCGGCTTGGGGAGATGGATATCGATGGCGACCTTCAGGTGCGCGTCGACCACGACCTGCTGTTGGAGCATGCCCGCGTCGCTGGCAATGCCGGACTGCTGCATGCGGGGGGCGCGGGCAGCCTGCGCTTCGGTTCGCTGGTCGTGGCGCGCGCGCTGCAGCTCGAGGGCCTGGGCGACTGGCAGGGCGCTGACGCCCAGGTGCAGGGCGACCTGACGGCCGACATTGGCAGTGGCGATTTCGGTCGGCTGGAAAGCGCCACCGGCGCGGTCCGCGTCGAGGCAGCGCGCCACTTCGCCGCGGATGAACTGCACAGCCGCCTGCAGAACCTGGAGCTGAGCGCTGCCAGCGCTGAACTCGGGCGCGCTAGCGCAGCCGGCCTGTTCAAGGTCTCCACCCGTGGTGACCTTGCGCTGCAACAGGGGCGCAGCGGCGGCGACATGAGCCTGGTGACCGCGGCCGGCGGCCTGGGCAACGTGCGGTTCGGCCAGGGCGTGGACCCGAGTGACCCGCAAAGCCTGGTCGCGACCCATCTCGCGAGCGGCGGGAACCTGCTGGTGCAGGCGGACGGCGATGTACTCGGCGGCAACGCCGAGGCGCAACTGGAGCTGCGGATGCTGGGCCGGAACCTGCGCTTCGGCCGGGTCGCGAGCCTCGGGGAGGATGTCTTCCTGCAGGCCAGCGGCGATGCCAGCCGGGGCCACGGCGATGTGTTCGCCCAGGTGGTGGAGGCCAAGCGTGACATCGGCGTGATCGCCAGCGGTGACCTGAGCCTGCCCAAGGTGCTGTTTGGCGGCACTTATTCGCTGAAGGCCGGGCGTGACCTCGTGGTCGGCGTGGGCGGTGACCTGGACATCACCGGGGTCGCCGAAGCCGGTCGCGACCTGCGCTTCGACATTGCCGGCAAGGTCGCGCTGCAGGGCGTCCGGGCGGGGCGCGACGTCAGCATCAATTCGGGCGGCTCGATCAATATCGAGCGGTTCGTCGAGGCCGGTGGCAACGTCCTGCTCAAGGCGGAAAAGGGGGACGTGCGCGTGAGTCGCATCACCTCCACCGGCCTGCACGATGGCCGTTCGATCGCAGGTGACATCATCCTGGCGGCGGCTGGCGACGTCGAGGTGGCCGAGGTGGAGAGCCGCAACGGGCGCATCCAGGCAGAAGGTGCGAGCCTGCTGCTGGGCGACCTGGCGGCCGCTCGTTCCGTGGACCTGCTGTCCCGCGGCCTGATTCGCGTGGCCACCAGCCGCAGTGGGGGCGCCCAGCGCTGGTCGGCCGAGGAGGGCATCTTCTTCGAGCGCCTGCTGGCGAAGGGGCAGGCCCTGCTGGACGGCATGCTGGACATCCGCGGAACCCAGCTGGTCGCCGAACAGGGGGCCGTGCTTCGCGCCGGCGTGAGAGAGGGCTCGGTGGTCGCCTCCAGCATCCGCCTGGAGCGGGCCGAGGCACCGACACTGAGCCTGTGGGCCGGCGATCTCGTCCGCGTGGCGGATGCCGGGATCGGCCAGCGACTGGATCTGCATGCACGGGACAGCCAGCTCTATGGACGGCATACCGGCAGCGGCCAACTCGACCTCTGGGCCGAAGGCAGCCGCGATGGGCGGGTGGCGGACAGGTTGGCATTGCGCCTGGAGGCTGCCGATATCGTGGCGCCGCGACTGCAGGTGGCCGACGCGCGGATCGACACCACGGCGGCCCGGGTCGATTTGCGCGACGCGCGTGGCGTCGAGCGCCTGGAGCTGCTCACGCCCCTGGCCCGGGTGCGCATGGACAACGCCAGCCCGAGCTACATGGCGGACGCCGATATCCAGCTGTACGAACTGGACAAGGCGTTCAGCCTGAAGCAGGACAGCCTGTTGTCGAGCACCAACGCCTATGTGCTGCACCGCAAGCTGACCCATCAGGTGGTCGTACCCAACTTCAGCGCGAGCCATGAGGGCGAAGGGGTGCCGTACGAGGGCATCACGGCGGCCCGCTATGCCGAGCAGCACCTGTCGTCCGGGCTCACCCTGGCACGCCTCGCGTCCCTGCTGGAAGCCGCCCGCCTGCGGGGCGCGGTGGTCACCGCCTGGGCGCCGAGCTGGAGTCAGGTCCCCCTGGATACCCGTATCAACATCGATGTAGCCGATGAACGGCTGGAAGGAAACGAGGTGGCACATTGGGCGTTGTAAGCATGACCCGTCGCTGTTCCTGGCTGTTGCTGACGGGCCTGGCCGCCGGGCCGTTGCCGGCCCTGGCCGAAACGATCGCGCCCCAGGTGCCGGGGTTGGTGAACCCCAACCTGCAGCGCGAGCAGATCGAGCAGATCCAGCAGCAACGGCGTATCGAGGAACGCGCGCGGCGTACCCAGGTGCCGGCGCTGCGGGGCGACGAACCGGAGGTCCAGCGGCTGCCGGAGGGTGGGGAACGCTTTGTCCTCTCCGGCATCGGCTTCAACGCCTCCGAGTACCTGCCGCGCGAGCAACTGGAGGCCATGGCGCGGCACTATGTTGGGCGCGAGATCGGCTTCGAGGACCTGAACCGCCTGCTGAGGGAGATCAACGAGCTGTACGAGGCGCGCGGGCAACTGACGGCCCGCGCCCTGATCCCTGCGCAGAGCCTGGAGGGCGGCCAGCTTCGCATCGTGCTGGTGGAGGCCAAGGTCGACCAGGTTTCCTGGAAGGGCGGCCCGCGCCGGGTGGACGATGCATTCTATGATCGGCGCCTGCATGTCGAACCGGGCACGACCCTGGACAGCCCGGCCCTGATGAATGCCATCCAGCGCTTCAACGCGACCACGCCCGGCCCCCAGGTGACGGCCAGCCTGGCGCCGGGCGCACGGTTCGGCACCACATCGGTCGAGCTGGAGGCCTTCGAGCCCGACAGCCTGCAATGGAGCCTGTTCGCCAACAACTACGGGAACGAGGGCACCGGCCGCGAGCAGTACGGCGGCAGCCTGACCTGGTTCTCGCCGACCGGTGCCGCCGACGCCCTCAACCTGTTGCTGGTGGCGACCTCCGGGTCGCAGTACGGCAGCCTGCGCTACAGCCGCCCGGTCAATCGCTGGAATGGCATCGCCTACGGTGAGGTGGGTGGCAACAGCATGACCGTCGAGGAGGGGCCGCTGGCCGCACTGAACATCGAGGGCGAGTCCAGGACCTGGACGCTGGGCTTCGACCAACCCTGGTGGCTGGACGAGCACTGGGTACTGCAGGGGGGCGTCGGCTACAACCAGCAGCGCTCGGAGAACACCATAGAAGGATTCACCCTGAGCGAGGTGGATACCCGGGAGGGCTTCCTGCGCGGCCAGGTGGAATACCGTTCCGCGCCCTGGTACCTGCGCTACGAACAGCGCGTCCGCCAGGCAAAGGTGGACAACGCCGTGAGCGGGGACGGGGGTAGCTACGGCCTGCTCAACGGCCAGGGCTACCTGTCCCGCGCTTTGGGCGAGCGGTATGAGCTGGTCGGGCGGTTCGGCTGGCAGTTCGCCAGCGATACCCAGGCTCTGCCGGCGTCGCTGTTCTACCAGTTCGGCGGCTTCAGCAGTGTCCGCGGCTACGACCCAGGGGTGATCTCCTCGCCCCAGGGGGCGACGCTGAACCTGGAGGCCTGGTGGCGACCGAGCGAGCGCTGGCAGCCCTTCGTCTTCTTCGACTACGGCCGGGCCATGGAGCTCGGCATCGCCGACATCGACCTGCAAAGCGTGGGTGTGGGCCTGAATTTCAACTGGGGCCGGCACCTGAGCCTGAGCCTGGTCGCGGCCAACACACTCAAGGATGTGGTGCCCGACCAGGACAGCGGACAGGTGCTGGCCCAGATTGTCCTGCGTTGACCCCTCAATCGATAGAACGGAGAACCAAGATGACCACGCTGTTGCTTTACAAGGATATCCAGGCCCTCAACCGCGAGCAGCACCAGGCGCTCAAGCTGCAGCAGTCGGAGAACTGCGACTTCGCCGCGTCCACCCACCTGGTGCCGGTCGCCGGCCTGGAGTTCTTCCAGGCGGCGCGCCACTACCCGCTGGTGTTCATCGGCGAGGGCAGCCAGGCCACGCCGATCGCGCTGCTGGGGCTGAAGGAGGGGCACAACGGCTACCTCGACGCCGAGCAGCGCTGGCAGGCCAACACCTACATCCCGGCGTTCATCCGCCGCTACCCCTTCGTCCTGGCGCAGGACGAAGCCAGCAACTTCACCGTGTGCTTCGACGCGGCCTTCACCGGCTGGAGCGAAGAGCAGGGCAAGGACCTGTTCGACGAGCAAGGGCGCAACAGCGACTACCTGGATGAAATGATCCAGTTCCTGCAGAACTTCACGGCAGAGATGGAGCGGACCCGTGCGTTCGTCGAGAAGCTGCACGCCCTCGAACTGCTCAGCCCGCGTGCCATCAAACTGTCCCATTCCAGTGGCGAGAGCTTCGTGCTCAGCGATTTCCTCGCCGTCGACGAAGAGAAGTTCCTGGCGCTGGCGGATGAGCAGGTCCTGGACCTGCACCGCAGTGGCTTCCTGGGCTGGATCTACGCGCACCTGATGTCGCTGGGCAACGCCAACCAGCTCTTCGACAGCTACCTGAAGCGCCGCGAGCCCGCCGAGGTCGTGACCCACTGATGGTGTTGGCCGGCCGTCCCGCCAGGCCGGAGCGGCCGTTGCACCTGCGTGGAGCAACGCCGCGCTACTCCCCATGGCCAGGCCCATGCCACGCCTTTCGCCATGTCGTACTAAGACTAAATGGCTAGGCGGCCAGGCTGTGCAGCCCGGCGGTGGAGGGATTTAATGCGGGCACCAATCAAAAGACACTGCCGGCCTCCATCCCTGCCGGGGAGGCGTCATCGGCCGGTGCTGCACGAGGTGCTCCGATGTCGTCGTCCCGCCTGCCAGTAGCGCTCGCCTGCGCTCAATCCCTGCTTGCCGCCATCCTGCTGCTCGCCATCCACCTAGCCTGGCTGCCCTGGGCCGTCGCGCTCGCCGGCCTGGTCGTCGTGCCCTGGTTGCCGCGGCTGGCCAGCCGCCGGGCGGCTGCCGAGGCACCGGCGCAGGCGGGCACGGACATCGCCCGCCTGACCCGCGAGTTGTCCTTCACCACCAGCCACAATGCGCTGTCCGCCGCAGGCGTGGCCTATTCGGTGAAGCAGTTGGGCGAGCGCCTGGAGTCGCAGCTGGACGCCGCCGCGCGCATCGTCGCCAGCGCCGAGGTGATGATCGATACCGAGGAGGCCACCACGCGACTCAGCCTGGAGGCCCAGGCCTCCGCCCGCGAGGCGCGGCAGAGCAGCGAGGCCGGGCGAGAGGTGCTGCGCAGTGCCATCGAACGCATGCACGCCCTCAATGCCCGCGCTCGCGACAGCCGTGAGCTGATCGCCACCCTCAGCCAGCGCAGCGAGGAGATCCAGCGGGTGACATCGGTGATCCAGTCGGTCGCCAGCCAGACCAACCTCCTGGCGCTCAACGCCGCCATCGAGGCGGCGCGGGCCGGGGAACACGGGCGCGGTTTCGCCGTGGTCGCCGACGAGGTGCGCGGCCTGGCCGGGCGCACGGCCAGCGCCACGGAGGAGGTGGGGCAGATGGTCGCCGACATCCAGCGGCAGACCGCCGAGGTGGTGGCGCAGATCGAGCGCCTGTCCTCCGAGCTGGACGAGGGTGTCGCCCAGGTCGAGCTCACCGGCCATCACCTGGAAAGCATCGCCGGCCTGGCGGTGGGCGTGGAGGAGCAGATCGGCGCCATCGCCAGCGGTGCCGAGACCAACCGCGAGCAGCTCACCAGCCTGTTCGCCGCCGTCGACCAGGTGCGCAGCGACCTGGGCATCAGCGACCAGCAGACCCAGCGCCTGGCCGAGGCGGCGGTGCAACTGGAGGGCCAGGCGGAGACCATCAGCGAGCGCCTCGCCGAAGTCGGCCTGGATGACTACCACCAGCGCGTCTACGACCTGGCGCGCGAAGGCGCCGAGCAGATCGCCCGGCGCTTCGAGGCGGACATCGAGCAGGGCAGGGTGGGGCTGGAGGATCTCTTCGACCGCCACTACCAGGCGGTGCCCAACACGGCGCCGCCCAAGTTCCGCACCCGCTTCGACGGTTACGCCGACCAGGTGCTGCCGGCGATCCAGGAGCCGTTGCTCAAGCGCCACGAGGGCCTGGTCTTCGCCATCGCCTGCACCCCCGAAGGCTACGTGCCCACCCACAACCAGGCCTTCGCCCACCCGCCCGTCGGCGATCCGCAGGTGGACATGCTGCGCAGCCGCAGCAAGCGCAAGTTCAGCGACCGCACCGGCATCCGCTGCGGCAGCCACCAGAAGCCGCTGCTGCTGCAGACCTACACCCGCGACACCGGCGAGCTGATGCACGACCTCTCGGTGCCGATCTACATCCGTGGCCGCCACTGGGGCGGCCTGCGCCTGGGCTACCGCCCCGAGCAGGGCTGAGCCCGCACGGTCCGTAGGTTGGCGCCGAGCGTAGCGAGGCCCAACGATGCAATGCCTGGGCCGCGTCATGTCGGGCTTCGTGCCTCAGCCCAACCCACGGGGCGATGTGATCAGGCCGTAACGCCGATGGCAGAGGCCTCGAACCGTCCGCTGCATCTACTACCAAATGAGTAAGGCATCGCTTCCATGGGGGCATTCCGGGGGCTCCGGGGCGCTGACTAAGATCGGCCCATCACCCGGCCACGTCTCGGCCGGGCACCGACAAGAGAGGCCATCGTCATGATCTATGCGCAACCGGGTACCCCTGGCGCCGTCGTCACCTTCAAGCCGCGCTACGGCAACTTCATCAACGGCGAGTTCGTCGCGCCGCTGGCCGGGCAGTACTTCACCAATACCTCGCCGGTCAATGGCGAGGTGATCGCCGAATTCCCCCGCTCCGACGCCGCCGACATCGACCGCGCGCTGGACGCCGCCCACGCCGCTGCCGATGCCTGGGGCAAGACCTCCGTGCAGGACCGCGCGCTGATCCTGCTGAAGATCGCCGACCGCATCGAAGCGAACCTGGAAGTGCTCGCCGTCACCGAGACCTGGGACAACGGCAAGGCCGTGCGCGAGACGCTGAACGCCGACGTGCCGCTGGCCGCCGACCATTTCCGCTACTTCGCCGGCTGCATCCGCGCCCAGGAAGGTTCCGCCGCCGAGATCAACGAACACACCGCCGCCTACCACTTCCACGAGCCGCTGGGCGTGGTCGGGCAGATCATCCCGTGGAACTTCCCGCTGCTGATGGCCGCCTGGAAGCTGGCCCCGGCCCTGGCCGCCGGCAACTGCGTGGTGCTGAAACCCGCCGAGCAGACCCCGCTGTCGATCATGGTGCTGGCCGAGATCATCGGCGACCTGCTGCCCCCGGGCGTGCTCAACATCGTTCAGGGCTTCGGCAAGGAAGCGGGCCAGGCCCTGGCCACCAGCAAGCGCATCGCCAAGATCGCCTTCACCGGCTCCACCCCGGTGGGCGCTCACATCATGCATTGCGCGGCGGAGAACATCATTCCGTCCACCGTCGAGCTGGGCGGCAAGAGCCCGAACATCTTCTTCGAAGACATCATGCAGGCAGAGCCTGCCTTCATCGAGAAGGCCGCCGAGGGCCTGGTGCTGGCCTTCTTCAACCAGGGCGAAGTGTGCACCTGCCCGTCGCGGGCGCTGGTGCAGGAGTCGATCTTCGAGCCGTTCATGGTCGAGGTGATGAAGAAGATCAAGGCGATCAAGCGCGGCAACCCGCTGGACACCGACACCATGGTCGGCGCCCAGGCCTCCGAGCAGCAGTACGACAAGATCCTCAGCTACCTCGACATCGCCCAGCAGGAGGGTGCCGAGCTGCTCGCCGGCGGTGCTTCCGAGCGCCTGGGTGGCGATCTCGCCAGCGGCTACTACATCCAGCCGACCCTGCTGAAGGGCCACAACAAGATGCGCGTGTTCCAGGAAGAGATCTTCGGCCCGGTGGTCGGCGTCACCACCTTCAAGGACGAGGCGGAAGCCCTGGCGATCGCCAACGACACCGAGTTCGGCCTGGGCGCCGGCCTGTGGACCCGCGACATCAACCGCGCCTACCGCATGGGCCGTGGCATCAAGGCCGGCCGCGTGTGGACCAACTGCTACCACCTGTACCCGGCCCACGCCGCCTTCGGTGGCTACAAGAAATCCGGCGTCGGCCGCGAGACCCACAAGATGATGCTCGACCACTACCAGCAGACCAAGAACCTGCTGGTGAGCTACGACATCAACCCCCTGGGCTTCTTCTGATCCCCGAGCCTGGAACGGCCCGCCGCCTGCGGGCCGAATCCCCTTGTCGACCACCAACCCCCGCGCAAGCTGCACACTCCGGCGGGCGGATGAGTGTCGAGCCACGGCCCTTCGGGGCCGTTTTTTTTGCTCATCGGTTATCCACTTTGTGGGAATTCATTCGCGATGGCGCATCCGGCCACTCGAAGCCAGGTGCTGGCGGCGGGTCTTTCGCGGCTGAAGCCGCTCCCACAGGCCACCTTTCGGGGCTTGAGGGGTGGCAGCCAATGCGTGGGCCCGGGCTCCGCAATGGTGGACCGATGAAGCGCGGTCCACCCTACATCCCGATCACCGCCGAGGTCGGTTCGGGCGCGGTGATTCGTAGGGTGGATGACGCTCTTTTCATCCACCAAGCGAGCTCGCCGGAGATCCATGGCGATCCCGTTTCGCGATGACCCCGCTGTGTCATCCGGACCCTGACACAGCTGTTCCACCTCCCGTTGCGCCTGTCCCGCACCTGCGACATCTGCCCGCCCAGGGAGATTGAGGGCGCCTCTCCGATCAAGCCGCCAAACCCCTCTGCCACGGGCCCTGCAGCCATCCAGCGCAACGCTGGCACAGCCATTGCGATAGGGCTGGGACCGTGGCGCGAGGCCGCGGCCCTAATAAGAATCGGAGACCCACTGATGAAGCACATCGGCCTGCAACGCAGCGGAGGCTGGGAGCCGCCGCCCGCCGCCTCGACCCTCAAGCACCTGATCGCCGCCATCGCCCTGGGCGTGGCCTGTTCCTCGGCCGCGTGGGCGGCGGACGTGGACGGCAAGCGCATCATCGCCGCCGACCAGGAGCCCGGTAACTGGATGAGCCACGGGCGCACCTACGACGAGCAGCGCTACAGCCCGTTGAAGGCCATCAACGACGGCAACGTCGGCAAGCTCGGCCTGGCCTGGAGCTACAAGCTGGACCTGGATCGCGGCGTCGAAGCCACGCCCATCGTGGTCGACGGGGTGATGTACACCACCGGGCCGTTCTCGGTGGTCTACGCCCTGGATGCGCGCAACGGCAAGTTGCTGTGGAAGTACGACCCGCAATCGGACCGCAATCGCGCCGGCGAGGCCTGCTGCGACGCGGTGAACCGGGGTGTGGCGGTGTGGAAGGACAAGGTCTACGTCGGCGTGCTCGACGGCCGCCTGGAGGCCATCGACGCCAAGACCGGCACGCGCGTGTGGTCGGTGGACACGCGCAACGACAAGACGCGCAGCTACACCATCACCGGCGCGCCACGCGTGGTGAACGGCAAGGTGATCATCGGCAACGGCGGCGCCGAGTTCGGCGTGCGCGGCTACGTCACCGCCTACGACGCCGAGACCGGCAAGCAGGCCTGGCGCTTCTTCACCGTGCCGGGCGACCCCAAGCTGCCGCCGGAAGACAAGGCCATGGAGATCGCCCGCAAGACCTGGCACGGCGACGCCTTCGTCGAGCAGGGTGGCGGCGGCACCGCCTGGGACTCGTTCGCCTTCGACCCGGAGCTCAACCTGCTCTACATCGGCGTCGGCAACGGCTCGCTGTGGGACCCGAAGTGGCGCAGCCAGGCCAAGGGCGACAACCTGTTCCTGTCCTCCATAGTCGCGGTCAACGCCGACACCGGCGAATACGCCTGGCACTACCAGACCACCCCCGGCGATGCCTGGGACTTCACCGCCACCCAGCACATGATCCTCGCCGAGCTGCCCATCGAGGGGAAGCCGCGCAAGGTGCTGATGCAGGCGCCGAAGAACGGCTTCTTCTACGTCATCGACCGCGCCACCGGCGAGTTGCTCTCGGCCAAGGGCATCGTGCCGCAGAACTGGACCAAGGGCATGGACATGAAGACCGGCCGGCCCATCGTCGACGAGGAGAACGCCGCCTACTGGAAGAACGGCAAGCGCAACCTGGTGACGCCGGCCTTCTGGGGCGCCCATGACTGGCACCCGATGTCCTACAACCCCGACACCGGGCTGGTGTACATCCCGGCGCACATCATGTCGGCCTACTACGAGCACATCCCGGACGCGCCCAGGCGCAACCCGTTCAAGAGCATGTACCAGCTTGGCCTGAAGACCGGGATGATGCCCGAGGGCCCGGACGGCCTGCTGGAGATGGCCAAGACCTGGTCCGGCAAGCTGATCGCCTGGGACCCGGTGAAGCAGGAACCGGCCTGGGAAGTGCCCTACGTCACCATCTTCAACGGCGGCACCCTGAGCACGGCGGGCAACCTGGTGTTCGAGGGCAGCGCCGATGGCCGGGTGATCGCCTACGCCGCCGACAGCGGCAAGAAGCTCTGGGAGCAACCCGCCGCCAGCGGCGTGATGGCCGCACCTGTGACCTACAGCGTCGACGGCGAGCAGTACGTGACCTTCATGGCCGGCTGGGGCGGCGCCTTCTCCACCTTCGCCGGGGCCCTGTCCCTGCGCGCTGGCGTGCAGCCCTTCTCCCAGGTGCTGACCTACAAGCTCGGCGGCACCGCCAAGCTGCAGGAACCGGCACCGCCGGCCGACGCCCCGGAGCCGCCGCCGCTGACCGCCAGCGCTGCTGATGTGGAGGCCGGCGCCAAGCTCTACGACGGCCATTGCTCGCAGTGCCACGGCATCCATGCGGTGAGCGGCGGCGTGCTGCCTGACCTGCGCAAGCTGACGACCGAGAAGCACCAGATGTTCCTCGGCATCCTCTACGGCGGTCGCGTGCCCGACGGCATGCCGTCCTTCGCCGAGGCCTTCAACGCCGCCGAGGTCGAGCAGATCCACCAGTACCTGATCAAGCGCGCCCATGACCTGAAGCAGGAAGGCGACGCCTGGACGCGCTTCAGCGCCAAGTGATCCGCCGGGCGGGCCGGATGCCCGCCCGTTCCCCTCCCTGAAAGCAAGCGAGAGCGACCATGACCGAGACCCCCCTCTACCAGAACTACATCGCCAACGCCTTCGTCGGCAGCGACCAGCACATCGAGGTGCACAACCCGGCCAACGCCGAGCTGCTGGCACGGGTGCCGGAATCCCCCGTCGAGCAGGTGGAGCGCGCCATCGCCGCCGCCCGTGGCGCGCAGAAGGCCTGGGCCGCGAAGCCCGCCATCGAACGCGCCGGCTACCTGCGCCAGATCGCCACCAAGGTGCGCGCCAACGCCGAGCGCCTGGCGCGGATCATCACCCGCGAGCAGGGCAAGGTCCCGGCGCTGGCGCGGGTGGAAGTCGACTTCACCGCCGACTACCTGGACTACATGGCCGAGTGGGCACGGCGCCTGGAAGGCGAGGTGCTGACCAGCGACCGGGTCAACGAGCACGTGTTCCTGCTGCGCAAGCCGCTGGGCGTGGTGGCCGGCATCCTGCCGTGGAACTTCCCGTTCTTCCTCATCGCGAGGAAGATGGCGCCGGCCCTGCTGACCGGCAACACCATCGTCATCAAGCCCAGCGAAGAGACGCCGATCAACTGCTACGAATTCGCCCGCCTGGTGGCCGAGACCGACCTGCCCAGCGGCGTGTTCAACGTCGTCGGCGGGCGCGGTGCCAGCGTCGGCCACAGCCTCACCAGCCATGCCGGGGTGGACCTGATCAGCTTCACCGGCAGCGTCGGCACCGGCGCGCGGATCATGGCCGCCGCCGCGCCGAACATCACCAAGCTCAACCTGGAGCTGGGCGGCAAGGCCCCGGCCATCGTCCTCGCCGATGCCGACCTGGACCTGGCGGTGACCGCCATCACCGCCTCGCGGGTGATCAACACCGGGCAGGTGTGCAACTGCGCCGAGCGCGTCTACGTGGAGCGCAAGGTGGCCGATGCCTTCATCGACAGGATCGCCTCGGCCATGGCCGCCACCCGCTATGGCGACCCCTCGGAAGACGCCGAGCTGGACATGGGCCCGCTGATCAACCAGGCCGGCCTGGACAAGGTTGCGCAGATGGTGCGCACCGCCCAGGGCCAGGGCGCCCAGGTGGTGACCGGCGGCGCCGTGGCCGACAAGGGCAAGGGCTTCCACTACCAGCCCACGGTGCTCGCTGGCTGCAAGGCGGACATGGAGATCATGCGCAAGGAGATCTTCGGCCCGGTGCTGCCGATCCAGATCGTCGACGACCTCGACGAAGCCATCGCCCTGGCCAACGACAGCGAGTACGGCCTGACCTCATCGATCTACACCCGCAGCCTCGGTGCGGCGCTCAAGGCCAGCCGCGAGATCGATTTCGGCGAAACCTACGTCAACCGCGAGAACTTCGAGGCCATGCAGGGCTACCACGCCGGCACGCGCAAATCCGGCATCGGCGGCGCGGACGGCAAGCATGGGCTGTACGAGTTCACCCACACCCATGTGGTGTACATCCAGGAGTGAGAGGCAGGCGTGGCGGCGGTGTTCGCCGTCACGCCCGATCGCGAATGAATTCGCCCCTACGGGTCAGAACATTTCATTGGGCTGGACGATGCCGTGCTTCTTCATCTTGCGGTACAGCGTGGATCGGGAGATGCCGCTGGCTTCGGCCGCGGCGCTGATGTTCCAGCGGTGCTGGCGCAGGGTGGCCAGCAGGTGGCGGGCTTCATCGTCGCCCAGCTGGTCGGCGAGGCTGGCGGGTTCGGCGCGGCTGACCGGCGGCACGGGGAGGGCGGCCTGATGCAGCTCGGCGGGCAGGCAATCGCAGTCGATCACGCCATCCTCGGCCAGGGCCACGGCGTAGCGCAGGGCGTTGAGCAACTGGCGGATATTGCCCGGCCAGGGATGGGCGAGCAGGCGCTGGCGGGCCGCGTCATCCAGGCGCAGCCCTTCGGCGCCGGGCTGGGTGGCGAGCAGGGCGTCGATCAGCTCGGCGCGGTCGCTGCGCTCGCGCAGGGCCGGCAGGGAAAGGGTCATGCCGCTGAGGCGGTAGAACAGGTCTTCGCGGAACGCCTTGGCCTGGATCATCCCGGCCAGGTCCTGGTGGGTGGCGGAGACCACCTGCACATCCAGCGGCACCGGCGTCTCGGCGCCCAGGGGGAAGATCTCGCGCTCGGCCAGCACGCGCAGCAGGCGCGTCTGCAGGTGGGCGGGCATGTCGCCGATCTCGTCGAGGAACAGGGTGCCGCCGTTGGCCAGTTCCAGCTTGCCCTTCATGCCCTTCTTGCTGGCGCCGGTGAAGCTGCCGCCGCGGTAGCCGAACAGCTCGCTCTCGATCAGCGTCTCGGGGATGGCCGCGCAATTGAGCGCCACGAAGGGCCCCGCGCGACGGGCGCTGGCCTGGTGTATGGCGCGGGCGAAGGCCTCCTTGCCGGTGCCGGTCTCGCCGGTGACGAGGATGGGGATGCCCTTGTCGATCACCTTGCGGATGCGCCGCACGCCTTGCTGCAACTGCGCGTCGCTGCCGCCGAGGCGTTCCAGGCCGGGGTGCTCGCTGGCCGGCGTGCGCACCTGTGGCGCGGGCGTGGCCGGGCGCAGGTGCCCGGCGGGGATGCGCAGGCCGACGTCCACCAGGGCCTCGCCCTGCAGGGCGCGCAGGCGCACGCCACGGGCGCCGCCGCTGGTGAGGCTGAGCAACTCGTCGACATTGGCTGGCAGCAGGCTGTCGATGCGCCGGCCGAGCAGGGGGCTGCCCGGGTCTTCCTCGTAGGCGACGAAGGCCGCGCGGTTGGCGCCGATCACCCGGCCCTGCTCGTCGAGGGCCAGCAGCTGTTCGTTGGCCAGGTCGGTGATGTCGTCGCGGGGCTTGATGGCCAGGGTCAGGCGGTCGCGGTAGCTCTGGCAGAAGTGGGCGTTCTCGATCAGCCGGGCATACATGATCACCAGTTGCAGGGTCAGGTACTGCGCCTCCTTGGGCCCGTCGCTGTTCAGGCAGGTGGCGTTGAGGCAGCCGCGCAAATGGCCCTGGGCGTCGAAGATCGGCGAGACCGAGCAGCTCAGCCGCGCGTTGGCCGCGAGGAAGTGTTCCTGGCGGTGGATGGTCAGTGCCTGGCCGGCCGCCAGGGCGGTGCCGATGCCGTTGGTGCCGACCACGGACTCGTCCCAGCGCGCGCCGACGATCAGGCCGGACTGGGTGTAGCGGTCGCGCTCGGCGGGCAGGCGGGCATCGAGGGTGATGCCGTCCTCGTCGCTGAGCAGCACCGCGAAGCCGGCCTGCACCACGCGGCGGGCGAGGCCGGTGACGCCCTGGCTGGCGATGGCCAGGTATTCCTGGTGCTGGGCCTGGTGCTGGCGGATCTCGGCGGCGGTGAGGATGTTCTTCTCGCCGCGCCCGCTCGGGTTGAGGCGGTGCTGGGTGACGCTGCGGTACCAGGACTGGGCGATCAGCCCGTCGGGGCGGATGCCGCGCCCGGAAAAATGATGGTCGACGAAGGCCGCGAGTTCGCTGGCGCTGGTCTCCGAGGCATGCAAGGTCATAGGCACTCCCGTTGGCCGCTGGCGGCCCCTGGGGGCGCGCCTCGGCGTCTTGTTGTTTTTGTCGAACCGGCGGCCCGGCCGGACGCTCCAACCATAGACCGCAGGGCAGCCGCCCGCCGTTATCCATCCGTCGGAGGTGGCATGGAGACAGCAAGGCACATGCCCGAAGCATTCGACGCCGCCGCAAGGCCCGGCCCAGGGCGCCTCGTCGCCGGGCCGCACCATGCGCGGCGCATGGGCAGCCGTCGCAGGAATGCGACAGCTGTAGCGGGCGGGCGCACAGCTGTCGCACGCACGCTACCAAATCAGGACCGGAACTCGTTCGAAAGTAGCATTCGGGGGTACCGGGCCTGGTGGTTAACTCAAACCTGCCGGAATTCTCCGGCGCAATAAGAAGAGGATCGACCCATGTGGACTAAACCCGCCTATACCGACCTGCGCATTGGCTTCGAAGTGACCATGTACTTCGCCAACCGCTGATCGTCCTTGCCCCGGTTCGCCGGGGCTTCCCGCCAGGGGTTCCCATGCATATCCAGATTCTCGGCTCCGCCGCCGGCGGGGGCTTTCCGCAGTGGAACTGCAACTGCCGCAATTGCGCCGGCCTGCGTGCCGGCACCCTGAACGCCGAAGCGCGTACCCAGTCCTCCATCGCCCTGAGCGATGATGGGGTGAACTGGGTGCTGTGCAATGCCTCCCCCGACATCCGCGCGCAGATCGAGGCCTTCCCGGCGTTGCAGCCGGCCCGGCGCCTGCGCGACACGGCCATCGCCGCCGTGCTGCTGATGGACAGCCAGATCGACCATGTCACCGGCCTCCTGACCCTGCGCGAGGGCTGCCCGCATTCGGTGTGGTGCACGGAGATGGTCCACCAGGACCTGACCAGCGGCTTCCCGCTGTTCACCATGCTGCAGCACTGGAACGGCGGCCTGGCCTGGAACCCCATCGCCCTGGACGGCGAGCCCTTCACCATTCCCGCCTGCCCGGGGCTGCGCTTCACCGCCATCGCCCTGCGCAGCAGCGCGCCGCCTTACTCGCCGCACCGGGGCAACCCGCACCCGGGCGACAACATCGGCCTGTTCGTCGAGGACCTGCGCACCGGCGGCTCGCTGTTCTACGCGCCGGGCCTGGGGCAGGTGGACGAGGCGCTGCTGGGCTGGATGCGCCGCGCCGATTGCCTGCTGGTGGACGGCACCCTGTGGCGCGACGACGAGATGCGCGTGTGCGAGGTGGGCGACAAGCTCGGCAGCGAGATGGGCCACCTGCCGCAGAGCGGCCCCGGCGGCATGCTGGAGGTGCTCGACGGCCTGCAGGACAAGCGCCGGGTGCTCATTCACATCAACAACACCAACCCCATCCTCGATGCCGATTCCGCCGAGCGCGCCGAACTGGACGCGCGCGGCATCGAAGTGGCCTGCGATGGCATGGCCATCCGCCTCTGAGCGCCGGCCCGAACAACGAGGAGCTGTCCATGCAACAGACCGCCATGAGTCCCGAGCAATTCGAACAGGCGCTGCGCGCCAAGGGCGCCTATTACCACATCCACCATCCCTTCCATGTGGCGATGTACCAGGGCCGCGCCAGCCGCGAGCAGATCCAGGGCTGGGTGGCCAACCGCTTCTACTACCAGGTGTGCATCCCGCTGAAGGATGCGGCGATCCTCGCCAACTGCCCGGACCGCGATACCCGCCGCGAGTGGATCCAGCGCATCCAGGACCACGACGGCGCGCCGGGCGAGGCGGGCGGTATCGAGGCCTGGCTGCGACTCGCCGAGGCGGTGGGGCTGGACCGTGAGCAGGTGCTGTCCCAGGAACTGGTGCTGCCGGGCGTGCGCTTCGCCGTGGACGCCTACGTCAACTTCGCCCGCCGCGCCAGCTGGCAGGAGGCGGCGAGCAGCTCGCTGACCGAGCTCTTCGCGCCGCAGATCCACCAGTCGCGCCTCGACGCCTGGCCCACCCACTACCCCTGGATCGACCCGGCCGGCTACGACTACTTCCGCTCGCGCCTGTCCCAGGCTCGGCGCGACGTGGAGCATGGCCTGCGCATCACCCTCGCGCACTACCGCACGGTCGAGGCCCAACAGCGCATGCTGGAGATCCTGCAGTTCAAGCTCGACGTGCTGTGGAGCATGCTCGATGCCATGAGCATGGCCTACGAGCTGGAGCGCCCGCCGTACCACACGGTGACCCGCGAGCGGGTCTGGCACAGGGGGCTGGGGCAATGAGCGAGGTGCTGCAATCGAAGACCCCGCAACTGCGCCGGGGCTTCCGTTTCCAGTTCGAGCCGGCCCAGGGCTGCCACGTGCTGCTCTACCCGGAAGGCATGATCAAGCTCAACGAGAGCGCCAGCGAAATCCTCAAGCTGATCGACGGCCAGCGCAGCGTCGCGGCCATCATCGACGACCTCACCGGGCGCTTCCCCGATGTGCCGGGGGTGGACGAGGACATCCTCGCGTTCATGGAGGTGGCCAGTGCACAGTTCTGGATCGAGCTGCGTTGAACCGCTCCGCACGGCCAGCCAGCCCGGCCCGCCGCTTTGGCTGCTGGCAGAGCTGACCTACCGCTGCCCGTTGCAGTGCCCGTACTGCTCCAACCCCCTGGACTTCGACCGCCAGGGCGCGGAGCTGTCCACCGCCGAGTGGATCGAGGTGTTCCGCCAGGCCCGTGAGCTGGGGGCGGCGCAGCTGGGCTTCTCCGGTGGCGAGCCGCTGGTGCGCCAGGACCTGGCCGAGCTGATCCGCGCGGCGCGCGGCATGGGCTACTACACCAACCTGATCACCTCCGGCATCGGCCTCACCGAGGCGCGCATCGCCGAGTTCGCCGAGGCGGGGCTGGACCATATCCAGATCAGCTTCCAGGCCGCCGACGAGGCGGTGAACAACCTGCTGGCCGGCTCGCGCAAGGCCTTCGCCCAGAAGCTGGCCATGGCCCGGGCGGTGAAGGCGGCGGGCTACCCGATGGTGCTCAACTTCGTCACCCACCGGCACAACATCGACAACATCGAACGCATCATCGAGCTGTGCCTGGAGCTGGAGGCGGACTTCGTCGAGCTCGCCACCTGCCAGTTCTACGGCTGGGCCGAGCTCAACCGTGCCGGCCTGCTGCCGACCCGCGAGCAACTGGAGCGCGCCGAGGCCATCACCAATGCCTACCGCGACAAGCTGGCGGCCGAGAACCACCCCTGCAAGCTGATCTTCGTCACCCCCGACTATTACGAGGAGCGACCCAAGGCCTGCATGAACGGCTGGGGCAACCTGTTCCTCGACATCACCCCCGACGGCACCGCGCTGCCCTGCCACAGCGCGCGGCAGCTGCCGGTGCAGTTCCCCAACGTGCGCGAGCACAGCATCCGCCACATCTGGCAGGACTCCTTCGGCTTCAACCGCTTCCGAGGCGATGCCTGGATGCCCGAGCCGTGCCGCTCCTGCGACGAGAAGGATCGCGACTTCGGCGGCTGCCGCTGCCAGGCCTTCATGCTCACCGGGGACGCCGCCAACGCCGACCCGGTGTGCAGCAAGTCGGCGCACCACGGCATCATCCTCGACGCCCGCCGCCAGGCCGAGGAGGCGCCACGGGGCGTGAATGAGCTGGTATTCCGCAACCCGGGCAATGCGCAGCTGATCGCCAAGGCGTGAGGGCTGTTCGGTGGGGCCCCGGGTTCGCGGGGGCTGGCCGGAGCCCTGCGGGGTTGCGCCTTGCACCGTCACCCTCGCGAACGCGGGGGCCCACCCAAGAGGACCTGTCCGGAAATCGCCATGCCCCACGCCACCGTCCCCTACGGCACCTGGCCCAGCACCTTCAGCGCGCTCGACGCGGCAGGCGCCAGCCGTGACTTCGCCGAGCTGAAGCGCTGCGCGCACGGCCTGTTATGGACCCTTTTCGACCCGCGGGACGCACGCACCACGCTCTGGCTGTGGCGCGAAGGCCAGGCGCGCTGCCTGACGCCGGCAGGCATTTCCCTGCGCAGCCGGGTGCACGAGTACGGTGGCGGTGCCTTCTGTGCGACCCCCGAGGGCGTGGCCTTCGTCAACGAGGTGGACCAGCAGCTCTATCTGCAGAGCGTGGACGGCGAACCCCGACCCCTGACCCGACGCCTTGGCAGCCGCTACGGCGACCTGCAGTTCGATGCGCGTGGCCAGGCGCTGCTGGCGGTGGAGGAGTGCCATGGCGGTGATGCCGTGCGCAATCGCCTGGTGAGCATCGCCCTGGGCGACGGCACGCGCAGGGTGGTGGCCGAGGGCGCTGACTTCTATGCCGCGCCGACCCTGGACGCTTCCGGTCGCCGCCTGGCCTGGATCGAATGGAACCGCCCCGAGCAGCCCTGGACCGCGACCCGCCTGTGCGTGGCCCGGCGTGACGACGACGGCGCCTGGCAGGACCCGCGGCAGGTGGCGGGCCACGAGGGCGAGGAGTCCCTGCAACAGCCACGCTTCAGCGCCGATGGCCGTCTGCTGTGCCTGAGCGACCGCCACGGTTGGTGGCAGCCCTGGGAGGAATCCGCTGCTGGCTGGCGCCCGGTATCGGGCAGTGTGGAGGCCGATCACGCCGCCGCGCCCTGGCAACTGGGTGCCTGCACCTGGCTGCCGCTGGAGGCGGATGGGCTGCTGGCGAGCCGTTTCGAGCAGGGCTTCGGCGTGCTGGTGGAGCAGGGCGGGGCGGGTGAGCGACGCCTGGCGCAGGCCTTCAGCCGCTTCCGTGCCCTGGCATTCGATGCGTTGTACTTCTATGCCATCGCCTCGGCACCGGACCGGCTGCCGGCGGTGATCGCCATCGACCGCAGCGAGGGGCGCGTCGTGGTACTGGCCGGTGGCGAGCAACCGCTGCCCGACGCCCAGCTGTCACGCCCGGAGCCCGTGGATTTCGATACCGGCCAGGGCGAGCGCGCTCACGGCTTCTTCTACCCGCCGCGCAATGCCGAGGTGCAGGGGCCGGTGGATGAGCGCCCACCGTTGCTGGTGTTCATGCATGGCGGGCCGACCTCGGCCTGCTACCCGCACTTCGACCCGCGCATCCCGTTCTGGACCCAGCGCGGTTTCGCCGTGCTCGACCTCAATTACCGGGGCAGCAGCGGCTATGGCCGGGCCTACCGCCAGCGCCTGCGCGGGGAGTGGGGGCGCATCGAGGTGGAGGACGCCTGCGCGGCGGTCGCCCACCTGGCCGCCGCCGGGCGCATCGACGGCGCGCGGGCCTTCATCCGTGGCGGCAGTGCCGGCGGCTACAGCGCCTTGCTGGCCCTGGCCGAGGGCCGCACCTTCCGTGGCGGTGCCAGCCTCTACGGGGTCAGCGACCCGCTGGCGCTGCGCCGGGTCACCCACAAGTTCGAGGCCGACTACCTCGACTGGCTGATCGGCGACCCCGACCTCGACGCCGACCGCTATCGCCAGCGCACCCCGTTGCAGCGCCTGGCGGACATCGAGGCGCCGCTGATCTTCTTCCAGGGTGGCCGCGACGCCGTGGTCGTCCCCGCGCAGACCCACGCCATGGTCGACGCCCTGCGCCAGTTGGGCCGCGAGGTGGAGGTGCACCTCTATCCCGACGAAGGCCACGGCTTCCGCCAGGCCGCCAACCTCGCCCATGCGCTGGAGGCGGAATACGGGTTCTACCGGCGGTTGCTCTGATCGCATGGCGATCGGGTGGGATGCTCTCAAGCACTGAAGCTTGGGACTAGCAATCGGCTGGCACCCATTGGTCGGATTGAAAACGTCCCTGATTCCAGTAGTCTGCTTCCCATCCCATAACAAGAACGATCAGGCGGATCATGCGCCACGACATCAGCCAACTGCGTAAATTCGTGTCCCCCGAAATCATCTTCGGCGCCGGCTGCCGGCATAACGTCGGCAACTACGCGAGCACCTTCGGTGCGCGCAAGGTGCTGGTGGTGTCCGACCCCGGTGTGCTCGCCGCCGGCTGGGTCGCCGATGTGGAGGCCAGCCTGCAGGCCCAGGGCATCGACTACTGCCTGTTCACCCAGGTCTCGCCCAACCCGCGCGTGGAGGAGGTGCGGCTGGGGGCGGACTTCTACCGCAGCGAGGGCTGCAACGTGATAGTCGCCGTGGGTGGCGGCAGCCCGATGGATTGCGCCAAGGGCATCGGCATCATGGTCGCCCACAACCGCTGCATCCTCGAATTCGAGGGCGTGGACACCATCCGCGTGCCGAGCCCGCCGCTGATCCTCATCCCCACCACCGCCGGCACTTCGGCGGACGTGTCGCAGTTCGTGATCATCTCCAACCAGGCCGAGCGGATGAAGTTCTCCATCGTCAGCAAGGCGGTGGTGCCGGACGTGTCGCTGATCGACCCGGAAACCACGCTGAGCATGGACCCCTTCCTCTCCGCCTGTACCGGCATCGATGCGCTGGTGCACGCCATCGAGGCGTTCGTGTCCACCGGCAGCGGGCCGCTCACCGATACCCACGCGCTGGAGGCCATGCGCCTGATCAACGGCAACCTGGTGCAGATGATCGCAACGCCCGACGACATCGCCCTGCGCGAGAAGATCATGCTCGGCAGCATGCAGGCGGGGCTGGCCTTCTCCAACGCCATCCTCGGCGCGGTGCACGCCATGTCCCACAGCCTCGGCGGCTTCCTCGACCTGCCCCACGGCATGTGCAACGCGGCGCTGGTGGAGCATGTGGTGGCCTTCAACTACAGCGCCGCGCCGGAGCGTTTCCGCGTGGTGGCCGAGACCCTGGGCATCGACGGGCGCGGGCTCAACCACAACCAGATCCGCCAGCGCCTGGTGGAGCACCTGATCGCCTTCAAGCAGTCGGTGGGCTTCCACGAGACGCTGAAGCTGCACGGCGTTTCCACCTCCGACATCCCCTTCCTGTCGCGCCATGCGATGGAGGACCCCTGCATCCTCACCAACCCGCGCGAGTCGAGCCAGCGGGATGTCGAGGTGGTGTATGCCGAGGCCCTCTGAGGAGCAGCGCCAGGCGCTGCTCGGGCTGGGCAGCCATTCGGCGCGCAAGAGCCACTATCCCGAGCTGCTGAGCCGGCTGGAGGAGCTGGAGACCGAGCGCAATCGCTACAAGTGGCTGTTCGAGCACGCCGTGCACGGCATCTTCCAGGCCAGCCTGCAGGAGGGCCTGCGTGCGGCCAACCCGGCCCTGGCGCGGATGCTCGGCTACGACTCGCCGGAGCAGTTGTTGTGGGCGCTGACCGATCTCGCCAGCCACCTGTTCGTCGGTGGCGAGGCGGAGCTGGTGCACATCCGCGCCGAGCTGCAGCGCCAGCAGGGGCTGTTCGGCTACGAGACGCGCCTGCGTCGCCAGGACGGCAGCCATGTCGACGTGCTGATGAACCTGCTGCTGAAGCCGGACGAGGAGGGGCTGTTCGAAGGCTTCGTCGCCGACATCACCGAACGCATCCTCGCCCAGCAGCGGCTGCAGACCTTGAACGACGAACTGGAGCAGCGGGTGGCGGCGCGCACCCTGGAGCTGCAGACCCTCAATGGCCAGCTGCGCGAGGCGCGCGACGCCGCCGAGGCCGCCAACCAGAGCAAGGACAAGTACCTGGCCGCCGCCAGCCACGACCTGCTGCAACCGCTGAACGCGGCGCGGCTGCTGGTCTCGACCCTGCGCGAGCGCCATCTGCCGGGTGCCGAGCAACTGCTGGTGGAGCGCACCCACCTGGCCCTGGAAGGCGCCGAGGACCTGCTCACCGACCTGCTGGAAATCTCCAAGCTGGACCAGAGCGCGATCCGTCCGGACATCGACGCCTATCGCCTGGACGAGCTGCTGGCGCCGCTGGCCTCGGAGTTCCAGAGCGTCGCCCAGTCCGCCGGGCTGCAACTGCGCGCGCGCATTCCCGGGGGGCTCGCGGTGAGCACCGATATCCGCCTGCTGACGCGCATCCTGCGCAACTTCCTCAGCAACGCCTGCCGCTACACCGAGCGTGGCCGCGTGCTGCTCGGCTGCCGGCGCCAGGGCAACAAGGTGCGGCTTGAGGTGTGGGACAGCGGGCGGGGCATTCCGGCGGACCAGTTGCAGGCGATCTTCCTCGAATTCAACCAGCTGGACCGGGGCCGTGCAGCCGAGCGCAAGGGCGTGGGCCTGGGGCTGGCCATCGTCGACCGCATCGCCGGCATCCTCGGCTGCCCCATCGGCGTACGCTCGCAACCGGGGCGCGGTTCGGTGTTTTCCATCGAGGTGCCGCTGGCGGAGGTGCTGCCCGCACGCCGCGAGGAGCGGCCGCCGCGCCCGGTCACCGGCGACCCGCTGCCGGGTCGGCGCCTGCTGGTGCTGGACAACGAGGCGAGCATCCTCCACAGCATGGCCGCGCTGCTGGGGCAGTGGGGCTGCGAGGTGGTGACCGCGCCCGACCTGGAGAGCGCCCTGGGCAACCTGGGCGGCGTCGCGCCGGAGGCGATCCTGGCGGACTACCACCTCGATCACGGCGTGACCGGTTGCGAGGTGGTGCAGGCGCTGCGCGGGCAGTTCGGCCGGGCGATCCCGGCGGTGATGATCACCGCCGACCGCAGCGACGAGTGCCGGCGCAACCTCCAGGCCCTCGGCGCGCCGTTGCTGAACAAGCCGGTCAAGCCCGGCAAGCTGCGCGCGGTGCTGAGCCAGTTGCTGCTCTGATCCCGAACGGACCCCGGCCGGTCAGTTGCCGTGCGGGGTGTCGGCCAGCACCTGCCTGAGCCGGGCCTGGTAGTCGGCGGATTCGCGCTGGCGGGCGATCTCGTCCCAGATGGCCTGGGCGAGGGCGGGCCGCTCGTCCACCAGGCGGTTCGACAGCATGAGGTAATAGTCCTTCTGCTCCAGTGGCACCGGGCGCTTCTCGATGTCCTGGCCGATGTCCGGGTGGCTGGCCAGGAGCTGGTCGGCGCGCAGGGTCTGCATGGCGGCGGCCTCGAAGCGGCGGCCGTGGAGCATGCGCAGCAGTGCCAGCGGGTCGCGGCTGGTTTCCTCGACTTCCAGGGCGTGGGCCTTGAGGAAATCGATGATGGAAAACCCGCTGAGCGAGGCGACGCGGCCACGGATGCCGCTGAAGGCCTTGCCGTCCCAGTCGGCCTGGCTGCCTCGCAGGCGGTAGAGGGAGTAGGAGGCGCTGTGCAGGCGCTTGCCGGTGTCCAGCGAGCCATCGGCGCGGTACGGGTAGTGGCCCATGACCTGGCGCTCGGTCTTGAAGGCGGCGGCGAAGGCGCCATCGTACTGGCCCCGGGCGAGGCCATCGAGGCAGCGCTTCCAGGGCATCGGCTGGCGTTGGATCTTCAGCTTCAGCGCCTGTTGCACACGATCGAACAGCACTTGGTTGAGGCCCTTGTCGTCGAGCATCACCCAGGGCCAGGAGTCCTGGTCCTCGTAGCAGAACACCAGCTTTCCGGGCTCGGCCGCCTGGACCTGGAAGGTGAGGAGGCAGGTGAGGGCACAGGCGATGAACGGGGTCGGCGACATGGTGGCTCGGTTTCAGGCAGGCGCCCGGGAAGTGTAGTCAGGCCTGGGGCCCTGGGTTGGCGGGCGCCTTTTAGCATGATGGCAAAGCGCCGTCTGCGGTCCCTGGGCGAACTTGAGAACCCGGTCAGGAATGGGGCGTGCCGCCGGATGAACGGGGGCGGGAGGTGGGAACGAAAATGGCCGCAGGAGGCGGCCATGAGGTTTCCGCAGCGGGGGAGGCGGAGGCGATATCGGCGCGGCGGGAGCGCCGGACTTTTCCGTCGTGGCCAAGTGAGCCGCCAGCGGCATCAGATGGGGGCTGGTCCCTCAGCCGCCGTCAGTTTCACCGGTCTGTATTGCACGCCTGTGACGATCGCCGAAGAAAATTTTCATCGCTATATAGTTTTATACATAGCGAGGCGCTAGAGTCGGCTTCCGTTCCACATCCTCCGACCTCGCACAACAACCAAGGAGTGTTCCCATGGGCCATCTGTCTCGCCTGCTCGTCACGCTTGCCGCCTGCTCAACCGCCAGCCTGGCCCTGGCCCAGGATGTCCAGGTCGCGGTCGCCGCCAACTTCAGCGCACCGATCCAGGCCATCGCCAAGGACTTCGAGAAGGACACCGGCCACAGGCTGGTGATCGCCACCGGTGCCACCGGCCAGTTCTACGCCCAGATCAAGAACGGCGCACCGTTCGAGGTCTTCCTCGCCGCCGACGACACCACCCCGGCCAAGCTGGAGAAGGAAGGCGACACCGTTGCCGGCACCCGCTTCACCTACGCCGTCGGCACCCTGGCCCTGTGGTCGGCCAAGGACGGCTACGTCGACGCCGAGGGCGAGGTGCTGAAGAACAATGGGTACAAGCACCTGTCCATCGCCAACCCGAAAGCCGCGCCCTATGGCCTGGCCGCCACCCAGGTGCTGGAGAAGCTGGGCCTGACCGCCCAGGTCAAGGGCAAGCTGGTGGAGGGCCAGAACATCACCCAGGCGCAGCAGTTCGTTTCCAGTGGCAATGCCGAGCTGGGCTTCGTCGCGTTGTCGCAGGTCTACAAGGATGGCAAGGTGACCGGCGGCTCCGCCTGGATCGTGCCGGCCGAGCTGCACGACCCGATCAGGCAGGACGCGGTGATCCTCGCCAAGGGCAAGGACAACGCCGCCGCCAGGGCGCTGGTCAACTACCTGAAGGGCGACAAGGCCGCGGCGGTGATCAAGTCCTACGGCTACGAGCTTTGACTGACTGAGGAAACGGTGCGATGCCACTGAGCGGTGACGACTGGGCGGCGATCCGGCTGACCCTGGAACTGGCGAGCCTGACCACGGCCCTGTTGCTGCTGGTGGGAACGCCCATCGCCTGGTGGCTGGCCCGCACCGGGTCCTGGCTGAAGGGGCCCGTGGGGGCGGTGGTGGCGCTGCCGCTGGTGCTGCCGCCCACGGTGATCGGCTTCTACCTGCTGGTGAGCATGGGGCCCAATGGTTTCATCGGCCAGTTCACCCAGTCCATCGGCCTGGGCACCTTGCCCTTCACCTTCGCCGGGCTGGTGGTGGGTTCGGTCCTCTATTCGCTGCCCTTCGTGGTGCAGCCCCTGCAGAACGCCTTCGAGGCCATGGGGTCGCGTCCGCTGGAGGTCGCGGCCACCTTGCGCGCCAGCCCCTGGGACAGCTTCGTCACCGTGGTGCTGCCGCTGGCCCGGCCGGGCTTCGTCACCGCTTCCATCCTCGGTTTCGCCCACACGGTGGGGGAGTTCGGCGTGGTGCTGATGATCGGTGGCAACATCCCGGAGAAGACCCGGGTGGTCTCGGTGCAGATCTTCGATCACGTCGAGGCCATGGAGTACGCCCAGGCCCACTGGCTGGCCGGTGGCATGGTGGTGTTCTCCTTCCTCATACTGCTGGCCCTGTATTCCAGCCGGCGCATGAAGCCGGGCTGGACCTGACCCCGAGGACCCCCGCGGCATGAGTGACGACATACGTGCGCGCCTGTACCTGGCCTGGCCCGGCTTCGAGCTGGACGTCGACCTCGCCCTGCCCGGGCGCGGGGTGACGGCGCTGTTCGGCCATTCCGGCTCGGGCAAGACCAGCCTGCTGCGCTGCATCGCCGGCCTCGAGCGCAGCGCCCGTGGCCGCCTGGAGATCAATGGCCAGACCTGGCAGGACAGCGAGCGCGGCCTCTTCGTGCCTACCCACAAGCGCGCCCTGGGCTATGTGTTCCAGGAGGCGAGCTTGTTCGAGCACCTGTCGGTGCGGCGCAACCTGGAGTACGGCGAGAAGCGCATCCCGCCCGCCGAGCGCCGCGTGAAGTTCGCGCAGGCGGTGGAGCTGCTGGGCATCGAGCACCTGCTGGAGCGCATGCCGGCGCGCCTGTCCGGTGGCGAGCGGCAGCGCGTGGGCATGGCCCGGGCGCTGCTGACCAGCCCGCGCCTGCTGTTGATGGACGAGCCGCTGGCGGCCCTGGACGGCAAGCGCAAGGCGGAGATCCTGCCCTACCTGGAACGCCTGCACGACGAGCTGGATATCCCGGTGCTCTACGTCAGCCATTCCCCGGAGGAGGTGGCGCGGCTGGCCGATCACCTGGTGCTGATGGACGAGGGCCGCGTGCTTGGCAGCGGGCCGCTGGGCGAGACCCTGGCGCGGCTGGACCTGCCCACGGCGCTGGGCGATGACGCGGGGGTGGTGATCGAGGGGCGGGTGATCGGGCATGACGCCGAGTACCAGTTGCTCACCCTCGGGCTGCCGGGCAGCGGGCTGAGCATGCGCGTGGCCCACGCCCCGGCGGAGGCCGGGCGGCGGGTGCGCTTCAAGGTGCAGGCCCGCGACGTCAGCCTGGGCCTGCAACGCCAGGCGGACAGCAGCATCCTCAACCTGTTGCCGGCGACGGTGTGCGCCGAGATCCCGGCGGACAACGCCGCCCACGTGCTGGTGCGCCTGGAGGTGGACGGCAACCCGCTGCTGGCGCGCATCACCCGTTATTCGCGAGACCAGCTCGGGCTGCACCCGGGGCAGCAGCTGTGGGCGCAGATCAAGTCGGTGGCGTTGCTGGCCTGACGCTTCGTCGCCTCGGGCGTCATTCGCGAGCTCCCGCCTCTTCCATGGCGTTGCAGCCCCGTGAGCAGGAACCTGTGCGGATGCCTTGATGGCAGGGTGGGGGCCCACTTAACGGCATCAGGCGCTAGCGCCAAACACCTTGGCCAGGTGCGCTTCGTAGCGGGCGATGTCGCCTTCGATATCGGGGCGCTTCATCACGTCGACGGCGAGGAAGGTGGGCAGGGCGGTCATGCCGAGGAACTGGTTGGCCTTGTGGAAGGGGAAGTAGACGGCGTCCACGCCCTTGGCCTCGAAGAAGTCGGTGGGGTCGTCGAAGGCCTGCTGCGGGGCGTTCCAGGTGGCGGAGATCATGTACTGCTTGCCGTGCAGCAGGCCGCCGCTGCCGTATTTCTGCGAGGCGTCGGAACGGGTGCGGCCGTCGTTGGCGTAGAGGCTGCCGTGGCCGGCGGTGAAGACTTCGTCGATGTACTGCTTCACGGTCCAGGGCGCGCCCATCCACCAGCCGGGCATCTGCCAGACGATGACGTCGGCCCAGAGGAATTTCTGCACTTCTTCGGCGGTGTCGTAGCCGCCATCGATGAAGGTTTCCTTCACGTCGAAGCCCGAGCGGTCGAGGTGGGCCAGGGCGGCTTCGTGCAGGGTGCGGTTGTAGCGGCCGTCGGAATGGGCGAACTGCTTGCCGCCGTTGAGCAGGAGGATCTTTTTCATGGCTGGGTGGCCTCGTGAGGTTCTCGATGACCGGCAGGTTACCCAGGGCCGTGCGCGGGAAAAACCGCTTCCGGGGCAAATCGCCTTTGCGTGAAATGCACGAATCGCCAATCGACTCTTGCGATAGGCTGCGCCGCATTCCAGCAACCGGAGCGTCAGCCCATGAGCGATACCTGCGCCTTCATCCTCCATGCCCACCTGCGCCCGGAGAAAGCCGACGAGTTCGAGGCGCTGTTCCGCGCCTACGTCGAGCCCAGCCGCGCGGAGGCGGGTTGCATCGAGTACCACATGCTGCGCGATGCCCGCGACCCGACGCTGTTCATCTTCTTCGAGGTGTGGCGCTCGCGGGCGGACCTGGAAGCCCATTCCGCCCTGCCGCACATGCAGGCCTTCCACGAGCGGCGCATGGAGTTCCTGGTGCGGGATTTCGAGATCCGCGAGATCGAGATGCTCAGCGCGGCGGCGATGGTGAAGGGTTGAGGCTGGCGCGAAAAGCCCCCGGGCTACGTCCTGGCTACGCGAGTAGGGTTTGGGCGGTCAGGCTTCCTGGGCGCGGTAGGCGCCGGGGGTGAGGCCTGTCCATTTCTTGAAGGCGCGGTGGAAGGCCGAGGGTTCGGAGAAGCCGAGCTGCTCGGCGATGTCCTGGATGGACAGCTCGTCGCGGCCCAGGTGGTAGATCGCCAGGTCGCGGCGCAGGTGATCCTTGAGTTCCTGGAAGCTGGAGCCTTCCTCGCGCAGGTGGCGACGCAGGGTCTGCGGGCTGATGTGCAGCTGCTGGGCCACTGCTTCCAGGTCCGGCCAGGTGCGGCAGTCGCGGCCCAGCAGGCGGCGGATCTGGCTGGTGAGGCTGTCGCCGCCATCGGGGCGGGCCAGCAGGTCGGCGGGGGAGTGCTCGAGGAAGTGCTTGAGGGTGCGTTCGTCCTGCAGCAGCGGCATGGCCAGGTAGCGGGCGTTGAACAGCAGGCTGGTGCTGGGCGCATCGAAGCGGCGCTGGGTGGGGAACAGCAGTTCGTATTCGCCGACGTGCTCGGGCTCGGCATAGGCGAAGGTGGCTTCCTCCAGACGGATGCGCTGGCCGATCAGCCAGCTGCCGAGGCGGTGCCAGATCACCAGCAGGCTTTCCACGAGGAAGTGGTCCGGGTCCCAGAGGGTGGCGTCGTCCACCGTCAGGCGCACCGACTCGCCCTCGCGCTCCAGGAGGATGCGCGGCGCCTCGGGGAACAGGCCGTAGAACATCGCCCCTCGCCCCAGGGCCTTCTCCAGGCTGCGGCAGTGGATGATCGCGTGGCACATCATGGCGAAGGTGCCGCGCTTGCTGCGCTGGCGGCCGAAGCCCATGTACTCGTCGTCCAGCGCCTCCCACAGCAACTGCATCAACCGGCTGAACTGCTCCGGGGCGACCCGGGCACGGGGCTCTTCCAGCAATGCCGCCTGGATGCCCGCGTGGCGCAGGATGGCGGCGCAATCCAGGCCATGGCGCTCGGGACCGCGCAGGGCGGCACGGACGAAATGACTGGCGATGGTGCGCTCGCGCATGGGGCGGCTTCCTGGTTCGGGGTGGCCGATGGTAGGGCGGGGCGCGAGGGGGCGACAAGGGGTGGCCGTGGCGGGAATCCCCCGGGCGCCTTGGCGGGAATCCGCCTGAAGAATTGTCCTACAGCCCCCTGTTGTTTTCTGTGGGCCACGGCGCACTAGGTGTTGAGCGATCCGTTCGGGTTGGCACAGCCCTTGCGATAGGAGTCTCGCCATCCATTGGTTTGGATCGCAGAACAACAAAGTCTCCCAGCAAGGGAGGTGATAGAGACCGGTGGTGCGCCCCTGTACGGAATCAGGCCCCGCACCACCCGAGAGGACCTGCCATGACCCGTCAACCCCTCTACAAAAGCCTTTATTTCCAGGTTCTGGTGGCCATCGCCATCGGCATCCTGGTCGGCCACTTCTACCCGCAGACCGGCGTCGCCCTGAAGCCGCTGGGTGACAGCTTCGTCAAGCTGATCAAGATGGCCATCGCGCCGATCATCTTCTGCACCGTGGTCACCGGCATCGCCGGCATGCAGAGCATGAAGGCCGTCGGCAAGACCGGTGGCTACGCGCTGCTGTATTTCGAGATCGTCTCTACCCTCGCGCTGCTGATCGGCCTGGTCGTGGTCAACGTGGTGCAGCCCGGCGTCGGCATGCACGTCGACCCCACCACCCTGGACACCAAGGGCATCGCGGCCTACGCGGCGGCTGGCGAGAAGCAGTCCACCATCGACTTCCTGATGAACGTCATCCCGGGGACCGTGGTCGGCGCCTTCGCCAACGGCGACATCCTCCAGGTGCTGTTCTTCTCCGTGCTGTTCGGCTACGCGCTGCACCGCATGGGTGACTACGGCCGCCCGGTGTTCGAGTTCATCGAGCGTATCTCCCAGGTGATGTTCAACATCATCAACGTGATCATGAAGGTCGCGCCCATCGGTGCCTTCGGTGCCATGGCCTTCACCATCGGCGCCTACGGCGTGGGCTCGCTGGTGCAGCTCGGCCAGCTGATGCTGTGCTTCTACATCACCTGCCTGCTGTTCGTGCTGATCGTGCTGGGTGGCATCGCCCGCGCCCATGGCTTCAGCATCCTCAAGTTCATCAAGTACATCCGCGAGGAACTGCTGATCGTGCTGGGCACCTCGTCCTCCGAGTCCGCCCTGCCGCGCATGATCGCCAAGATGGAAAAACTCGGTGCCAACAAGTCGGTCGTCGGCCTGGTGATCCCCACCGGTTATTCCTTCAACCTCGACGGCACCTCCATCTACCTGACCATGGCCGCGGTGTTCATCGCCCAGGCCACCGACACGCCGATGGACATCACCCACCAGATCACCCTGCTGCTGGTGCTGCTGATCGCCTCCAAGGGTGCCGCCGGCGTCACCGGCAGCGGCTTCATCGTCCTGGCCGCCACCCTCTCCGCCGTCGGCCACCTGCCGGTCGCGGGCCTGGCGCTGATCCTCGGCATCGACCGCTTCATGTCCGAAGCCCGCGCCCTGACCAACCTGGTCGGCAACGGCGTGGCGACCCTGGTCGTCGCCAAGTGGTGCAAGCAGCTGGACACCGACACCCTGGACCGCGAACTGGCCGGCAATGCCGCGCCGCAGGTAGAAGCCCAGCGCGTCTGAACCCTGTAATTCTCTCCTCCCTCCCCACGGGGAGGAGATTTTCCAGGCCCGTCTCGTGACGGGCTTTTTTATGGGCGCGGGAAACCCGCGTCAGTGGCGGGCGGGGCTGGCGTGCAGTTGCAGGCCGAGTGCCCTGAGGACCTTGAGGATGGTGCCGAACTCGGGATTGCCCTCGCCGGACAGCGCGCGGTACAGGCTTTCGCGCGAGAGGCCGGTGTCGCGGGCGACCTGGGTCATGCCCTTGGCGCGGGCGAGGGTGCCGAGGGCCTTGGCGATGAAGGCGGGATCGTCGCCGGCTTCCTCGATGCAGGCATCCAGGTAGTTGGCCATGTCTTCCTCGCTACGCAGGTAGTCGGCGGAGTCCCAGCGGGAAAAGTCTTCAGTCATGGTGTTGCTCCTTCCACGCTGTGGCGATGCGCCTGGCGTGTCTGATGTCTCGCCCCTGGCTGCCCTTGTCGCCACCGCAGAGGAGGACGATCAGGAACCGGCCGCGCTGGAGAAAGTAGAGCCGGTAGCCGGGGCCGAAGTGGAGCCGGGCTTCGCTGAGGCCTTCGCCTATCGGTGCGACGTCCCCCAGGTGGCCGTCGGCCATGCGGTCGATGCGAGCCAGTATCCGTGCCCTGGCCTTGCCGTCGCTCAGGTGGTTCAGCCAGGTGGCGAACGCCCTGCTCTGGAGGACCTCGATCATGCCGGCGATTGTAGCTCTTGGGCTACGGTCGTCAACGCCGCTCACTGGCCGCCCGCGTTCGCGGGAGTGACGAGGCGGCGAGGGTGGTCCCGCTTCATGCTGAGCGCATGGGTCAATCGAGCCTGAGCGCTTGCGTCATTGAGCGTGCGGGCGGGCGCCGCCTACCCTGCGGAACGTTTTTTTCCAGGGAGACCCTTCGCATGCAGCGCATCCATTTCGAAACCGAACACAACATGTTCCGCGACGCGTTCCGCGCCTTCCTGCAGAAGGAAGTGGTGCCGCACCAGGAGGCCTGGGAGGAGGCGGGTGTGGTGGATCGCGCCGTGTGGCGCAAGGCTGGCGAGATGGGCTTCCTGTTGCCCTGGGCGGATGAGGAGTACGGCGGCGCCGGGCTCAAGGACTTCCGCTACGAGCAGATCATGTGCGAGGAGCTGGCCCACATCAACGAGCCGGGTTTCATGATCCCGCTGCACTCGGCGCTGTGCGGCCCCTACATCGCCGAGTACGGCAACGCCGAGCAGAAGGCGCGCTTCCTGCCGGGGATCATCAGTGGCGAAATCATCCTCGCGGTGGCCATGACCGAGCCTTCCGCCGGCTCCGACCTCGCCGGCATGCGCACCACCGCCGTGGACAAGGGTGACCACTACGAGCTGAACGGCTCCAAGGTGTTCATCTCCAACGGCCTGCTGGCTGACCTGGTAATCGTCGCGGCCAAGACCGACCCGGCCAACAAGCACGCCATGGGCCTGTTCCTGGTGGAGCGCGACATGATCGGCTTCGAGCGCGGGCGCAACCTGAAGAAGCTGGGCATGAAGAGCCAGGACACCGCCGAGCTGTTCTTCAACAACGTCAAGGTGCCCAAGGAGAACCTGCTGGGCGATGCCAAGGGCGGCTTCTTCTACCTGATGAACATGCTCGCCCAGGAACGCCTGACCAACGCCTGTGGCGCGGTGGCCGGTGCCGAGGCGGCGTTGCAGACCACCATCGACTACGTGAAGGAGCGCAAGGCCTTCGACCGGCCCGTCTCGCACTTCCAGAACACCCGCTTCAAGCTGGCCGAGATGCGCACCCAGATCGACGTCGCCCAGGTCTTCACCGACCGCTGCGTGATGGATCACAACCAGAAGAAACTCACCCCCGAAGTGGCCGCCGAGGCCAAGCTGTTCACCACCGAGCTGCTGTGCAAGGTGGTGGACGAGGGCGTGCAGCTGCACGGCGGCTGGGGCTACATGTGGGAGTACCCGATCTGCAAGATGTACGCGAACGCACGCATCCAGCGCATCTTCGCCGGCACCTCGGAGATCATGAAGGAGATCATCAGCCGCGGCATGAAGCTCTGAACCCCGGCCCGGCGCCCCGGGCCGGGCTAGAGTTCAGCCACTGTATGGACACCAGGAGGTCACTGCCATGAATGCACCGCTGGGCGCCATCGACGCCTGGGCCCAACCTGCCAACGGCCGCGCCCGCGAGCTGTTGCCGGAGGTGGTCCGGCTGTTCGAGAAATCCGGTTCCGCACACTTGCTCGACCAACCGCTGACGCCACAGCAGACGGTGGCGGAGATGGACCGCGCGGGCGTGGACAAGCTCATGCTCGCCGCCTGGTGCCGGCCGGAGCGCTGGGTGTTCGACAACGACCTGGTGGCCGAGTACACCCGCGCCTTTCCCGAGCGTTTCGTCGGGGTCGCCACGGTGGATCTCGGCAAACCCCTGGCGGCGGTGCGCGAGCTGGAGCGGGCGGTGCTGGAGCTGGGCTGCAAGGCGCTGCGCGTGGTGCCCTGGCTGTGGAAGCTGCCGCCCAACCACCGGCTCTACTACCCGCTCTACGTGAAGTGCATCGAGCTGGACATTCCCTTCTGCACCCAGGTGGGCCACACCGGCCCGCTGATGCCCTCGGAGACCGGCCGCCCGGTGCCTTACCTGGACGAGGTGGCGCTGGATTTCCCCGAGCTGCGCATCGTCGCCGGGCACATCGGCCATCCCTGGACCGAGGAGATGATCGGCCTGGCCTGGAAGCACGACAATATCTACATCGACACCTCCGCCTACCTGCCACGCTACTACCCCCAGGCGCTGCTGCAGTTCATGCGCAGCTACGGCCAGGACAAGGTGCTGTTCGGCAGCAACTTCCCGCAGTTGTCGCTGGAGCGCTGCATGACCCAGGTGAGGGAGCTGGGGTTGCCCGAGGCGATCGAGGCGAAGTTCCTCCATGGCAATGCGCGCCAGGTGTTCCGGCTGTGAGGCTATCCGGCGAGCCGCCGTGCCCTGGAGGAGGGCAGATAGGCGGCGAATAACGTGACAAGCTCCGACCATTACAAGAACAACAAGGAGGGTTGAAAGATGACCGACCAACTGCCGTTGCAGCGGCTCGCCCATTGGGTGGCCACCGCGCCGGACCGCGTCTGGCTCAGCCAGCCGGTGGAGCGCCAGTGGCATGACCTGACCTGGCGCCAGGCCGACGACCAGGCCCGGCGCCTGGCCAGCGCCCTGCGGGCGTTGGGCTGCGAACCCGGCGACCGGGTGGCGATCCTGGCGAAGAACTGCGCCGAGTGGATCATCAGCGACCTGGCGATCATGCTCGCGGGCCTGGTCAGCGTGCCGCTGTACCCGCTGCAATCGGTGGAGAGCATCGACTACGTGCTGCGCCACTCGGCGTGCAAGGCGATCATCCTCGGCAAGCTCGACGAGGCCGGGAAGATCGAGGCCGGCATTCCCGCCGAGGTCGTCCGCATCGCCATGCCGTACCCGACCCTGGGCGCGCAGCACCAATGGCACGAACTGCTGGCCGCCCACGAGCCGTTGCGCGACGGGCATGTGCAGCGCCCGGACGATTTGCTCAGCATCCTCTATACCTCCGGCACCACGGGCCAGCCCAAGGGCGTGATGCAGCGCGCCGGGGCCTTCGCCTTCGCCTCCAGCCGCTCGGTGGCGGAGATGGGCCTGGACGAGCACGAGCAGTTCTTCTCCTACCTGCCGCTGTCCCATGCCGCCGAGCGCTTCCTGGTGGAAACCAACAGCCTGTATTGCGGCGGCGCCATCGCCTTCGTCGAATCCCTGGACACCTTTGCCGCCGACCTCAAGCGGGTGCGGCCGACGGTGTTCTTCTCCGTGCCGCGCCTGTGGACGCGCTTCCAGCAGGGGGTGCTGGAGAAGCTGCCCCAGGCAAGGCTCGAACGCCTGCTGCGCATCCCGCTGCTCGGCACGTTGGTGGCGCGCAAGGTGCGCCAGGGGCTGGGGCTGGACCGCGCGCGGGTGCTGGTCAGCGGCGCGGCGCCGATCCCGGTGGCGCTGCTGGAGTGGTACCGGCGCATCGGCCTGACCATCTGCGAGGGCTACGGCATGACCGAGAACTTCGCCTACGGCAACTTCAACCGGCCCGGCCAGGTGCGCTTCGGCAGCGTCGGCCGGGCGATGCCGGACAACGAGGTGCGCATCGCCGAGAACGGCGAGATCCTCTACCGCAGCCGGGCGCTGATGGCCGGCTATTACCTGGAGCCGGAGAAGACCGCCGACACGCTGCAGGCCGGCTGGCTGCACACCGGCGACAAGGGCGAGATCGATGCCGATGGCTACCTGCGCATCACCGGGCGGGTGAAGGACATCTTCAAGACCAGCAAGGGCAAGTACGTGGCGCCGGCACCCATCGAGGGCGAGATCGCCAAGAACCTCTGGGTCGAGCAGGTGTGCCTGATGGGCAACGGCCTGGACCAGCCTCTGGCGTTGATCGAGCTCAGCCCGGCCGCCCGCGCCGAGCCGCGCAGCAAGGTGGAGGCCGAGCTGGCGGCGAGCCTGCAGGTGCTCAATGCCCAGCTGCTGCCCCATGAGCGCATCAGCCATTTCGTGCTGGTGCGCGAGAGCTGGACGGTGGATAACGGTTGCATGACGCCGACCATGAAGATCCGCCGCAACGTGCTTGAACAACGTTTCGCCGCAGTCGCCGCGTGCCTGGACGCACGCCAGCCGCTGCATTGGGAATGACCCGAACCGCTATGGAGTTGCCATGAAAGGCCCGCTCGCTTCGCTGAAGATCCTCGATTTCTCCACCCTGCTGCCGGGGCCCTTCGCCTCGTTGCTGCTGGCCGACATGGGCGCCGAGGTGCTGCGTGTCGAGTCCCCCGGCCGCATGGACCTGGTGCGCGTGCTGCCGCCCCATGACGGCGGCACCTCCACCAGCCACGCCTACCTCAATCGCAACAAGCGCAGCATCGCCCTCGACCTCAAGCGCCCCGAGGCGGTGGAGGTGGTGCGCCAGCTGGTGGCCGAGTACGACATCGTGCTGGAGCAGTTCCGCCCCGGGGTGATGGACAAGCTGGGGGTGGGCTACGAGGCGCTGAAGGCGATCAACCCCAGGCTGATCTACGTCTCCATCACCGGCTACGGCCAGACCGGGCCCTATCGCGACCGGGCCGGTCACGACATCAATTACCTGGCCCTGGCAGGCGTCGCCAGCTACACCGGGCGCCAGGAGAGCGGCCCGCTGCCCCTGGGTGTGCAGCTGGCGGATATCGCCGGCGGCTCGCTGCACGGGGTGATGGGCCTGCTGGCGGCGGTGATCCAGCGCCAGGCGACGGGGGAGGGGCAGCACGTGGACGTGAGCATGACCGACTGCGCCTTCAGCCTGCACGGCATGGCCGGCGCCGGTTACCTCGGTGCGGGCGTGGAGCCGGACATGGAGAACCAGGCGCTCAACGGCGGCAGCTTCTATGACTACTACCGCACGCGCGATGGCCGCTGGTTCTCGGTGGGCAGCCTGGAGCCGCAGTTCATGCAACAGTTCTGCGCCGCCATCGGCCGGCCGGAGCTGGCTGCCCGCGGGCTGTCGCCCAAGCCGGAGGACCAGCGCGAGCTCAAGCGCGCCATCGAGATCGAGTTCGAGAAACGCGACTTCGCCCAATGGAGCGAGCTGTTCGCCGCGCTGGATGCCTGCGTCGAGCCGATGCTGCCGCTCTCCGAAGCGGTGCGGCACCCGCAGATCGAGGCGCGTGGCCTGGTCACCGAGGTGCCGCGCGAGGGGTTGCCGGCGCAACGGCAGATCGCCTGCCCGATCAAGTTCTCCACCGGCCTGCCGGCGCCGCGCCATGTGGGCGTCGCCGTGGGCGCCCACACCGCCGAGGTGCTGGCCGAGCTGGGCTACACCCCTGAGCAGATCGCCTCGCTGAAAGCGGGGAAGGTGACCGGGTAGGCGCGCGTTCGGCGGATGTGGATAGAGACAGGGGGGGCGTAGGGTGGGCTTCAGCCCACCAATCGGGCCCCAGCTTCGCGAATGAATTCGCTCCCACACTCGTTGCTTCAAGCTTCAAGCTTCAAGCTTCAAGCTTCAAGCTTCAAGCTTCAAGCTTCAAGCTTCAAGCTTCGGGCCGACCTGCACATCCGCTGATTGCACCCGCCCTGCGGGCTTTGGTTTATTCCTGCCGCTGTTCCCCGCTGAACACCAGGGTCACCTTGCAGCGCCGGCAGTAGTAGCGGCGCCCGCGTGCCACCAGGGCGTGGCGCTGGGAGGAGAAGGGGTAGTCGCCGTCCGGGCAGGCGCAGCGGTAGAGGTAGCGGGTGACCTTGCGCCGCTTCACGTCATAGCTGTGGCAGCGGTTGGGCGGCAGCTCGTAGACGCCGCGCATGATCAGCTGCCACTCCTCGCCGTGGGGCTGGATACGGTGGCCGAACAACTGGTGGGCGACCAGGTGCGCCACTTCGTGGGCAACGGTCTGCTTGAGGAAATCTTCCTGGTTCTCGCGATACAGCTGCGGGTTGAAACGCAGCTTGTTCTCATCCAGGTGGGCGACGCCGGCCTTCTGGCCACGCAGCTTGAAACTGACTTCTGGGCGGGGGAACCGGCGTTGGAAAAAAGCTTCCGCCTGCTGGTAGCAGGCTTCGACGCGCGCGTGTAGCAGCTCGGGCATAGAGGGCACTCCAGGGCCCGCGATTATGCCGCAAAGCCGCTACCGGCCGAATCGTTCTCCTGCCGAGCGGTCGTGACTCGCCGCCCTAGACGTATTCCGGCGTCAGGTACAGGTGCCAGTGCAGGATCACGGATACCAGCACATTGACCATCACCAGCAGCCCCACGGCCCAGATGGACGAGGCGTAGAGGAAGCTCTGTTCCTGTTTCAGGCGCATGAACACGGGGACTCCGACGAACAGCAGGAAGGTCGAGTAGGCACCGGCGAGCAGCAGCACGGCCACCGCCAGCCAGCGGCTGGGGTAGAGGCCGGCGATCCCGGCGATGAACAGCGGGGTGGCGGTATAGGCGATGAAGCCCACACATTCGTTGAAGCCGGGGCGGGTGTCGAAGACGCGCGCCATCCAGCGCACGAAGCCGCCCATCAGCAGCACGCCGAGCACGGTGGCGACGTACAGGGCGAGGCTCAGTTGCAGGGCGCTGCCCGAGGCGAGCCGCACCACCTCGTCCTCGGCCAGGCTCCAGCCGACCACGGTGGTGCCCATGTAGAGACTGAGCGCCGGGATGATCGATAGCAGCAGGAGGTGCACCAGGTAATGCAGGCTGTTGCGCGTCTCGTCCTGGCGGATCTCCTGCCAGGCGCGTTCCGGCTGGGTGAAGAGGGTCAATAGATGCGGGGCCATGGCTGTTCTCCTTGGGGCGCACGGGCGCTGTCGCAGGGGGCTCAAGGAGTTAGAGGGCCGGGGAGGGGAGGGTTTCAACTTTTTGGCCGGCCGGCAAACGAAGAGGCCGCCCCTGGGGCGGCCTCCGTCCTGCGGTTGAAAGGATCAGCGGATGTACACCGGCCCCACGCCCATGCCCCAGAGGATGACCGAGGCGGCGATCATCGCCACCAGCACCACCAGGCCCACTGCCAGCACCGAGCTGGAGAACAGGAAGCCTTCGTCCGTGGGGATGTTCATGAAGGTCGGTATGCCCACGTAGAGCAGGTAGACCGTGTAGCAGATGGCCGCCGTGCCGATGATCATGCCGAGCCAGAGGTGCGGGTAGAGCGCCGCGAGGCCGCCGATGAACAGCGGGGTGGCGCAGTACGCGGCGAACACGACGCATTCGGTGAAGCTCGGCGAGGCGTCGTAGGTGCGCGCCATCCAGTGGATGAAAGCGCCCATCACGGCGACACCGGCGAGCATGGCGAGGTAGGAGAGGATGGTCATCTGCATCGCGCTGGACTGCGTGAGCATGACCGGGTCGCCCTTGCCGATGGCCCAGCCGACCTGGGTGGTTCCTATATAGGCGGAGACAACGGGAATGGCAGCGAGTACCAGGATATGGGTCAGGTACATGTGGCTGATGCTTTCTTCCTCGCCACGGATTTCCTGCCATTCCTGATCGGGATGGGTGAAGAGCCCCCAAACGTGGTGGATCATTCTGAACACCTCCTCATTATTATGAGGTCGCCCCCCAGCGAAGCGCCGGGTACGCGTAGCCAGCGTCATCCGGTGCTCGGCCGACACATGCGACCTTGTGTCGCAGTATAGGTCCAGGCTGGAGCCTGCGCCTGCCGTGGCTTTAGAGCAAATCAGACTTAAGCCTCAGCGGTAATAGCGCTGAAGTATTTCCATCGCCATGTTGATCGACTGGATGCGCTCGGTGCTGCCGCCGCGATCGGGGTGATGCTGGCCCACCAGTTGGCGGTAGCGGTGCTTGATCACCCCGAGGTTGAGCGCTTCGTCGCCCTCCACCAGCTCGAACAGCTCCAGGGCGGCGAGCTTTTCGTCCCCGCCCTGCATGCGCGTCCAGAAGCTGGCGAGCAGTTTCTCGACATCCCGCTCGGTGGTATCGCGCAGGTGACGCAGGTCCAGGTAGTAGGTGCGCAGCGGGTCGTGCTCGGTGAGGGCGTCGCTGCCCGCTGTGTAGGGCAGCAGGCGGATGCTCAGCGGGCTGATGGCGAGGAAGGCGCTGCCTTCGGCCCAGAGGCGGTCGCGTAATAGATAGAGGGCGTTGAACAGCAGGAAGTGGGTGCGGAACAGCACCAGGCGGTCGGCCAGGCCCAGGTTGGGGATGTGGGTGGAGTGGCCGGCCTTGAGGCGCTGGATCAGCTCGAATTCGCCGATGCCGTCCGGCGCCTGGCGCAGGAGCACCAGCAGTTGGTCGACGAGGTCGAGGGAGGGGTCTAGTTCGTTGTTCATCGGGCGCAGGCTAGCACAGCGAAACTGAGGGCTGGGGTGGCGCGCGCTTTGTGCGTAAAATAGCCAGCTTTTCGCACCCCTCCCCGGATTCCAGAGCACCATGGGCACCCTTTCGGTCAACCAGAACAAACTGCAGAAACGCATCCGTCGCCTCGCCGGCGAAGCCATCGCCGACTTCAACATGATCGAGGACGGCGACAAGGTCATGGTCTGCCTGTCCGGCGGCAAGGACAGCTACACCATGCTCGACGTCCTGCTGTACCTGCAGAAGGTCGCGCCGATCAAGTTCGAGATCGTCGCCGTGAACATGGACCAGAAGCAGCCGGGCTTCCCCGAGCACGTGCTGCCGGCCTACCTGGAGTCCATCGGCGTCGAGTACCACATCGTCGAGAAGGACACCTATTCGGTGGTCAAGGAGAAGATCCCGGAAGGCAAGACTACCTGCTCGCTGTGCTCGCGCCTGCGCCGGGGCACGCTCTACACCTTCGCCGACGAGATCGGCGCGACCAAGATGGCACTCGGTCACCACCGCGACGACATCCTGGAAACCTTCTTCCTCAACATGTTCTATGGCGGCACCCTCAAGGCCATGCCGCCGAAGCTGCGTGCCGACGACGGCCGCAACGTGGTGATCCGCCCGCTGGCGTACTGCAACGAGGCCGATATCGAGGCCTACTCGCAGCTCAAGGAGTTCCCGATCATCCCGTGCAACCTCTGCGGCTCGCAGGAGAACCTGCAGCGCCAGGTGGTCAAGGAGATGCTCCAGGAATGGGAGCGCAAGTCGCCGGGCCGTACCGAGATCATGTTCCGCGCCCTGCAGAACGTGGTGCCCTCGCAGTTGGCCGACCGCAACCTGTTCGACTTCACCAACCTGCGCATCGACGAAAGCGCCGCGCCGCGCACCCTGGACGTCGTCAATATCTGAATGTGAGCTTCAAGCTTCAAGCTTCAAGCTTCGAGCTACAGCCAAGGCTCTTATCTATGCGTGATTACCGCTGGCTCCACGAGTATTGCCTCAACCGCTTCGGCTCGGCCGAGGCCCTGGAAGCGCGTCTGCCGCAGCCGCGCAGCGATGCCGAGCTGCGCGGGCTGGCCGATGATCGCTACCTGTCGCTGCTGGCCTTGCGGGTGTTCCGCGCCGGGCTCAAGCACAGCCTGGTGGACGCCAAGTGGCCGGCCTTCGAGGAGGTGTTCTTCGGCTTCGACCCGGAGAAGGTGGTGCTGATGGGCGCCGAGCACCTGGAGCGGCTGATGCAGGATGCGCGGTTGATCCGCCACCTGGGCAAGCTCAAGAGCGTGCCGCGCAACGCCCAGTTCATCCTCGACGTGCGCCGCGAGAAGGGCAGCTTCGGTGCGCTGATCGCCGATTGGCCGGTGACCGACATCGTCGGCCTGTGGAAGTACCTGGCCAAGCACGGCAACCAGCTGGGCGGGCTGTCGGCGCCGCGCTTTTTGCGCATGGTCGGCAAGGACACCTTCATCCCCACCGACGACATGGTCGCCGCGCTCACGGCCCATGAGATCATCGACAAGGCGCCCACCAGCCTGCGCGATCTCGCCCTGGTGCAGGCCGCGTTCAACCGGTGGCATGAGGAAAGCGGCAGGCCGCTGTGCCAGCTCTCGGTGATGCTGGCCCATACCGTCAACCACTGATCCCGTTTCGCGAGGCAGGAGGCTTCCATGGACCATTCGTCGGATATCGCCCGGGTCGCCGCTGAGCTGAAGCGGGCCGAACGCATCCTCATCATCACGGGGGCAGGCCTTTCCGCGGATTCCGGCCTGCCCACCTACCGCGGGCTCGGTGGCCTCTACAACGGCATGACGGAGGAGGGCATCCCGATCGAGGAGGCCATCTCCGGCCCCATGCTGCGGCGGGACCCCGCCCTGTGCTGGAAGTACCTCGCCCAACTCGGGCGCGCCTGCCTCGGCGCACGCCCCAATGCCGGGCATGCAGCCATCGCCGAGCTGCAGCGGCTCAAGCCGGAATGCTGGGTGCTGACGCAGAACATCGACGGCTATCACCGCCAGGCGGGGTCGCCCGTGGAGCGGCTGATCGAGATCCATGGCGAACTGGCGCCCCTGTTCTGCCAGTCGTGCGGCGCCGAGAGCGACCAACTGTCGCAGCACCTGGAACGGCCTTTGCCTCCCAAATGCACGGTTTGCGGTGGTATTCTCCGGCCTCCCGTCGTCCTGTTCGAGGAAATGCTCCCCGAAAAGGCCATCGACACCCTCTATGCGCAACTGCGCAAGGGCTTCGATGCGGTGCTTGCGGTCGGCACCACGGCGAGCTTCCCCTACATCATCGAACCGGTGATGCGCACCCGCCAGCAAGGCGGCTTCACGGCGGAAATCAACCCCGCCAGCACTGATCTCGCCCGCTCGGTCGACGTACATCTGAAGGGAAAGGCCTTAGATGTTTTGCAGGAACTACTGAGTCACATTTCGATCGATTAAATTTGCAAATTAGATCGATAGAGGGCATATTCGCGCCTTCTTATAATTTTCGACACGGTCGTGCCCATGCTCAGTCGCTTCGCACCCCTCGTGCCTATCACGTTTGCACTGTTTCTCACCGCTTGCGCCGGCGTCTCGCCGAAGCCGCAAGTAGCCGCCACTCCGGAGCCCCAGGCCGCCATCGAAGAGCCGAGCGTCCAGGACATGGCGGACATGATGGACGACGAGCCCTACCAGCTGCCGTCCCTCGCCGACAACGTTCTCGAGCGTGGCTTCGAACTGGTGGGCACCCCCTACCGCTTCGGTGGCCGTTCCCTGAAGACCGGCTTCGATTGCAGCGGCTTCGTCGGCTACCTGTTCAAGGAAGAGGCGGGCATCCAGCTGCCGCGCTCCACCCGCGAGATGATCAATCTCGATGCGCCGGTCATCGCGCGCAGCGAGCTGAAGCCGGGCGATATCGTCTTCTTCAACAACCGTGGCCGTGGCCGCGTCAGCCACGCCGGCATCTACATCGGCGACGACCAGTTCATCCACTCCTCCAGCCATCGCAGCGGCGGTGTGCGGGTCGACAGCCTGGATGACCGCTACTGGAGCGCCAGCTACATGGAAGCCAAGCGCGTCCTGGCGCAGGTTTCCCCGTCGATGAACGCCTCGGCGCAAGGCTCGATGCACCGCTGATAGCGATCCTGATCCACCCATCGGCCCGGACCCTGTTCCGGGCCGATTCGTTTCCGCCTTCTTCTATATAGGTCCGGGTTGCCGCCCAAGCGCAGCGGCGATGGCTTTTTGCTTGCATTATTCGAGCGGTATCAGCAAATTAGCGAGCAAACCTCAAGTCAGGACTGACTTGCCATGCCCGCATTGCACCGTCTCGCCCTCATCGCGCTGCTCGCCCTCCTCGGTGCCTGCTCCAGCCATGCGCCGGCTCCCGCTCCCGTCTACACCCCGCCCGTGGTCCAGGCGCCGTCCTCGCCAGCGGCCGATGACGTGCTGTTCCGTGCACTCGGCCTGGTGGGCACCCCCTATCGCTACGGTGGCAACACCCCGGACAGCGGCTTCGACTGCAGCGGCCTGATCGGCTACGTCTACCGCGACGCCGCCGGCATCAGCCTGCCGCGTTCCACCCGCGAGCTCATCGCCATGCGCGTGCCGACCATCGGCATGAACGCCCTGCAGAGCGGCGACCTGGTGTTCTTCGCCACCAACGGCGGCGGCCAGGTCAGCCACGCCGGCATCTACGTGGGCGAGGGGCGCTTCGTCCACGCGCCCTCCAGCGGCGGAACGGTGCGCCTCGACAGCCTGTCCAATAGCTACTGGCAGAAAAGCTACCTGAACGCCAAGCGCGTGCTGCTCGATTCGCACCTGGCGAGCACGCCCTGAGAGGCTGCATGACCACCCGGACGCTCAACCTCGACGACGACCTCTACCGCTACCTGATCGACGTTTCCCTGCGCGAGACGCCATTGCTCGCGCGCCTGCGCGAGGAAACAGCGCTGCTGCCCACCGCGCGCTGGCAGATCGCCCCCGAGCAGGGCCAGTTCATGGCCATGCTGGTGCGGCTCACCGGAGCGCGACGCATCCTGGAAGTCGGCACCTTCACCGGCTACAGCGCCCTGGTGATGGCCGAAGCGATGCCGGCGGACGGCCGCATCCTCTGCTGCGACCTGCCCGGCGACTACAACGCCGTCGCCCGGCGCTACTGGCAGGAGGCGGGCGTCGAGGACTGCATCGACCTGCACCTGGCCCCGGCCCTGGAAACCCTCGGCCGCCTGGAGCGGGACGGGCAGGCCGGCAGCTTCGACCTGATCTTCATCGACGCCGACAAGGCCAACTACCCCGCCTACCTGGAACACGCCCTGGCCCTGGTGCGCAGCGGCGGCCTGGTGCTGTTCGACAACGTGCTGTGGAGCGGCCGCGTGCTGGAGGCCAACCCCGACAGCGCCGACACCCGCGCTATCAAGGCCCTGAACCGCGCGCTCAAGACCGATGCCCGCATCGACCTCTCGCTGCTCCCCATCGGCGACGGGCTGACCCTCTGCCGCAAGCGCTGAGCCCATGGCCGAGCCCATCCGCCTGCCGCCCCAGCCGGACGCCTGCGAGCTCTGCCGGCGCGCCGCGCCCCTGACCCGCCACCACCTGATCCCAAAGGCGCTGCACAGCAAGACCTACGTGCAGAAACGCTTCGCCCGCAGCGAGCGCATCACCGCCACCCTCTGGGTCTGCCGTCCCTGCCACAACCAGATCCACCGCCTGTTCAGCGAAAAGGAACTGGCGCTGACCTACAACACCCGCGAGGCGCTGATGGCCGACGAGCGCCTGCGCACCTTCGTCGACTGGCTGGCGGGCAAGCCGACGGGGTTCGAGCCGAGGCATTGAGCGCGCGCGGTAGCCCCGGCAGGGCATAGGTATTACCGTCACTCCTCCGGTAATACTGAGGGCTCCGCTATGCCGACCACACTCACCCGCAAGGGCCAGGTCACCATTCCCAAGCCGATCCGCGACGCACTGGGCCTGCACCCGGGCATGTCCGTGGAATTCAGCGTCAATCAGCAGGGCGAGGTGGTACTCAACCGCGTCGACCCCGAGCCCCAGGCGGCAGACCGTTTCGAGGCCGCTCGCGGCAAGGCCGGGCGCCGGTGGCGCACCGACGAGCTGATGACCTTGCTGCGCGGCGAAGACTGATGGTCTTGGTCCATACCCATGTGCTGATCGGCGTCCTGGCGGATGACCCGCAGTGGGCCGACTGGTCGATCCGCCAATTGCGTGCTCAGTCCCGGGTGCATGCGCTGGCGATCAACGCGGTGGTCTACGCCGAGCTGGCGCTGACCTTCGATCGCTTTGAGGCGCTCGACGAGACGGTCGAAGACCTGCAGCTGCAACTGCGCCACAGCTGCGCCAGCCACGACGCCCTGCACACCCTGCTGCGGGACTTCGACGAAGCCTTCTGCGACCTCCACGACCGCCCCAGCCAGGGCCGCATCAAAACCTGCCTGCAGAAGCAGATGATCCTGCTGGAAGCCCTCGGCCGCGACATGCCCTACGTAAAGGAATACGCCCTGTCGAGCATCTGCGACGAGGTGGCCCACTGACCCCACCGCAAGGTGCGCTGCGCGCTGAAGCTGCTCTACGGCTTCACCTGCGACCACCCCGGCGTCCGCCACGGCGGCAAACCCGGCAGCATGCTGGGCGAACTGGGCATGCGCGACCTGCTGGCGCTGTGCATCCTCTTCATCGGCTTCACCCCCTACCTCAGCGGCCGCATCGATGCCGACGCCATCTTCCCCGGCCTCTGACCGCCCACCCCACCGCGCGGCCCTACCCCGTAGCCCGGGCTTCAGCCCGGGAGCTGTTCGGGTCCCCGGACTGAAGTCCGGGCTACGGTGCCCCGCTGCAGCCGTGCCGAACGCCATTGGTGGATGGATAGAGCGCCAGTTGGCTCGGCGCGTACCCCCAGGCGGGGCCATCTCCCTTTTCATCCCGGGCCACGGCCCGTTCGACGACGCTGCCTCGGCAGCTACAAGGAGTAGGCAATGAACGAGAAGGCGTTTTTCTGGCAGGTGCAGAACGGCCAGCTACCGGCCCCCAAGGCCGCTGCGACCCTGGGCATCCGGATTCTCGCGGTGGATGGCGAGGCCGGCACCATCGAGGTGTCGTTCGAGGCCGTGGAGGCCTTCACCAACCCGGTGGGCAACGTACAGGGCGGGTTTCTCGCCGCCATGCTGGACGACACCATGGGCCCGGCCCTGGCCTCGACCCTGGGGGAGGGGGAGTTCGCCCCCACGCTGAACCTCAACGTCAGCTTCCACCGGCCCGCCCGGGTCGGCACGCTGCTCGGCCGGGGGCGTGTGGAGCGGCGCGGCGGCCAGGTGTGCTTCCTCTCCGCCGAGCTGGAGCAGGCCGGCAAGGTGGTGGCCACGGCAACCGCCACGGCGTTGGTGAGCCGGGCATGACGCCGCGTAGCCCGGGCTTCAGCCCGGGAGCTGTTCGTGGCCCCGGACTGAAGTCCGGGCTACCAGTGCCCCGGCGTTGCACCCGCGCAGCCGTGCCGAACGCCGTTGGTGGATGGAAAGAGCGCCATCCACCCTACAACCGGGCTACTAGAGCTGGCATGCCGCATGTTGCGGGTATCTGACCGCTGTAACCGTCGTCTTGTTGAACGGCTCGCTGGTGTTTAATGTAGCCAAATCGGCTACGAATGAAGCTAAAAAGGCTACAACATGAACCTTCTGGATACGCTTTTCGGCCTGCAACGCCAGCGCGTGCTGAGCTGGCTGCTGCTGCACCCCGAGCAGGCCCTGCATGTGCGCGAGCTGGCGCGCATCACCGATACCCACCCCGGCTCCCTGCACCGGGAGCTGGCACGTTTGGCTGAGGCAGGCCTTCTGCTGCGTTCACAGCAAGGCAACCAGGTGCTTTACCAGGCCAATCGGCAGTGCCCGGTGTTCGAGGAGTTGGCCGGGCTGTTCCGCAAGACGTCGGGTGTTGTCGATGTACTGCGGGCAGCCTTGGCGCCTCTGTCTGCCTCCATTGAGTACGCCTTCGTGTTCGGCTCCGTGGCCCGAGGCGAGGAGCAGGCCCACAGTGATGTGGATGTGATGGTGATAGGCTCGGCGGGCTTCGTCGACCTGGTGCGGGCGTTGAACCCTTGCCAGGAGCAGCTGGGGCGTGAGGTGAACCCGGTGCTGTACGGGGTGCAGGAGTTCCAGCGCAAGCTGGCCGAAGGTGAGCCCTTCATCCGCGAGCTGGTGAGTCGGCCGCGGCTTTTCATACAGGGAGTAGAAGATGACTTTGGAGAATTTGCTGGCCTTGCAGCGTCTGCAGCAAGTAACCCCTGACAAGGCTGCCATTGCTCGGCTGGTCGCCGCCGCCAGCCGCAATCTGGCCGATGCCCAGTTGCAGGCCCTGAGTGCCGACAACCGTTTCGATGCCGCCTACAAGTGCCTGCTGCAATGCGCCATGGTGGGGTTGCAGGCCAACGGTTACCGCACTTCCACCAGCCAGCCGGGCCATCACCAGACCGCTCTGCAGGCGCTGCCCAAGAGCATGGGCATCGAGCCCGAGCGCTTGGTGGTGCTCGATACCTTGCGGCGCAAACGCAATCTCAGTGACTACGACGGTGAGCCGGTCTCCGAGGCGATGCTGGCCACATGCCTGGAAGAGGCCCACAGCTTGCTAGAGCACACCCTGGGCTGGCTACACGAACACCATCCCGAGCTGGTCGATTGAGGTCGCGTGGTGTTCTCGCATCAGGCTTTGACTCGTTGGTGATGCGAGCCGTGCTGGCACTTTGTATGCTTGCGCGGTTCGTTCCCTCTCTCCCTCGGCCACCCCGTTGAACGGGTTGGCGAGTCATCAAGGACGTTGAAATGAAGGCATCGGAAGCGCGTTTTCTCGATCTCCTCAAGCAAGCCCCGCAGTTCGTCATCCCCATCTACCAGCGCACCTACTCCTGGACGGAGAAGGAATGCGAGCAACTGTGGAATGACATCCTGCGGGCCGGGCGTGACGAGGAGGTGAGTGCGCATTTCGTGGGCTCGGTGGTGTACGTGGAGAAGGGCCTGTCGAGCCTGACCAGCGTGGAGCCCTACCTGGTGATCGACGGCCAGCAGCGCCTGACCACGGTGACCCTGCTGCTCACGGCCCTGGCCCACCACCTGGCGGGCCTGGACGAGGCGGAGCAGGAGCCGCTGGACGGCTTCTCCCCCGAAAAGCTGCGGGCCTATTACCTGGAGAACCCGCTGGAGCGCGGCGAGCGGCGCTACAAGCTGGTGCTGTCGCAAACCGACAAGGCCTCGCTGATCGCCCTGGTGGCCGGCAAGGAACAGCCTGCGGAGCACTCCCTGCGGGTGTACGAGAACTACCGCTTCTTCGAGCGCTGCATCGCCGAGCAGCATGAGGACCTGGCCGCCCTGTGCCGGGGGCTGGCCAAGCTGGTGCTGGTGGACATCGCGCTGAATCGCTCGCAGGACAACCCGCAGCTGATCTTCGAAAGCATGAACTCCACCGGCCGCAAGCTGAGCCAGGCCGACCTGATCCGCAACTTCATCCTCATGGGGCTGGAAACCGAGCTGCAAAGCCGCCTGTACGAGGATTACTGGCGGCCGATGGAGGTGGCCTTCGGGCAGGAGGCCTACGGGCTCTATTTCGATGCCTTCATGCGCCACTACCTGACACTCAAGACCGGCGAGATTCCGCGCCAGGACGAGGTCTACGAGGCCTTCCGCAGCCACAGCCGCAAGCCGAAGGTCGCCCAGCTCGGGGTGGAAGCGCAGGTGCGCGAGGTGCGTGACTACGCGCGCTACTTCTGCGCCATGGCGCTGAATGCCGAGCCCGACCCTGAGCTGGCCCAGGCCTTCCATGACCTGCGCGAGCTGAAGGTGGAGGTGGCCTATCCCTTCCTGCTGGAGCTGTACCACGACTACGCCACGGGCCAACTGAGCCATGCCGACCTGCTGGCGGCGGTGCGCCTGGTGGAGTCCTACGTGTTCCGTCGCACGGTCTGCGCCATCCCCACCAACTCGATGAACAAGACCTTCGCCACCTTTGGCCGGGCGCTGAAGAAGGACCGCTACCTGGAGAGCATCCAGGCGCACTTCCTGGGCTTGCCGTCGTACCGCCGCTTTCCCTCGGACGAGGAGTTCCGCCGGGCGCTGCCCGAGCGCGACCTGTACAACATCCGGGTGCGCAGCTACTGGTTGCGGCGCTTCGAGAACTTCCAGCGCAAGGAGCGGGTGGTGGTGGACGAGTACACCATCGAGCACATCATGCCGCAGAACCCGGCGCTCTCCGCCGAGTGGCGCGAGGCCCTGGGGGCCAACTGGGAGGAGGTGCACGGCTACTGGCTGCACACCCTCGGCAACCTGACCCTGACCGGCTACAACGCCGAGTACAGCGACCACCCGTTCCAGGCCAAGCGCGACATGCCGGGCGGCTTCCGCGAGAGCCCGCTGCGCCTGAACGCCGGCCTGGGCAGCGTGGAGCAGTGGAACGAGGCGGCCATCCAGGCACGCGCGGCGCAACTGGCCGAGCGGGCCTTGCAGGTGTGGACGGCGCCGCATCTGGAGGTGCAGGTGCTGGCGGCCTACCAGGAGCCGTCGGAGGAGACGGGCTACGGGCTCAAGGACCATCCCTACCTTCAGGTGGAGCCGGGCGCGTCGCTGTTCGAGGCCTTCCGCAAGGCGGTCAAGGCGCTCGATCCCTGTGTCAGCGAGCAATTTCTGAAGCTGTACGTAGCCTTCAAGGCCGAGACCAATTTCGTCGACGTGGTGCCCCAGTCGTCGCGCCTGCGCCTGTCGCTGAACATGCCCTTCGCCGAGATCAACGACCCGCGCGGGCTCTGCCAGGATGTGACCGGGCTGGGGCGCTGGGGCAATGGCGATGTGTCCGTGGTGTTGGATTCATTGAATGACCTGCCGTACATCCTCGGGCTGGTGCGCCAGTCCCTGGAGCGGCAGCTGGGCAGTGGGACAGACGCATGAGCAACTTTGATTTCCTCAAGGCCGAATGGCCCGCGCTGCGCGCCTAGGCGCTGTCGGCCTACCTCGTCGGCAAGACGCTGAGCGCAACCAGATCGAATCCGGTTTCATGAATGCAGGCAGGCGTTACGACTTTCACCGACCTGGCTCCGGCGGGGCCGGATGGGCTGTTCAACCGAGCAGATCGATGAGCTGGTAGCGGTGTCGGAGCGGGTGAGGTCTGGCGCGCTGGTGGCTTGACTCAAGCCGCCTTAGCCATCGCCTCGCACTCCTCCACGCAGCGCTGGCAGGCCTGCGCGCATTCCTGGCAGTGGTCGTGGTCGTGCTTGGCGCATTCCTCGGCGCAGGCCTGGCAGGCGATGGCGCAGAGGCGGCAGATCTCGTCGGCCAGCGGGCTGTCGCGGGCCATCAGCAGGGCGGCGAGGCGGCACAGGTCGGCGCAGTCGCGGTCGGTGCGGATGCACAGCGCCATGTGCGCGGCGTCTTCCTCGCGCAGGCAGGAGGCGGCGCAGTGTTCGCAGGCGATGGCGCAGGCGTTGCAGGCCTGGATGCAGGAGGCATAGCGTTCGCGGATCATCGGAAGTCTCCTCATGGAGTGGGTCCTGTTGAGTGGACGCAGGCCCGCGGCCATCGGTTCGACCCCTTTTTCCGCCTGCCGCCCGTCGATTGACCCTGACCACAGCGGCCACTAAGCTGCGCGCCGTGCACCAGGTGCCCCGCGGCTATGCCGCCGGGGTGAAACAGGGAAGCCGGTCCATTCTCCCGAAGAATCCGGCGCTGCCCCCGCAACGGTAGGCGAGTCATCCACCGCATCCAGCCACTGTGCCCCGGCATGGGAAGGCGCGGTCGGGGAACCGACGGTTCCACTCGCAAGCCCGGAGACCGGCCTGGTGTGACCGCGCATGGGACCGCCCCATGCATCACCCCAGGAGGTCGCGCGGGTGGCGCGACGGAGACCGAATCTTGAACCGAAACGCTTCCCCGAGGCCGGCGCTGCTGGCTGTTCTCGGCATCTCGTGCATTGCCCCGCTGGCCGCAGCCCCCCTCGAGCTCGACGAGCAGGTGGTCACGGCCACCCGCAGCGAGCAGCCCGTGCGCGCCAGCCTGGCCGCCACCACCGTGATCGACCGCGAGGCCATCGAGCGCAGCCAGGCCAGCTCGTTGCAGGAACTGCTGCGCAAGGTGCCGGGCGTCACCCTCGGCAACAACGGCGGCCCGGGCAAGAACACCACGCTGTTCATGCGCGGCAGCGAATCCGACCACGTGCTGGTGCTGGTCGATGGCGTCAAGGTCGGCTCCGTCAGCGCCGGTCTGGCGGCCTTCCAGGACCTGCCGGTGGAGCTGATCGAGCGCATCGAAGTGGTCCGTGGCCCGCGCTCCAGCCTCTACGGCTCCGAAGCCATCGGCGGGGTGATCCAGATCTTCACCCGCAAGGGGCATGGCGAGGGCGCGGCCAAGCCCTGGTTCTCCGCCGGCTACGGCACCCATGACAGCTATCAGGGCAGCGCCGGGGTGGCCGGTGGCGACGAGCAGGCCTGGTACAACCTCGGCGTCAGCAGCCAGGACACCGACGGCATCAACTCCCGCCGCCAGGGCAGCAACTACTACGAGCCCGACGCCGACGGCTACCGCAACCTGTCCGGCACCCTCAACGCCGGCGTGCAACTCGGTGGGCTGGCGCTGGACGGCACGCTGATGCGCGCCAAGGCCCATAACGACTACGACGACATCGACAACGGTGGTTACCTGCATCCCCTCGGCGGCCATGGCGCCAACGCCGACAACCGCCAGGAGGTGATCGGCGGCCGCGCCCGCTTCAGCCCCCAGGACATCTGGAACATCACCCTCCGGGCCGGTCGCAGCGAGGACAAGTCCACCAGCCACACCGATGGCCTGTTCGACGCCCGCTTCGACTCCAAGCGCGACAGCGCTTCCTGGCTCAACGACCTGACCCTCGCCGAAGGCCATGTGCTGACCCTGGGCTACGACTGGCAGCGCGACCAGGTCAGCAGCTCCACCGCCTTCGAGCAGGACTCGCGCCGCAACCAGGGCTGGTTCGCCCAGTACCTGGGGCAGGCTGGCCAGCAGGACTGGCAGCTGTCGCTGCGCCGTGACGACAACGAACAGTTCGGCACCCACGACACCGGCAGCGCCGCCTGGGGCTATGCGCTCAGCGACGCGTTGCGCTTCAGCCTCGGCTACGGCACCGCCTTCAAGGCGCCCAGCTTCAACGAGCTGTACTACCCCGGCTACGGCAACCCGGGCCTGGATGCGGAAACCTCCGAGAGCTTCGAGGCCGCGCTCACCGGGCAGCACGACTGGGGCAACTGGTCGATCAACGCCTACCGCACCCATGTCGACGACCTGATCGCCTACGACTCCACCCTCGGCCCGTACGGCGGCCCCAACAACATCGGCAAGGCCCGCATCGACGGCCTCGAACTGGTGCTCGGCAGCCAATTGCTGGGCTGGGACTGGAACGCCAACGCCACCTTCATCGACGCCGAGAACCGCGACCACGGCAGCAACGCCGGCAACGAGCTGCCGCGTCGCCCGCAGCAGAGCTTCAACCTCGACCTCGACCGGCGCATCGGCCGCTTCGGCCTGGGCGCCACGCTGCACGCCGAAGGCCGCAGCTACGACGATTTGGCCAACCGCAACCAGGTGGCCGGCTACGCCTCCCTCGACCTGCGCGGCGAGTACTGGCTGACCGAGGAATGGCGCCTGCAGGCCAAGGTCACCAACCTGCTGGATGCCGACTACGAAACCGCGCTGGACTACAACCAGCCCGGGCAGGCAGTGTTCTTCAGCGTCCGCTACCAAGCCCTCTGACAGGAGCCCCCATGACCGAATCCATCGAACGCGATGCCCGCCACAAGGCGCGCATGCAGCGCAAGAAAGCCCTGATCGACGAGAAGATCGCCCAGGCCCAGGACGAGTACGGCCTGTTGCTGGTGCACACCGGCAACGGCAAGGGCAAGAGCAGCTCGGCCTTCGGCATGGTCGCCCGCGCCCTTGGGCACGGGGTGAAGGTGGGGGTGGTGCAGTTCATCAAGGGCGGCATGTCCACCGGCGAGGAAGCCTTCTTCCGCCGCTTCCCGGACGAGGTCGCCTACCACGTGATGGGCGAGGGCTACACCTGGGACACCCAGGACCGCCAGCGCGACATCGAGAAGGCGCAGCAGGCCTGGGCCGTCGCGGCGCAGCTGCTCAACGACCCGCAGGTCGGCCTGGTGGTGCTGGACGAGCTGAACATCGCCCTCAAGCACGGCTACCTGGACCTGGAGACCGTGCTCCGCGACATCGAATCGCGCCCCGAGCTGCAGCACGTGGTCGCCACCGGTCGTGGTGCGCCCCAGGGCCTGATCGACGCCGCCGACACCGTCACCGAGATGAGCCTGGTCAAGCACGCGTTCAAATCCGGGGTGAAGGCGCAGAAAGGGGTGGAATTCTGAGCACCTCCACGCGCCATTGCCCGGCCCTGCTGATCGCCGCGCCGGCGTCCGGCCAGGGCAAGACCACCGTCACCGCCGCCCTGGCGCGCCTGCATGCCCGCCAGGGCAAGCGCGTGCGGGTGTTCAAGTGCGGGCCGGATTTCCTCGACCCGATGATCCTCGCCCGCGCCTCCGGCGCGCCGGTGTACCAGTTGGACCTGTGGATGATCGGCGAGGCAGAGAGCCGCCGCCTGCTCTGGGAAGCCGCCGCCGAGGCCGACCTGATCCTCATCGAGGGCGTGATGGGCCTGTTCGACGGCTCGCCTTCGGCCGCCGACCTGGCGCGCTGCTTCGGCGTGCCGGTGATGGCGGTGATCAACGGCGCCGCCATGGCCCAGACCTTCGGTGCCCTGGCCGTGGGCCTCGCCACCTACCAGCCGGGCCTGCCGTTCTCCGGCGTGCTCGGCAACCGGGTCGGCAGCCAGCGTCACAGCGACCTCATCCGCGACAGCCTGCCGGGCTGGATCCGCTGGTACGGCTCCCTGCCGCGCAGCGCCGAGGTCGAGCTGCCCAGCCGCCACCTGGGGCTGGTGCAGGCCGAGGAGCTGGCCGACCTGGACGCACGCCTGGACGCCGCCGCCGATGCCCTGGCCGCCAGCGCCTCGGTGGAGCTGCCGCCGGCCGTGGCCTTCGAGGCGCCGCCCGCCCAGGCGCTGCGACCGACCCTGGAAGGCGTGCGCATCGGCGTCGCCCGCGACACCTCCTTCGCCTTCACCTACCAGGCCAACCTCGACCTGCTGCGCGCCCTCGGTGCGGAGCTGCGGTTCTTCTCGCCACTGACCGACACCGCCCTGCCCGAGGTGGACAGCCTCTACCTGCCCGGCGGCTACCCCGAGCTGCACCTGGCGCCGCTGGCGGAAAACCGCGCCATGGCCGAGGCGGTCCGTGCCCACCATGAGGCCGGCAAGCCGATCCTCGCCGAGTGCGGCGGCATGCTCTACCTGCTCGATGCACTCACCGACGCCGAGGGCGCGCGCGCCGAACTGGTCGGCCTGCTGCCCGGCAGCGCGGTGATGCAGAAGCGCCTGGTGGCCCTGGCCCTGCAGGAGGTCGAGCTGCCCGGCGGTGCGTTGCGCGGCCACACCTACCACCATTCGCGCCTCGACTCGCCGCTGCAGCCCCTGGCGCGCGGCACCTGCCCGAACGACAAGCCGGTGGCCGAGGCGGTGTTCCGCACCGGCCGCCTCACCGCGTCGTACATCCACTTCTACCTGCCGTCCAATCCCGCTGCGGCGGCGGAGCTCCTGCGCCCATGACCGACAACGCCTTCAGCCCCGAGGAGCGCGCCGCCGTCTACCGCGCCATCGCCGAGCGCCGCGACATGCGCCACTTCAGCGGCGGCGAGGTGGCCCCCGAGCTGCTCGCGCGCCTGCTGGAGGCGGCGCACCAGGCGCCCAGCGTCGGCCTGATGCAGCCCTGGCGCTTCATCCGCGTCACCGAGCCGGCGCTGCGCGAAGACATCCACGGCCTGGTGGAAGCGGAGCGGGTGCGCACCGCCGAGGCCCTGGGCGAGCGCTCCGACGAATTCATGCGGCTGAAGGTCGAAGGCATCCGCGACTGCACCGAGCTGCTGGTCGCCGCGCTGATGGATGGGCGCGAGGCGCATGTCTTCGGGCGACGCACGCTGCCGGAAATGGATATGGCGTCGCTGGCCTGCGCGATTCAGAATCTCTGGCTCGCCGCCCGTGCCGAAGGCCTGGGCCTGGGCTGGGTCTCGCTGTTCGACCCGCAAGCCCTGGCCGACCTGCTCCGCATGCCGCCCGGAAGCAAGCCCCTGGCGGTGCTCTGCCTGGGCCCGGTCGAGGCCTTCTACCCGGCGCCGATGCTGGCGCTGGAAGGCTGGGCGCAACCGCGTCCGTTGTCCGAACTGCTGTTCGAGAACCAGTGGGGAAACAAGGAATGAGCCTGGGCATGCTGACATTGGCCGCCGTGGTGCTGGACGCCGTCTTCGGCGAGCCGCGCCGCTGGCACCCGCTGGTGGCCTTCGGTGACTGGGCCAAGCGCCTGGAGCAGCGCTTCAACCCTGGCGGCCGTGGCTGGCGCAGCCATGGCGTCAGCGCCTGGGTGATCGCCGTGCTGCCGCTGACCCTGGCGGCCTGGTGGCTGGCCGAGCTGCCCTGGGTCGGCACCCTGGTGGGCGTGGTCGCGCTCTATGCCGCCATCGGCCTGCGCAGCCTCAACGAACACGCCGAGCCCGTGGCCGTGGCGTTGCAGGGCGGCGACCTGGACGAGGCGCGCCGTCGCGTCGGCTACATGGTCAGCCGCGAGACCCGCGAGCTGGACGAGAGCGCCGTGGCCCGCGCCGCCACCGAATCGGTGCTGGAGAACGGCAGCGACGCGGTGTTCGCCGCGCTGTTCTGGTTCGCCGTGGCCGGCGCGCCGGGCGTGGTGCTGTACCGCCTGAGCAATACCCTCGACGCCATGTGGGGCTATCGCAACGAGCGCTTCGAGCGTTTCGGCTGGGCCGCCGCGCGCATCGACGACGTCCTCAATTTCATTCCCGCGCGCCTGGTCGCACTGACCTATGCGCTGCTCGGCAAGACGGCGCTGGCGCTGCATTGCTGGCGCAAGCAGGCGCCGCTCTGGGACAGCCCCAACGCCGGCCCGGTGATGGCCGCCGGCGCCGGTGCGCTGGGCGTGCAACTGGGCGGGCCGGCCGTGTACCACGGCGAGCTGCACGAGCGCCCGTGCCTGGGGCAGGGCGAGCCCGCGCGCGCCGAGGACATCGGCCGTGGCATGGACCTGGTGCGCCAGGGCGTGATGCTCTGGGTGGGCGTTCTGATCATCGGAGGATGGCTCGTTGCTTGAGCATGGAGGCAGGCTGCGCGCCGCCGCGCAGCGTTATCGCATTCCCGAGGCGGACTGGCTCGACCTCTCCACCGGCATCGCCCCCTACGGCTGGACCCTGCCCGAGGTGCCCGCCGCGGCCTGGGCGCGCCTGCCCGAGCGCGACGACGGCCTGGAAGAGGCCGCGCGCCAGTACTACCGCGCCCCGTCTTTGCTGCCGGTGGCCGGCTCCCAGGCCGCCATCCAGGCGCTGCCACGCCTGCGTCGCACATCCCAGGTGGGCATCCTCTCGCCTTGCTACGCCGAGCACAGTGCCGCCTGGCGCCGGGTCGGCCATCGCCTGGAAGAGATCAGCGAGGCCGGCGCGCGCCGTGCCATCGACCGCCTCGACGTGCTGGTGGTGGTCAACCCCAACAACCCCACCGGCCAGCGTTACTCCCCGGAGCTGCTGCTGGACTGGCATGCGCGCCTGGCCGAGCGTGGCGGCTGGCTGGTGGTGGACGAAGCCTTCATGGACTGCACCGGCGACCAGAGCCTGGCGCGGGTCAGCCACCTGCCCGGCCTCATCGTGCTGCGCTCCTTCGGCAAGTTCTTCGGCCTCGCCGGGTTGCGCCTGGGCTTCGCCTGCGCCGCTCCCGAGCTGCTCGACGAGATGGAGGAGCTGCTCGGACCCTGGGCGGTCAGCGGCCCGGCGCGGGCCATCGCCAAGGGCCTGCTGCAGGATGTCGACGGCCAGGCCCGGCAGCGCGAGCGCCTGCTGCGGGACGGCCAGCGCCTGGCCCGCCTGCTCGGCAGCCATGGCCTGCAACCCACCGGCGGCTGCTCGCTGTTCCAGTGGGTCGCCATGCCCCACGCCGGGGTGGTGCACGAATACCTCGCCGCCCACGGCATCCTCACCCGGTTGTTCGTCACGCCGTCGAGCCTGCGTTTCGGACTGCCGCCCGACGAGGCCGGCTGGCAGCGCCTGGACACCGTGCTGAGCGGCTTCGCCCGGGAGCTCGCATGACCACACTGATGGTGCAGGGCACCACCTCCGACGCCGGCAAGAGCACCCTGGTGACCGCGCTGTGCCGCTGGCTCAAGCGCCAGGGCGTGGCGGTGGTGCCGTTCAAGCCGCAGAACATGGCGCTCAACAGTGCGGTGACCGCCGACGGCGGCGAGATCGGCCGCGCCCAGGCGGTGCAGGCCCAGGCCTGCGGGCTGGCGCCGCACACCGACATGAACCCGGTGTTGCTCAAGCCCAATACCGACACCGGTGCCCAGGTGATCATCCACGGCCGCGCCGTCACCTCGATGAACGCCGTCGCCTACCACGACTACAAGAAGGTCGCCATGCAGGCGGTGCTGGCCTCCCACCAGCGCCTGGAGGCCGGCTACCGGGTGGTGATGGTGGAGGGCGCCGGCTCCCCGGCGGAGATCAACCTGCGCGCCAACGACATCGCCAACATGGGCTTCGCCGAGGCGGTGGACTGCCCGGTGATCCTCATCGCCGACATCGACCGGGGCGGCGTCTTCGCCCATCTGGTGGGCACCCTGGCGCTGCTCTCGGAGAGCGAGCAGGCACGGGTGAAGGGCTTCGTGATCAACCGCTTCCGGGGCGACATCGCCTTGCTGCAACCCGGCCTCGACTGGCTGGAGGCGCGTACCGGCAAGCCGGTGCTCGGGGTGCTGCCCTACATCACCGACTTCCACCTGGAGGCCGAGGACGCCATCGACCGCCGCCAGGACGCCAAGCCCCGCGAGGCGTTGAAGGTGGTGGTGCCGGTGCTGCCGCGCATCAGCAACCACACCGATTTCGACCCGTTGCGCCTGCACCCCCAGGTGCAGCTGACCCTGGTCGGTCCGGGGCAGGCGCTGCCACCGGCGGACCTGATCATCCTGCCCGGCTCCAAGAGCGTGCGCGCCGACCTGGCCTTCCTCCGCGCGCAGGGCTGGGACGCGGCCATCGCCCGCCACCTGCGCTACGGCGGCAAGCTGCTGGGCATCTGCGGCGGCCTGCAGATGCTCGGCGAGCGCATCGACGACCCCCACGGCCTGGAAGGGCCCGCCGGCAGCAGCGCCGGCCTCGGCCTGCTCGCCTTCGACACGGTGCTGGAGCCGGAGAAGCAGCTGCGCAACGTGCGTGGCCGCCTGGGCCTGGAAGGTGCCGCGGTGACCGGCTACGAAATCCACGCCGGGGTCAGCCGTGGCGCCGCCCTGGAGCGGCCCGCCGCGCAACTGGACGACGGCCGCTGCGACGGCGCCGTGAGCGAGGACGGCCAGGTGCTCGGCACCTACCTGCATGGCCTGTTCGAGGCTGCCGAGGCCCGTGACGCGCTGCTGCGCTGGGCCGGCCTCGCCGAGGTGCAGGCCGTGGACTACCCGGCGCTGCGCGAGCGCGACATCGAGCGCCTGGCCGATCAGGTCGAGCGCCACCTGGATACCGACCTGCTGCGCCGCCTCTGCGGCCTGGAGCCCGCCCATGGCTGAACTTATTCTCGGCGGCGCCCGTTCGGGCAAAAGCCGCCTGGCCGAACGCCTCGCCGGCGAGTCGGGCCTGGCCGTCACCTACATCGCCACCAGCCAGCCGCTGGACGGCGAGATGAGCCAGCGCGTGGCCAGCCACCGTGCCCGGCGCCCCGACCATTGGGGCCTGGTGGAGGAACCCACCGAACTGGCTCGGGTGCTGCGCGAGCACGCGGCCCCCGGCACCTGCCTGCTGGTGGACTGCCTGACCCTGTGGCTGACCAACCTGCTGATGCTGGAGGACGAGGCGCGCCTCGTCGCCGAGCGCGACGCCCTGCTGGCCTGCATCGGCGAGCTGCCGGGGCGGGTGCTGCTGGTGAGCAATGAAACCGGCCTCGGGGTCGTGCCCCTGGGCGAACTGACCCGCCGCTACGTCGATGAAGCCGGTTGGCTGCACCAGGCCCTGGCCGAACGCTGCACCCGCGTGACCTTCACCGTCGCCGGCCTGCCCATGCTGTTGAAGGGAGAGCCCCTATGACCTCACTCGCGTGGTGGTTGGCCGAGTGCCAGCCCCAGGACCATGTTGCCCGCACCCGGGCCCAGGCCCGCCAGGACCAGCTGACCAAGCCGCGTGGCGCCCTGGGCCAGCTGGAAGGCCTGGCGATCACCCTCGCTTCGATGCAGGGCAGTGATCGCCCCGAGGTCGCGCGGCCCTGGTTCGCCGTGTTCGCCGGCGACCACGGCGTGGTGGAGGAGGGCGTTTCCGCCTACCCGCAGGCGGTGACCGGCGAGATGCTGCGCAACTTCGTGCGTGGCGGCGCGGCCATCAACGTGCTGGCCCACAGCCTGGGGGCGACCCTGGAGTTGGTCGACCTGGGCACCGCCGTGCCGCTGGAGCGCTTGCCTGGCGTGCTGCACCTGGGCCTGGGCGCCGGCACCGCCAACTTCGCCCGCGAACCGGCGATGAGCGATGCCCAGTGCCTGGCCGCGCTGGAGGCTGGCCGCGCCAGTGCCGAGCGTGCGGTGGACTCGGGGGCCGACATATACCTCGGCGGCGAGATGGGCATCGGCAATACCACCGCCGCCAGCGCCCTGGCCTGCGCGCTGCTGGGCACCCTGGCGGCACAACTGGTCGGCCCCGGCACCGGGCTGGACGACAAGGGCGTGCAGCACAAGGCCGAGGTGATCGAACGCGCCCTGGCCCTGCACAGGCCCCATTGCCATGGCCCGCTGGAAAGCCTGCGCCGCCTCGGTGGCTTCGAGGTCGCGGCCCTGGCTGGCGCCTACCTCGGCTGCGCCCAGCGCGGCATCCCGGTGCTGGTGGACGGCTTCATCTGCAGCGTCGCCGCGCTCTGCGCCGTGCGCATGAACCCCGCCTGCCGCGACTGGCTGCTGTTCTCCCACCGTTCCGCCGAGCCGGGCCACCAGGCCGTGCTGGCGGAGCTGCAGGCGCAAACCCTGCTCGACCTCGGCCTGCGCCTGGGTGAGGGCAGTGGCGCCGCCATCGCCTTGCCGCTGCTGCGCCTGGCCTGCGACCTGCACAACGGCATGGCCACCTTCGCCGAGGCCGCCGTCTCGGATCGCCCGGCATGAGCCTGGTCATCGACCTGCTGCGCCATGGCGAAACCGAACTGGGCGCGGGCTTTCGCGGCAGCCTGGACGATGCCCTGACCGAAACCGGTTGGGCGCAGATGCGTGGTGCGGTGGAGGGGGCCGGCCCCTGGGACGGCATCGTCAGCTCGCCGTTGCAGCGTTGCGCGCGCTTCGCCGAGGAGCTGGCCGGGCGCCTGGACCTGCCGCTGGGTTTCGACGCCGACCTGCGCGAGCTGCATTTCGGCGCCTGGGAAGGCCGCACCGCCGCCCAGCTGATGGCCACCGATGAGGCCGGCCTGGGCCTGTTCTGGAACGACCCCTACAGCTTCACCCCGCCCGACGGCGAGGCGCTGCTCGACTTCGAGGCCCGCGTTCACGCGGCGGCGGCGCGTTTGCAGGAAGGCTTCGCCGGCCAGCGCCTGCTGGTGGTCAGCCACGGCGGGGTGATCCGCCTGCTGCTGGCCCGCGCACGGGGCCTGCCACGGGCCCAGCTGATGCAGGTGGAGGTGCCCCACGCGACCTTGCACCGGATCGTTTTGCCATGACCCCGCTGCTGATCGCCCTGCAGTTCCTCACCCGCCTGCCGGTGCGCCTGCCGGGCATGCCCGAGCCGCAGCAGATCGGTCGCTCATTGCTGTTCTACCCGCTGGTGGGATTGCTGCTGGGCCTGGCGCTGCTGGCGCTGGAGTGGGTGCTGGGCGATACCTCGACGCTGCTCGAGGCCGCGCTGCTGCTGGCCGCCTGGGTGGCGCTGAGCGGTGGCCTGCACCTGGATGGCCTGGCCGATACGGCGGACGCCTGGGTGGGCGGCTACGGTGACCGCGAACGCACCCTGGCGATCATGAAGGACCCGCGCAGCGGCCCCATCGCCGTGGTCGTATTGGTGCTGGTCCTGCTGCTGAAGTTCGCCGCGCTGGTGGCGCTGCTGGAGCAGGGGCCGATCGCCGCGCTGCTGCTGGCACCCTGGCTGGCGCGGGCGCTGCTGCCACTGCTGTTCATGACCACGCCCTATGTGCGCCCCGGTGGGCTGGGGCAGGCGCTGGCCGAGCACTTGCCGCGCCGGGAGTTGCCCTGGGTGCTGGGCGCCCATGCGCTGCTGGGGCTGGTGTTCGGCTGGGTGGCGCTGGTCGCGCTGGTGGCGGCGCTGGCGCTGTTCGCCGGGTGGCGCCGTGGCTTGCTGCGGCGACTCGGCGGCACCACCGGCGACACGGCCGGGGCGCTGGTGGAACTGGCCGAGGTGGCCGTGCTGGTGGCGCTGGCGCTGCTGGGGTGAAAACGCCGGGGCGCAACGCCCCGGCGCGGTGGTTCAGAAACGCAACCTGTCGTACCAGTTCTCGTAGACCGCGGTCGGCTCCACTTCGACGCGGAAGCGGCTGGCGTCCCGGGCCTCGCCCCAGAGGAACAGGTGGTCCTTCCAGGCGCCGTCGGGCCAGATCTTCAGGTAGTAGTCGCGCCCGGGCAGGGGGCGCTGGCCGCTGTAGTCGATGAACGCCACCTGGTCGCCATCCTTCAGGCATTGCCCCTGGTCGTTGTCGATCTGCACGCGCAGGTGGCGCGAGGGTTTCCCGGCGGCGGGGTAGTAGCCGTACTTGCCGGCGCCGTGTTCGTACCAGGTGAGGAAATGGCCCGGGTAGGCGCGTGATTCCAGGGTCACGTAGTCGCCGTTGCGCACGCAGAAGCTGGCGAAGTGGTCCCAGTCGTTGAGGCTGAAGGTGCTGGCGTCGTCTCGGCCGTTGCCGGTGACGGTGACCCAGTTGGTCGCCTTTGCCCCGCTGCGCAGGGCGTTGCCGTTTTCGAGGCTGCGCAGCACCACGCGGGCGTAGCGGTTGTCGGTGGGCTTGAAGGCCCGCTGAGGCGTGCGCTGCGGATCGGCATAGGTGAAGGCGGCCACCGGGTAGTGGTCGGAGTAGTCCTGGTAGTGCCAGGTGTTGACGCCGTCGCTGGCGCTCCAGCGCGGGGAGGGGGTGTCCAGCGCCTGGTTGTGCCAGTACGAAACCTGGCCGTGGCGGTTGGAGACCAGGATGTAGTCGAGGTACTCCGGCGGGTTGGATGGCGCCTTGCCGGGGCCGTTGTCCTTGTAGGGGTACTGGTAGCCGGTCACGCCGTTGCGCCGGGTGTCCCAGGTGGCGGGGGCGCCGGCGTAGCTGTCCGGTTCGCGCAGGTCCAGCTGGGCCAGCACGCGTGGGTACTCGGCGCTGCCGCGCACGACGTTGAGGTCGCCGCCGACGAACAGCACTTCGTTCGCGGGGATGTTCTGCCGGTCGATGAAGGCGCGCATTTCCCTGAACTGGCTTTCACGCGCAGCCTGGCCGCCATCTGGGCAGGCCGCGTCGGCAGCCTGGGTGTGGGTGGCGATGACGTGGAACGGGCGCTCGCCGCGCATCACCTTGACGTACACGAAGCCCTTGTTGGCCAGGGCGTCTGCCCCGCAGGCATCGCGGTAGAGGTACTGCACCCGGCGCACGATGGGCCAGCGGCTGACGATGGCGACGCCGCCGTCCTCGGGCTTGGCGGCGGGGTTGCCGGTGCTCTCGTCCCAGCCGCTGGTGGCGCGGCCCAGCACCGGGGTCTGGTGCGGGTAACGGTCCTTCAGCCCGTTGAGCAGGATGTCCGAGGCTGTGTTGTCGAACAGCTCATTGAAGATGATCAGATCGCGTCCTTCCACATAGTCGGCCCGGGTCATCAGGCGCGCGCGCTCCTGGTTGTTCCAGCTGAACTTGAACGGCAGCGGCGTGAGGAAGAAGGCGTTGTGGGTCAGCAGGTCGAAGGCGTCAGGCCGGGGGGCGGGGGCGGCCGGGGCCTGGGGGGCGGTGAGCAGGGCGAGAAGGCTGAGCATCGTCCAGTTGATGCGCGTGGTCGTTGTCATCTGCATGTCCGAGATGAGTGGATGCGGAGGGCGGTGAGAGGCCACCACCCGATGGCGGACCGGCTACTGCTGTCCTTGATGTCCTTGTAGAAAACCTCAGCTGTTTTACAACGGTGTGTCATGGCGGGCCTCCCCTGGGGGAGGCCCGTTCCAGCGGGTGGATCACTCGAAGAGGAAGTGCTCGTCCTGCAGCCCCATCACCGACTTCGTCGGCTTGAGCATGGCGCTGGCGTGGCCCTTGGCGCGGGGCAGGAGGCGGTCGAAGTAGAAGGCGCTGGTGGCCAGCTTGGCGCGGTAGAAGTCCTCGGACTCGGCGCCGCCTTCGCGCAGGCGGCGGCGTGCGGCGGCTTCCTGCAGGGCCCAGGCGTAGGCGAGGGCGGCGTAGCCGGAGTACATGAGGAAGTCATGGCTGGCGGTGCCCACCAGGTCACGGTCCTTGCGGGCGCGCAGGGCGATGCGCAGGGTCAGGACGTTCCACTGGCCGGCGAGCTTGAGCAGGGTCAGCGCGCGGCCGCGCATGGCCGGCTCGGTCTTCAGCAGGTCGAGGGCCAGGCGCGCCACCTGGCCGCTGAAGTCGCGCACGGCCTTGCCCTGGGTCATCAGCAGCACCTTGCGGCCCAGCAGGTCGAGGGCCTGGATGCCGGTGGTGCCTTCGTAGAGGGTGGCGATGCGGGCGTCGCGGACGATCTGCTCCATGCCGTGCTCGCGGATGTAGCCGTGGCCGCCGAATACCTGCATGCCGAGGTTGGCGCTCTCCAGGCCCAGTTCGGTCAGGCAGCCCTTGAGGATGGGGGTGAGGAAGCCGAGCTTGTCGTCCCAGTGTTCGTACTTGCCGGTGTCGCTCTGCAGGATGCCTTCGATCATGCGGTCGGCGTACTGGGTGGCGAGGTAGACCAGCGCGCGGCCGCCTTCGGCCACCGCCTTCTGGGTCAGCAGCATGCGGCGCACGTCGCCGTGGTGCATCAGTACGTCGGCCACCTCGCCCGGCTCCTTGGTGCCGGAAAGGGCGCGCATGGAGCGGCGCTCGCGGGCGTAGGCGAGGGCGCCCTGGTAGGCCAGTTCGGCGGTGGCGACGCCCTGGATGGCGGTGCCGATGCGGGCGCTGTTCATGAAGGTGAACATGCATTCCAGGCCCTTGTTCGGCGGGCCGATGAGGTAGCCGGTGGCGCCGTCGAAGTTCATTACGCAGGTGGCCGAGGCCTTGATGCCCATCTTCTTCTCCAGCGCGCCGCAACTGACGCCGTTGCGCGGGCCGAGGCCGCCGTCATCGCCCGGGAGGAACTTGGGCACGATGAACAGGGAGATGCCCCGGGTGCCCTTGGGCGCGTCGGGCAGGCGGGCGAGGACGATGTGGATGATGTTCTCGGTGAGGTCGTGGTCCCCGGAGGAGATGAAGATCTTGGTGCCGGTGAGGGCGTAGCTGCCGTCGGCGTTGGCTTCGGCGCGGGTCTTCACCTGGCCCAGGTCGGTGCCGCACTGGGGCTCGGTGAGGCACATGGTGCCGGCCCAGCGGCCTTCGGTGAGCGGGGTGAGGTAGGTGCGTTTCTGCTCCTCGGTGCCGTGCTGCATGAGGGTGTTCATGGCGCCGAGGGACAGGCCCGGGTACATGGAGAAGGGCCAGTTGGCGGTGCCGAGCATTTCCTGCTTGAGGGCGCCGAGGCTCATGGGCAGGCCCTGGCCGCCGTATTCCACCGGGTGCGAGAGGCCTTGCCAGCCACCTGCCACGTAGGCGTCGTAGGCTTCCTTGTAGCCCTTGGGCGTGCGCACTTCGCCGTTCTCCAGGTGGCAACCCTCCTCGTCGCCTGAGTGGTAGAGCGGGGCGATCACTTCCTCGCAGAGCTTCGCGCACTCGCCGAGGATGGCCTCGACCATGTCCGGCGTGGCCTCGCCGCCATTGGCCAGGGCCTGGTAGTGGGCGGGGAAGTCGAAGACCTCGTTGAGCAGGAAGCGGGTGTCGCGCAGGGGCGCCTTGTAGCTGGGCATCGGTGAACCTCGGAACGCAGGTGGCAGACCCGCCGATTTATACGGCGCCCTTGCCGGCACGGCCTTGGCAGCGATAACGGAGGCCTCTGGCAGTTCGGACAATGCCGCGCCGATGCGCGATTGCCATTGACGCCGGATTGATGCGGGTATATACACGCATCCATGATCACGACCCGATGCCTGTGCACGCGACTGCGTCGCGCCAGCCGCAACCTGACCCGCATCTACGACGACGCCCTGGAGAGAGTCGGGATCAACGTCGCCCAGTATTCGCTGCTGAACAACCTGCAGCGCCTCGACCAGCCGAGCATCACCGAGCTGGCCGAGGCGCTGGGGCTGGATCGCAGCACCCTCGGGCGCAACCTGCGGGTGCTGGAGGGCAAGGGCCTGGTGCGCATGGACGAGGGCGAGGACCAGCGCAACCGCCTGGTGGCCCTGACCACCGATGGCACGGCCTGCGTCGCGGCGGCGTTGCAGGCCTGGGAAGGCGTGCAGGCGCGGATGACCGAGCGTCTGGGCGATGAGCGACGCGACGCGCTGATGGCGCTGCTGGGCGAACTGGAATCCCTGGACTGATTTTTTCGCGATAACGCGGGTATATACCCGCAGAGGACATTCTATGACTTCCGTATGGCGCACGAGTGGCTGGATTCTCCTGGGGGCGTCGCTGATCCTCGCCCTGTCCCTGGGCATCCGCCACGGCTTCGGCCTGTTCCTGGCCCCGATGAGTGCCGAGTTCGGCTGGGGGCGCGAGGTGTTCGCCTTCGCCATCGCCCTGCAGAACCTGATCTGGGGCCTGGCACAGCCGGTGACCGGCGCCATCGCCGACCGCTTCGGGGCGATGAAGACGGTGATCATCGGCGGTGTGCTCTACGCCGTGGGACTGGTGCTGATGGGCTACTCCCACTCGCCGCTGGGGCTGTCGCTGAGCGCGGGGCTGCTGATCGGCATCGGCCTGTCGGGCACCTCCTTCTCGGTCATCCTCGGCGTGGTCGGCCGCGCGGTGCCGGCCCAGAAGCGCAGCATGGCCATGGGCATCGCCGCGGCGGCCGGCTCCTTCGGTCAGTTCGCCATGCTGCCGGGCACCCTCGGGCTGATCGGCTGGCTGGGCTGGTCCTCGGCGCTGCTGGCGCTGGGGTTGCTGGTGGCGCTGATCGTGCCGCTGGCGGGAATGCTCAAGGACAATCCGCTGCCGGTGGCCGCCCATGAGCAGACCCTGGGCGAGGCGCTGCGCGAGGCGTCCGGCCACTCCGGGTTCTGGCTGCTGGCGCTGGGTTTCTTCGTCTGCGGCTTCCAGGTGGTTTTCATCGGCGTGCACCTGCCGGCCTACCTGGTGGACCAGCACCTGCCGGCCCAGGTGGGCACCACGGTGCTGGCGCTGGTGGGGCTGTTCAATGTGTTCGGCACCTACATCGCCGGCTGGCTCGGTGGGCGCCTGTCCAAGCCGCGCCTGCTCACCGCGCTCTACCTGTTGCGGGCGGTGGTGATAGTCGCCTTCGTCTACTCGCCGTTGAGCATCTGGAGCGCCTACGCCTTCGGCGTCGCCATGGGGCTGCTGTGGCTCTCCACGGTCCCGCTGACCAACGGCACCGTGGCCACCCTGTTCGGCGTGCGCAACCTGTCGATGCTCGGTGGTATCGTCTTCCTCTTCCACCAGCTCGGCGCCTTCCTCGGCGGCTGGCTGGGCGGCTACCTCTATGACCACACGGGCAGCTACGAAATGGTCTGGCAGATTTCCATCCTCCTCAGCCTGGTGGCGGCGGCCCTGAACTGGCCGGTGCGCGAGCAGCCGGTGGCGCGGCTGCAGGCGCTGGCATGAGCCTGCGCCTTGGGTTGGCCTTCGGTGCCGGGGCGGCGCTGTTGCTGGCGCTGGCCTGGTGGGGCTGGCAGCGCGGCGGCCTGGCGCTGCTGCAACTGAACATGAGCCTCTGCTGATTGCCGCGAAGGCCCTGCGGGCGTAGCCTTTCGCCATTGCCCCTGCCTCGCGGAGCGCTCGATGAAATCCCTCCCTCTATTGCCTTTCCTGGCGCTGGTCGCCGCTCCCGTTCTGGCCGCCGAGTGCCCGCCGTTGCTCCAGCATTCGATGCAACAGCTGCGCTCGAAGGAGAACATCGACCTCTGCCAGCGCTTCGCCGGCAAACCGCTGGTGGTGGTCAACACCGCCAGCCACTGCGGTTTCACCCCTCAGTTCAAGGGCCTGGAGGCGCTCTACCAGCGCTACAAGGACGATGGCCTGGAAGTGCTCGGCGTGCCTTCCGACGACTTCAAGCAGGAGGCCGATGACAACGCCGAGACGGCCAAGGTCTGCTACGTGAACTACGGCGTGACCTTCGCCATGACCCAGCCGCAACACGTCACCGGGGACGAGGCGACGCCGCTGTACCGCGACCTGATCGCGCAGTCCGGGCAGAGCCCGCGCTGGAACTTCTACAAGTACGTGGTGGATCGCCAGGGCAAGGTGATCGCCCATTTCTCCAGCCTCACCAAGCCGGACGACGAGGACCTGGTGAAAGCGGTGGAGCAGGCCCTGGCCAGCAAGCCGCTGTGAGGGACTGCCTGCTCCGGTGAGGCTGTTCGCGGCACCCGGGGAGCGCGAAAGTTCCATGGCGCCGGATAAATATTTCCGAATATTTCGGCTGGTTCCGGTTTCCCGGCCTGGCTCGTGGTACCTTCCCGCGCCTTACTTTTGCCCAACCATGGAGTTACCCATGTCGATCAAGGAACTGATCCTGGCCGGCCTCATCGCCGCTGCCATTCCTTGCGCATTCGCCGCGAAACCCGAAGCCCCCGTCGAAGACACCGCTGCCGCCACCCAGGTGGAAGAGGACGGCGAGGCCACCATCGAGGAAAACGGCGAGTCGATGTCCGAAGAGGAGTTCCTCGCCAGCCTTAACTTCCAGCAGGGCAAGGTGGTGATCGGCGACAACCTCGCCACCCTCGATATTCCCGAGCAGTTCGTCTTCCTCGCCGGCGAGGACGCCGAGCGCGTGCTGACCGACGCCTGGGGCAACCCGCCGGACGAGGTCCTGCCGCTGGGCATGATCCTGCCCAAGGGCATCTCGCCGCTGGCCGATGAGTCCTGGGCAGTGACGGTGGAGTACGAGGAGAACGGCTATGTCTCCGACGAAGACGCCGCCGACATCGACTACGCCGAAATGCTCGACGACATGAAGGAAGAGGCGAAGGCCGATAACAAGTGGCGCGCCGAGAACGGCTACGAGCCCGTCGAGCTGATCGGCTGGGCCGCCCAGCCGCGCTATGACGCCGACGGCCGCAAGCTGCACTGGGCCAAGGAGCTGAAGTTCGGCGACGCCGAGACCCACACCCTGAACTACAACATCCGCGTGCTGGGCCGTAAGGGCGTGCTGGTGCTGAACTTCATCGCCAACATGGACCAGCTGCCGACCATCGAGCAGAACCTGCCGGCGGTGCTGGCCATGACCGAGTTCAACCCGGGCAACCGCTACGCCGACTTCAACCCCGAGCTGGACAAGGTCGCGGCCTATGGCCTGGGTGCACTGATCGCCGGCAAGGTCGCCGCCAAGGCCGGCCTGTTCGCCATGCTGCTGGTGCTGCTGAAGAAGTTCTTCTTCGTGCCCCTGGCCATCGGCGCCTGGATCATCAACCGCATCCGCGGCAAGAAGAAGGAAGCGCCCGCCGAGGCCCAGCCCCAGCCGACCCCCGAGCCGCAGCCCGTGGTGGTGAGCGAGCCGGCGGCGACGGTGATGGACATGAACAAGGACGACAAGCCCAAGGGGTGACCGTCAGGCGGTATGAAAAAGCCCGGACTTGTCCGGGCTTTTTTGTATTGAATGGAAGCCAATAGCCATCTGTGACTGTTGCCTCTGTGCGTGTAGCGAAGTGCTGATTTCTCTTGCGCAAGCTACAGTTTGTGTACCTAATTGTGCTACTTTGCGACTCCTAATTTTCCTTCGGCTTCCACCCGTGCCTGGTTAGTCTCCCCGAAGTGGGGTTGAGGATATCGTTGCTTGGCGCTGATATGTGAGTCCTTGATTTAAAGTGTCCTACCTGAGTTCGTATAGCTGTCATGGAAGAAAAGATATGAATGCTCCACTAATACAGCCATATAAAACCTCTGGCGATATAGAATTCTTCGTTCTATTGAGAGGTGTCTGGAATCAGCGCCGAATTATTTTTTCTATTACTTTAGTGGCGTTGACGTTGGCAGCAGTCTATGCGTTTTTGGCGACTCCTCAATATAAGGTTCAGAGCTTACTCAGGCAGGCGTCTCTCAAGGATCTGGATCAGCTCAATGAGTCAGGTTTCTATTCCATCACCCCTGAGGTTTCATTGGGGCGGGTAATGGATACATTAGGTTCGTACAGCTTGCGTTTGGAGTATCTGAGCTCTCATCCGGAGCTTGTAAAGGGTATGCGCAAGGAGAACGAACCTTTAAACCAGTTACTGGATCGTCTCAATCGTGAAGCTTTCTCAATGATTGTCTCGGACGTCAAAACAGTAGGAGAGCCTCGCTCATATCAAGGGATCAGTTTCATCTATCCGGAGGGAGTGGATGGTGTCGCCATTACGAATGGGCTAGTTATGGCGGCAATCGATCATGAGCGGAAGAAATTGCAGGAAGACATGGATGTACTCCTGAACAATCGACTTTCCATGTTGCAGGCACGGTTCAATGCTGAGAAGGCACGTTATGATGCTGATAAGGCTTCTCGTATTGCCGAGTTATTAGAAAACGACCAACTGGATAAGGCTCTGTTGCAGGACGAACTCAAAGCGTTACGGCAGCAATTGCTGATCGGTAGGCAGAGTCGTATCAAGCAGCTGGATGAAGCAATTTTGATTGCGGATAAATTGGGCATTCTCAAGCCCACAACACCTTCAGTAATGGTGGAAAGTAGTGCTGCAGGGCAGGGTAATTTCGTCCGGGCCGAAGTCAATAGTCAGCAGAATCCATTATATTTCATGGGGGTTGAGGCACTGTCGGCCGAGCGCGCAATCCTTCTATCCCGTACGTCTGATGACTTTATCGAGCCGAAAGTTGCGAAAATTCAAACAAAACTGAGCCGCCTGGAAAATAATCGGCAGGTTGAAAGGCTTAGGGCGCGTAAAGATGAAGATATTTTCTACAAGGATATTGTGAAGCTCAGCGGTGAGCGTGCGAAGTTGGAGTCCTTGAAAATAGAGTTTGCACATCTCGATTTCGCTAAGCTGCGTTTGGTCCATGTAGACCAAGTTGCTTCGACCCCCGAAGAGCCAGTGAAGCCCCAGAAGTTCTTGATTATTCTATGTGGTCTAGGCCTGGGTCTCATAATGGGAGGATTCATCGCCACTATTCGGGTCTTGATCCGACACGCCGTGGAGCCTGCCCGCCAAGAGGTGCCCATTTAGGCTAACGATTTTTTTGTGAGGCAGAAGAGGGCCGATCAGTTGACTGATCGGCCCTTTTTGTTCGGTCAAGCTTCTATCAGAAGCGGTAGGTCACCTGCGCGCCCAGGCCGTGGGCGCTGTTCTTGTAGGTGGAGGTGTAGCGGCCCTTGGTGGCGCTGGTCTGGTTCACTTCGGCATCGTCTTCCTTCAGGTAGGAGTAGGCGACGTCGACGGTCCAGTCGTCGCTCGGGCTCCAGGCGGCGCCCAGGCTGAGGATCTTGCGGTCGTCGGTGGGGATGCGCGGCGAGCGGTGCTCGTTGCGGGTCGGGGTCTGGTCGTAGGCCAGGCCGGCGCGCAGGGTCCACTGCGGGTTCAGCTTGTAGGAGGCGCCCACGGCGTAGGACCACACGTCACGCCAGTCCTGTTCCTCGGTGATGGTGCCGATGGGGCCCGCCGAGCCCCCGAGGAGCGCCGGAACCCCCTTGTTGTTGACGGTGATGTCCTTCAGGCGGCTCCAGCGGGTCCAGGTGCTGCCGGCATAGAGGGTCCAGTCGGCGTTCAGGTCATGGGTGACCGAGAAGTCGACGGATTCGGGGGTCTTCAGCTTCAGGGAGGCGTCGTACTCGTTGCCGGAGAAGGGGCCGAAGCCGGTGCCGGAAATCTGGGTATCGCCTTTGAGCTTGTAGTCGACCATCGAGTGGTAGGTCAGGCCGAAGCGGGTGCTGGGGGTGGCCTCGAACAGCACGCCGACGTTGTAGCCCAGTGCGGTGTCGTCGCCCTTGACCTTGACCTTGCCGTCGTTGCGGCCGGGGGTGCCCGCGTTGAGAGTGGCGGAGGTCAGCTCGCCGTCGATGCGGTTGATAGTCGGGCCGAAGCCGACGGAGAGCTGGTCGGTGATCTTGTAGCTGATGGTCGGCTGCAGGGTGATCACGCGGACTTCGCTGCGGTCGCCGTAGTAGCGGCCCTGGAAGCCGGACTCGTAGTCGGTGATCAGGCCGAAGGGCACGTACATGCCGAGGCCGAAGGTCCATTTGTCGTCGATCGGCTTGACGTAGTAGCCCATGGGCACGCCCATGAAGGGGACCATGTCGCCGTCGTTGCTGCCGCCGAAGGTGCCACTGTGGTCGTCGATATCGGTCTTGGCGTCCAGCAGGGCGATGCCACCACTGACCTGCTCGCGCTTGAGGCGCGACATGCCGGCCGGGTTGCCGAAGACGGTGGTGGCGTCGTCGGCGGACGAGGAGCGACCTGCAAAGGCGGTGCCCATGCCGCTGACGCTCTGTTCGTTGATGGCGAAGCCACCGGCGAGGCTGTAGCTGGATGCAGCGCTGATGGCAATTGCGAGGCTGGTCTTGAAGACTCTTTTGATCACGGGTGACTCCTGGGGACTTTCAGACAGGTGGCGGAAACTATCAGGATTTCCAGACCCCTGCCAGTTTCCGGGAGTTCCCGTAATAGAGCGTTTTATCGGGCTTTATGGCATCAAAATGCCTGCAATTTCGCTGATCGTGCATATTGCCTGGGACGCTCGTTCCTGACTGGTCGGTCAATGAGCGGGTCGGGCCTACGCCACCCTTGCCGAAGGGCCCACCCAGCGCTGCCAGGCATCCAGGTATTGGCGAGGCGTGCCCTGCGGGTTGAACACCTGGCGCCAGATGGAGGCCATGCCGATCCAGTCGTCGGCGGCGGGCATCACCAGCACCTCGGTCTCGATCAGCAGCCAGGCGATGGCGGTGGCGTAGCGCAGGTTTACCGTCAGCTCCAGGTGCGGCGCGGCGAGGAAGGCGTGCTGGCTGGCCAGGCCGCGCACCAGGCTGGCGAGTTCCGGGTCCCGCGCCAGGTGCAGGTCCCAGAGGCAGCGGTGGTGTTCCTCGCTGATGTGATAGAGGCCGTAGCCCGCCTGGTCGCCCAGGGCGCTGCCGAGTGCCGACTGGCAGGCCGCGGCACCCAGCAGCAGGGATTCGGCCATGGGCGAGGGGCGCTGCAGGTAGAGCAGGGTGGGGCGGATGACGTGTTCACAGAGGTCGCTGGCGGCTATTCCCATGGTGCCCTCGCGAGAAAGGTGCCGGCGGGACCGGGGGCGTCTGGCAGCTTCTCGTTCTCGGAAAGGGCCCCGCCGGAAGCGGGGTTAGCCGCTCGTTTTGAAGTGTAGTGCGATGAAAACGTTGTAAAGGCCTGTTTTTAAACTGTTTGAGCCAGCGTTGGCTGGCGCATATATCCGAGGGTGATTAAAAAATGATCGCTCGCAACCGGCCCAGCATCGCGGATGACGGGCCGGCACGGCCTGGGTGGCTCAGTCGCCCTTGGCCTGCGGGCGTGCCGGGTCGGTGATCCATTCGCTCCAGGAGCCGGCGTAGAGCGGCGCCAGCGGGTAGCCGGCGAGGCTGAGGGCGAACAGGTTGTGGCAGGCGGTGACGCCGGAGCCGCAATAGGCGACCAGGCCCTCCACTGGCCGCTGGCCGAGGAAGGCGGCGAAGCGCTGGCGCAGGGCCTCGGCGGGGAGGAAGCGGCCGTCGGCGCCGAGGTTGTCGGTGAACACCGCGCACTGGGCGCCGGGGATATGGCCGGCCACCGGGTCGATGGGCTCCACCTCGCCCCTGAAGCGGGGCAGGGCGCGGGCATCGAGCAGTGTCAGGTCGTCCGCGCCCAGGCGACCCTGCAGTTCGTCGGCGCTGCGCAGCAGGCTGGGGTCGGCTTCGCCGCTGAAGCGGCCACGGGGCACTTGGGGCACGGCGACCTCCAGCGGCAGGCCTTCGTCGCGCCAGGCCTTGAGCCCGCCGTCCAGCAGGTACACGCCTTCACGCTTGCCCAGCCAGGCCAGCAGCCACCAGGCGCGCGCGGCGAAGGCACCGGGGCCGTCGTCGTGGAGCACCAGGGTGCTGTCATTGTCGACGCCCCAGCCGCGCAGGCGCTCCACCAGGCGTTCCGGGGCAGGCAGCGGGTGGCGCCCGGTGACGCCCTTTTGCACCACGCCGGAGAGGTCGTGCTCCAGGTCGGCGAAGCGCGCGCCGGTGATATGCCCTTCGGCGTAGCTGCGCTGCCCGTAGGCGGGATCGTCGAGGGCGAAGCGGCAATCCAGCACGATCAGGCCCGGTTCTCCCAGGCGGGCTTCCAGTTGCCGGGGGCTGATCAGTTGCGCGAGGGGCATGGCGGTCTCCTGTGTCCAATCGATGACAGTGGGCATCATAAGGACAGCCGCGCGTCGCGTCGCGCGGATCGATGAGTGATGGGGAGAGCCGTCCATGCCAAGCCTGCAATCCTTCGCCGAGAGCGCCAACCTCGCCCGCCGCATCGGCGTGGTGCTCGGGTCGTTGCTGCTGACACTGTTCTATTGCCTGCTGGTACTGGGGCGTGCCGCCTGCGGGCGTCTCGACCGCGCGCGCGTGGACGCCTACACCCGCGCCTGGTCCCGCGGCCTGCTGCGCCTGGTGCGGGTGCGCCTGTCGGTGCATGGGCAGCTGCCTGATTTCAACGACGGCCGTCGCTACCTGATCCTCTGCAACCATTCCAGCCATTACGACATCCCCGCCAGCTTCGTGGCCCTGCCGGGCTCGATCCGCATGCTGGCGAAGCAGGAACTGTCGCGCCTGCCGTTCCTCGGGGCAGCGATGAAGGCGGCGGAGTTCCCCTTCGTCGACCGGCACAACCGCCACCGGGCCCTGGCCGACCTGCAGCGGGCGCGGCAGATGATGGAGAGCGGCATCGTGCTGTGGGCGGCGCCGGAAGGCACGCGCTCGAAGGATGGCCAGTTGCAGCGCTTCAAGAAGGGCTGCTTCCACCTGGCGCTGGACACCGACGCGGTGATCGTGCCGGTGGCCATCCGTGGTATCCACCAGGTGCTGCCGGCGCGCACCTGGCGCTTCAACCTCGGCCTGCCGGTGTCGCTGCACGTGGGGGCACCCATCGATGCCGCGCAGTTCGACCTCGAGCACCTGGACGAGCTGATGGCGCGGACCCACGGGCAGATGCAGGCGCTGTTGCACCCGCAGCCGGCCCGAGTGGTTCCGGGCGTGCACGAGACTGCGCCGGCTTGAGCAGCTGGTATCGCGCTCCTGGAAATGAAGAAGCCCGCCAATTGGCGGGCTTCTCGTCTCCGGGAATGGGCCAGTCGCCCGGCCCTCAGTGGATCTTCAGCTTGCCGATCCGGTCGTTGTCGAGGCTGCCGAAGTACAGGTAGTCGCCTACCGGTTTCACCGAGGTGATCATGCGCAGGTGGGTGCCGCTGGTGTCGTGCAGGCTGCGGATGATCTGGCCGTTCTCGTCGAGGGCGATCACCAGGCCGTACTTCTCCGCCTTGGGCCACAGCGCGCGGGGCAGCTTGGCGATCTGCGCCTTGAGCCAGGGCTGGGTGTGGAGGAAGTCGGCGTCGGCCTTGCGCGGGGAGGGCAGGGCGACCCAGAAGGTGCCCTTGCGGTCACCCTGGAGGTTGTCCGGCAGGCCCGGCAGGTTGTCGATGAACACATCGTGGGTGCCGGCCTTCTCGCCGCTCAGCCAGTAGCGGGTGATGCGGTAGCGGTAGGTCTCGTTGACCAGCACGAAGTCTTCCTTGGCCGAGAGCGCCACGCCGTTGCCGAAGTACAGGTCCTTGAGCAGCACCTCGACCTTGCCGGTGGCCGGGTCGTAGCGCATCAGCCGGCCGTGGGGGCGGGCTTCGAGCAGGTCCAGCAGGTAGTCGGGTTGCTCGAACTTGGCGGAGGCGTCGGTGAAGTAGATGTGCCCGTCGCTGGCGATGTCCAGGTCGTCGGTGAAGCGGAAGGGGCCGCCTTCGGCCTCGGTGGCGAGCACCTTGATCTGGCCCTTGGGGTCGATGCTCAGCAGGCCCTTGTAGGCGTCGCCGACGATCAGGTTGCCCTGGGCGTCGAAGTCCATGCCCAGCGGGCGACCACCGGTGGTGGCGAAGGTCTCGACCTTGCCGTCGGCGTCGATGCGCACCACGCGGCCATCGTGCAGGCCGGCATAGACGCGGCCCTGGGCGTCCACGGCGGTGTCCTCGGGGCCGTGGATCTGCCCCTTGGCCAGCAGCTCGGCCTTCATCAGGGTGTCGTTGGGCTCCATCACGCCGGTCATGGGCGGCGCCTTGGGGGCGTCCCAGGCGACGGGATCGATGGGGCTCTTGGTGATGCCGAGGTAGATGCCCGCAGCGGCGATGAGCAGGACCAGCAGGCCCAGGAGTTTCTTCATGTCCGATTTCCCTGGAGGAGGGCCCGTCATGGGCCTGGTTATTGTTGGAAGGGCTTTTTAGCAGCCATGGCCCGGCAATGCCAGAACCCCCCTCCGGCTGAATGGCGGGCATGCGGCATTGTCGCAGTTGACAGCCTTGTAGGGATTTTCGCAGTATCCATTTCTCGCATTCCTGCACCGAGCTACAGCATGCCCGCCACCTTCGCCTCCCTCGCTTCCGTTCCGGCCCTGCCGGCGCTGGCGTTTGGCGTTGTCGCGGGTAAATCGAAGAAACAGTCGCTCATTTGACCGGGGCGCGCTGTCCCGTCAGATGGGCTGACAGGACAGTGGGCGCGAAGGTCGAAACCTCATCCGCACGAACACTCCCCGCATCCCCTCCGACGGTGACTCTGACGGTCAGCCTGAAGGAGCTTTGCAATGCCTGTGTTTTCTGGAATCTGGGTCGCCCTGGTAACCCCCTTCGCCGATGGCGCCATCGACTTCCCCGCCTTGCGCCGACTCTCCGCGCACCTGCTGGAGGCGGGTGTCGCCGGCCTGGTGGTGTGCGGCACCACCGGTGAAGCCGCGGCGCTGAGCAAGGCGGAGCAGCTCGCGGTGCTCGACGCCCTGCTCGAAACCGTCCCCGGCGAACGCCTGGTGATGGGCCTGGCCGGCAACAACCTGGCGGACCTCCTGGCCCTGCAGCGCGAGGTGCAGAAGCGCCCGGTGGCCGGCCTGCTGGTGCCCGCGCCCTACTACATACGGCCCTCGCAGTCCGGGCTGCTGGCCTGGTTCGGTGCCATCGCCGACGGTGCCGAGGTGCCGGTGATCCTCTACGACATCCCCTACCGCACCGGCGTGCGCCTGGAGCTGGAGACCCTGCGCCAGCTGGCCCGGCACCCGCGCATCGTGGCGATCAAGGATTGCGGCGGCGAGATCGACAAGACCCAGGCGCTGATCGCCGACGGCCAGCTCGACGTGCTGGCTGGGGAGGACGCGCAGATCTTCGCCACGCTCTGCCACGGCGGCAGCGGCGCCATCGCGGCTTCCGCGCACATCCATCCCGAGCGCTTCGTGGCCATGGCCGAGCGGGTCGCGGCCTCCGACCTCGAGGGCGCCCGGGCGATCTTCGGCGAGCTGCAGCCGCTGATCCGCCTGGCCTTCGCCGAGCCCAACCCGGCGCCGGTGAAGAGCCTGCTGGCCATGCGCGGGCTGATCCGCGACGAGCTGCGCGCACCCATGCAACCCAGCTCGCCGGCCTTGCTGCAGCGCCTGCGCAGCGAACTGGCCTGAGCCGCAGCCGCCCCGCACGGCACGACCGGGTGGGGCGGAAATGGGGTTGCGATATATACTTCGCGCCTCTGAACCGAGGAGAGCCTTGTGGCCATCGATTTTCACTGGATTCGCGACGACGCCGAACTGGCCTCCCATTGCGCCCGCTGGCGCACCCTCAGCTTCGTGGCCCTGGACACCGAGTTCATGCGGGTCGACACCTTCTACCCGAAGGCCGGCCTGGTGCAGGTGGGTGACGGCGACAGCGCCTGGCTCATCGACCCCCTGCTGATCAAGGACTGGCGCCCCTTCGCCGAGCTGCTCGAAGACCCGGCGGTGACCAAGGTGCTGCACGCCTGCAGCGAGGACCTCGAAGTCTTCCTGCGCCTCACCGGCAGCCTGCCGTTGCCGCTGCTGGACACCCAGCTCGCCGCCGGCTACCTGGGCATCGGCTACTCCATGGGCTATTCGCGCCTGGTGCAGGCGGTGCTCGGCATCGACCTGCCCAAGGACGAGACCCGCTCCGACTGGCTGCAGCGCCCGCTCACCGAGATGCAGGAGCGCTACGCCGCCGAGGACGCCATCCACCTCGCCGAGATCTACCGCATCATCGACGAGCGCCTGGACGCCACCAAGCGTGCCTGGGTGCTGGAAGACGGCGCCGAGCTGGTGGCCAACCTGCGCCGTGAAGTGGACCCGGACGACCTCTACCGCGACGCCAAGCTGGGCTGGAAGCTATCCCGCCAGCAACTCGCCGTGCTGCGCGAGCTCTACGCCTGGCGCGACATCGAGGCACGCCGCCGCGACCAGCCGCGCAACCGCATCATCCGCGAGCACGCCCTCTGGCCGCTGGCCAAGTTCCAGCCGGACAACCTCGTCGCCCTGGCGCGCATCGAGGACATGCACCCGCGCACCGTGCGCCAGGACGGCAACACCCTGCTGAAGATGATCCGCGAGGCGGCCGAGTTGCCCCCCGCCGAGTGGCCCGAGCCGCTGCCCGAGCCGCTGCCGTCCGAAGCCACCGCGCTGCTGAAGAAGCTGCGCGCGATCGGCCAGGCCGAAGCCGAGCGCCTGGGCATGGCACCCGAGCTCATGCTGCGCAAGAAGCACCTGGAGGCCCTGCTCAAGACGGGCTACCCCGACGGCCCCTACAGCCTGCCCGAGGGCTTCAAGGGCTGGCGCCGTGAACTGATGGGCCAGGCGCTGCTCGATGCGCTGGCCGGAGACAACGCCCCATGAAACGCATCTGCTCCATCTACAAGAGCCCGCGCAAGAACGAGATGTACCTCTACGTCGAGAAGCGCGATGCCCTGACCCGCGTCCCCGAAGCCCTGCTGGCCGCCTTCGGCACACCGCAGCACGCCTTCGACCTGGTGCTCAGCCCCGAGCGCCAGCTGGCCCGCGAGGACATCGGCAAGGTGCTGGAGAACCTCGAGAAGCAGGGCTACCACCTGCAGATGCCGCCGGCTGAAGAGGAATACATCGAGCACCTGCCCGAAGAACTGCTGCGCATGAACGACCCCATCTGATGAAGGTCCTCCTCGCCGACGAGAAACACCGTCGCCATGCCGAACTGCTGCGCGCCCTGGCCCCCTCGCTGGAGGCGGTGGGCAGCGACGATGCGGATGAACTCCACGGCCTCGCAGGCGATTGTCCCGTCTGGCTGGGCAGCCCGGATCGCGTGGTCCCGTTGCTGCGGGCGGGCCTGCGGCCGCAGTGGCTGCAATCCAGCTGGGCCGGCATCACCCCGTTGCTGGCGGAGGACTTTGCGCGTGGCTACCGCCTCACCCGCGCCGTCGGCATCTTCGGCCAGGTGATGGCCGAGTACGTGCTGACCTACGTCCTCGCCCACGAGCGCCAGCTGCTCTCGCGCCTGGCCAGCCAGGTGGAGCGGCGGTGGGATGCGCGCATGCCCAGCAGCCTGGCCGGGCGCCGGGTGCTGATCGTCGGCGCCGGCGATATCGGCCAGAGCGTCGCGCGCTTCCTCGCGCCGTTCGGTGTGGAGTTGCGTGGCATCGCCCGTGAACCCCGTGCGCTTGCGCCCTTCGCCGAGGTGCTGGGGATGGACGCCCTGGCGGAGCAGGCGGCCTGGGCCGACTACCTGATCAACCTGTTGCCGGACACGCCGGCCACCCGCGACGTCTACGACGCCGCGCTGTTCGCCCGCATGCGCCCCGAGGCGCTGTTCATCAACACCGGGCGCGGTGTCGCGGTGGTGGACGCCGACCTGGTCGCCAGCCTGCAGGCCGGGCACCTGGCGGGAGCGGTGATCGACGTCTGCCGCGAAGAACCGCTGCCGCCCGCGCACCCGTTCTGGACCGCGCCGCGCCTGCTGCTCACCGGCCACAGCTCCGCGCCCACCCTGCCGGAGCTGCTGGTGCAGCTGTTCCTCGACAACCTCGCGCGCTTCCAGGGCGGCCAGCCGCTGCGCGGTGAAGTGGACTTCCAGCGCGGCTATTGAGCCCGATTCGGTGGGCCCTGCACGGTGCCGGCTTTCGTGCTCCCGGCAACCCCTTGGTGGATGAAAAAAGCGCCATCCACCCTATGCCCGACGGCATCTCAGGTTTCAGATGGCTGCTTTTGCTTGGCACCGAACCGATCCCGGCACAGATGGCTTTCGTAGGGTGGACCACGCTTCACCGGTCCACCATTCGCACTCTCCGGCATCACTGCGGCTGGATAATTTCTCTTACGTGCGCCGGTGGTGTGAGAGCCCACTGAACAGCCGTTCTGCGAATGATTTTCCTTACACGGCGCTGCCGGTCGTCCCGTCGTCGCCGGCGCTTGGCCGGCGCGGTTGGCGCGACTAGACTACCGCGCCCCGTTACCCAGTCAGAGCACCATGGCCGCCAAAGTCGAACCCTTCTGGAAGCGCAAGACCCTCGCACAGCTCGATCAGGAGGAGTGGGAATCCCTCTGCGACGGCTGCGGCCTGTGCTGCCTGCAGAAGCTGGAGGACGAGGACGACGGCGCCGTGTACTACACGCGCATCGCCTGCAAGCTGCTCGACCTGAAGACCTGCCGCTGCACCAACTACCCCAAGCGCCGTGACTTCGTGCCCGACTGCATCCAGCTCACCCCGGCCCAGGCCGATGAGTTCCGCTGGCTGCCGCCCACCTGCGGCTATCGCCTGGTGGCCGAGGGCAAGGACCTGCCGCCCTGGCACCCGCTGGTCTGTGGCGACACCGAGGCGGTGCACAACGCCGGCATCTCCCAGTCCGGGCGCATGGTCAGCGAGACCCAGGTGGCCGAGGACGACTGGGAGGACTACATGATCTTTCGTGCGGGCTAGACGGATCGAACGACCGCTTGCCGAGTCATAGGGAAATCGCTCCGAGGAAGCCCGACATGTCCAACCGCGCCACCCTGCTGCTGTCCGCCGCCACCCTGCTGTTCTGCGCACCCCTGCTCGCCGCCAAGCGCACCGATGTCGACTACCTGGTGCGCTTCCTGCCGGACAGCGACCAGGCCGAGGTGCGCCTGGTGCTGGAAAACGGCGAGAAGGTCCGCAGCCTCGCGTTCGACCTGGGCGACAAGGGCTACTACAGCGACTTCAAGGGCGACGGCCAATGGCAGCAGGCCAGCGCCGAGCGCGGCACCTGGACCCCGGCGGAAGGCAAGGCGACCCTCAGCTACAAGGTGCGCATCACCCACCCCCGTGGCGACGGCAAGTTCGATGCGCGGATGACGCCGGACTGGACGTTGCTGCGCGGTGACGACCTGGTGCCGCCTGCGCGCATCGACCTGGTGGACGGCACCGAACTGGTGTCGCGCGTCCAGTTCGAGCTGCCCAAGGGCTGGAGCACTGTGGAGACCGGCTGGTCCCGCGTGGGCAAGAACCGCTTCCGCATCGACAACCCCGAGCGCCTGTTCGATCGCCCCACCGGCTGGATCATCGCCGGCAAGCTGGGCAGCCGCCGCGCGGAACTCGGCAACACCGACGTCACGGTCGCCGCGCCGATGGGCGAGGGCATGCGTCGCATGGACATCCTCACCCTGCTGACCTTCGTCTGGCCTCACGCCCAGGCGGTGTTCCCGCGCGACCCCGGCAAGCTGCTGATCGTCGGTGCCGGCGACCCGATGTGGCGCGGCGGCCTCTCCGCGCCCAACTCCTTCTTCATGCACGCCGACCGTCCCCTGGTCAGCGAGAACGGCACCAGCTCCCTGGTGCACGAACTGGTGCACGTGTTCAGCCGCATCAAGGACACCGACCAGAGCGACTGGATCAGCGAGGGCATCGCCGAGTTCTATGCCATCGAACTGATGCGCCGCGCCGGCGGCCTCAGCGAAGACCGCTACCACAAGGTCCGCGCCAAGCTGCAGCGCTGGAGCCGCAAGGTCGAGAGCCTGCGTGGCGAGCAGTCCACCGGCCCGGTCACGGCACGCGCGGTGCTGCTGCTGCAGGACCTCGACGAGGAGATCCGCAAGGCCAGCAAGGGCGAGCGCTCCCTCGACGACGTCGCCCGTGGCCTGATGCGCCTGGACAAGGTCAGCACCCGCGATTTCGTCGAGATCGCCGAGAACGTCCTCGGCGGCCAGTCCGATGTGCTCGACACGCCCCTGCTGAAGGCCCCCAAGGCTTCCTGAGTCCCCGCGCAGTCCCGGGCTGAAGCCCGGGCTACGTCACGCTGGACGCCATCGCCCCACCTGCGCAACGATGCCGGCTTTGCCCGGAAGCCCGCCCATGCGCCGCCTGCCGTCCCTCACCGCCCTGCGCACCTTCGAATCAGCCGCCCGCCATGCCCATTTCGGCCGCGCCGCCGCCGAGTTGTGCGTCACCGACAGCGCGGTGAGCCACCAGATCCGCCAATTGGAAGAGCAGCTCGGCACCGAGCTGTTCGTCCGTGCCGGCCGCCAGGTGCGCCCGACGCCCCAGGCACTGCGCCTGCTGCACAGCCTGCAACAGGCCTTCGAGCTGATCCTCGATGCCTGCGACGAACTGCGCGACCCCGGCTCCCAGGCCCAGCTGCGCATCGCCGTCACCGCCGAGCTGGCGCAGAAGTGGCTGGTGGGCCGGCTGGCGGACTTCGGCGAGCGCCACCCGCACATCACCCTGCATCTCTACGAGCAGCCGCTGGAGTCGGCGCTGCCGGGCGAGGAGATCGACCTCGCCATCACCTACGGCACCGGCCCGGGGGATGCCAGTGCCTACTTCGTGCGGCCGCTGCCGGCCCTGCAGTTCTTCCCGGTGTGCAGCCCCGGCCTGTTCAACCAGATTCCGCTCAAGCACCCGCGTGACCTGGCCCGCCACTGTCTGCTGCATGACGACCAGGACGGCAAGACCTGGAGCGCCTGGCTCAGCGTCCACGCCGGCGACCTGCAACCCCTGCGGCACCTCTACCTCGGCCACGCCGGGCTGACCCTGGAGGCCGCCGCGCAAGGGCAGGGCGTGGCGATGGGCGACAACCTCACCAGCGCCGAGGACCTGGCCAGCGGCCGCCTGGTGCGCCCCTTCGCGGCCAGCGTGGCGTCGCTGGGGCAGTACGCGCTGGTCTGCGAACGGCTGCGCCTGGACAAGCCGGCGGTGGCCCAGTTCGTCGAATGGTTCAGCGATCAGCTGGCCGATAGCTGAATCCAATTCAAGGGTTCCGCGATATTCATCATTGGTCGCCGGGGCACCGCCGCGCTTAACGTCAGGGCACTTCCCACCCCATCCCGAGGTTTCCCATGGCGCGTTCCCTGACTTCCCTCCCCAAGGCCGACGGCTTCCGCCTGCCCGGCGAATTCGAGCCCAAGGCCGGCTGCTGGCTCGGCTGGCCCGAGCGCACCGATGTCTGGCGCAATGGCGCCAAGCCCGCGCAGAAGGTCTGGGTCGAGATCGTCAGCGCCATCGCCAGCAGCGAGCCGGTCACCGTCTGCGCCTCCGCCACCCAGTACGCCAACGCCCGGCGCATGCTGCCGCCCCAGGTGCGGGTGGTGGAGATGACCTGCAACGACACCTGGTTCCGCGACAGCGGCCCGGCCTTCCTGGTCAATGACCAGAGCGGCGAGGTGCGCGGCGTGGACTTCGAGTTCAACGCCTACGGCGGCCTCGATGGCGGCCTCTACTACCCCTGGGACAAGGACGACCAGATCGCCCAGAAGATCCTCGAGATCGAGAAGCTCGACCGCTACCGCGCGCCCTTCATCGCCGAGATGGGCGGCATCCAGACCGACGGCCAGCGAACCCTGCTGACCACCGAGCAGTGTCTGCTCAACCGCAACCGCAACGCCCACCTGGGCAAGGACGAGATGACCCGGCGGCTGTCCGACTACCTCGGCGCCGAGCAGGTGATCTGGCTGCCGCGCGGCTGCAAGTTCGACGAGACCGATGGCCACATCGACGACCTGGCCTGCTTCGTCCGTCCCGGCGTGGTGGTGATGCAGTGGACCGACGACCGCGACGACCCGCAGTGGGAGATCTACCAGGAGGCCTACGACATCCTGCGCAGCACCCGTGACGCCCGTGGCCGCGCGCTGGAGGTGCACAAGCTGCCGCAGCCCCGCGTGCTCACCTGGACGGCGGAGGAGGCCGCGGGCCTGGACCAGGTGGACGGCACCCACCTGCGCGAGGAGGGCACGCGCATCTGCGCGTCCTACATCAACTACTACGCGGGCAACTCCGCGATCGTCCTGCCGCTGTTCGGCGACGCCCACGACCAGGCGGCCGGCGCGGTGCTCGCCGAGCTGTTCCCCAGGCACCGCATCGTCGGCATCGAGAACTCTCGCGAAATCCTCCTCGGGGGCGGCAACGTCGCCTGCATCACCATGCCGCAATACGCCGCCAGCCGGGCTGGCTAGGAGCCTTCGATGCAACTGCGCACACTGGCGATCGCCCTGGGCCTGGCCCTGGGCACCTGCACGGCCCAGGCGGCGAGCGAGCCGCCCAGGGTCAACCTGTATATCTGGAGCGAGTACCTGGCGCCGGACACGCTCTCCCGCTTCGAGGCGAGGACCGGCATCAAGGTGGTGGCCGACCACTTCGACTCCCTGGAAACGGTGGAGACCAAGCTGCTCACCGGCCGCAGCGGCTACGACCTGGTGCTGACCGCCGGCCAGCACCTGCAACGGGCCATCGCCAGCGGCGCGCTGCAGCCGCTGGACAAGGCCAGGCTGCCGCACTACCAGGGCCTGGACCCGGAGTTCACCGCGCACATGGCCAGCTTCGACCCCGGCAACCGCTACGCCGGGCTCTACGTCTGGGGCACCACCGGCTTCGGCTACCAGGAGGAGGCGATCCGCGCGCGCATGGCCGAGGCCCCTACCGACAGCTGGGCGATGCTGATGGACCCGGCGGTGGTCGCGCGCTTCGCCGACTGCGGGGTGAGCTTGCTCAACGACCCCAACGAGGTGTTCGCCGCCGCCTTCCGCTACCTGGGGCTGGACATCAACCGCCAGAGCCTCGACGACCTCAAGCTCGCCGAGGCGCACCTGGCGAAGATCCGCCCGTCGATCCGCTACTTCGACAACGACCGCAACATCAACGACCTGGCCAACGGCAACACCTGCCTGGCGATGTCCTGGAACGGCAACGTGGCCATCGCCGCCGCCCAGGCCGAGCAGGCGCAGAAGCCGTTCAAGCTGCGCTACCGCATCCCCCGGGAGGGCACGCTGATCTGGTTCGACGCCATGGTCATCCCCAGGGACGCACCGCACCCGGACGCCGCCCTGGCGCTGATGGACCACCTGATGACTCCCGAGACCATCGGCGCCATCACCAACAGCATCCACTACGCCAACGCGGTGCCGGCGGCGGCGCCCAGCGTCGACCCCGCCATCCTCGCCGACCCGGGCACCTACCCGCCGGCGGCGGTGCGCGCCACGCTCTACACCAAGAACGACAACACCAAGGCCTTCAATCGCGCGCTGACCCGTGCCTTCAGCAAGTTGAAGTCCGGCCTCTGAGGCCCGGGTCGCCCGGTTCCCGGCGATCCCGCTGCCGGGCGTCTTGACCGCTTCGCGCTGCTTGCTATCTAATGATATGCATTCTCATTTGGTGTCCCTGGCACGCCGCATCCGGCGGCGTCGCCTGGCCACCTGTCGTCGGGGGCATGCGTGCAGCGAGCGAGTCGAGCGGACGGGAGGCAGCCCCGTGGATGAGCAGTTCCGGGGCTCCATCTCCGGCGCCTACCGAGCCTTCCATGCCGAGCTGCTGAAGTTCCTCGGCAAGCGCCTGGGCAGCCCCGCCGACGCCGCCGACCTGGCCCAGGACGCCTTCACCCAATGGCTGGACTGGCGCGAGCGCGGACAGGTCCACCAGCCTCGCGCCTTCCTTTTCCAGATCGCCCGCAACCTGCTGCGTGACCACTGGCGCCGCCAGCAGGTGCGCGGTGCGCTCGACGGAGAAGTTGAACAGGCGCTGGAGACCCTGGTCGATGAACAGGGAGCGAGCCCGATGGAACAGGTCGAGCACCACCAGCGCTTGCGCCTCCTGGCCTCGGCACTGGATGATCTGTCGCCGCGCCGGCGCGAGGCCTTCGTCCTGCACAAGTTCGACGGCCTGTCCCAGGCGGAAGTGGCCGCGCGCATGGGGATTTCCCTGAGCATGGTGGAAAAGCACATCGCCTGTGCCCTGCTGCACTGCAAGCAACGCGTGCAGGGCGACGTCCAGGCGGACGGACAATGAACACGAGCCCCCGGATGGATTCCCGACCCTCGATCGACGAACAGGCCGCCACCTGGTACGCCCGCCGCAGCAGCGGGCAGTTCAGCGCGGAGCAGGAAGCCGAGCTGCAGGCCTGGCTCGCCGCCAGCCCGGCGCATGCCCGGGCCTTCGCCGACATGCAACTGATCTGGGCCGACTTCGATCGCGTGCCGCGCCCCGTCCTCGCCACCCCGGTGGTCCGGCTCGAGCCCCGCGGCCGCCGCACGTTGCCGCGCGCCATGGCGGCCTCGTTCGTGCTGCTCTGCGCCGCCCTGGCCACCTCGCAGAACTGGTTCGCCCGCGCGCCCGACGTCGACCTGCAACTGAGCAGCGCCCGGGGCGAGCAGCACCAGGTGGAGCTGGCCGACGGCTCGCGCATCGACCTCAATGTCGACACCCGCCTGCACGTGCGCCTCTACGACGACCACCGCGAAGTGGAGCTGCTCCAGGGCGAGGCCTTCTTCGCCGTCGCCCGTGACGAGCAGCGCCCATTCGTGGTGATGGCCGGGGAGGGCAGCGTGCGCGTGCTCGGCACCCGCTTCAGCGTCCGCCGGGGCGGCGAGCGCCTCGACGTGGCGGTGGAGAGCGGCAAGGTCGCGGTGAGCCCGGAGGCCGGCGGCAGCCAACGTGCCGAACTGGGTGCCGGTGACAGTGCCGACTTCGATTACCGCACGCGTCACCTGGAGCTTGGCCACCGCAGCCCCGAGGAGATCGCCAGCTGGCGGCGTGGCCAACTGATCTTCCGTGATCGCCCGCTGGCCCAACTGGTGGACGAGTTGTCCCACTACCGAAGCGCGCCCGTGGGCCTGGCCGATGCCAGCCTCGCCGAGCGCCGTGTCTCCGGCAGCCTCAACATCGGCAAGCCGGATGCCTTCCTCGCCGCGTTGCCGCAACTGTTGCCGGTGCGCGTCGAATACCTGGCCAACGGAACGGCCCTGATCCACCCGCGCTGACCCTCCGGAGCACCTCCGGAGTCCAATCGCGTGGACGTTTCGATGCAAGTGAAAATATTTTTCATTTGCATATGCGGGTTTTGCCGAGCGCTGCGTCTTCCTGATGTCCGCCTCATGCAAGGGCGGTTTTGCAGTACTTGGGGAGATTTGGATGAACACCCGTAGCACCCGTTTCGCGCTGCGCCGTCTCGTTGCCGGCGGCGCCCTGGCCACCTTCCTGCTCAGCGGCAGCGCCCTGGCGCAGGACCACGACTTCAACCTGCCGGCCCAATCCATGGCCAGCGCCCTGACCGCCCTGGCCCAGCAGAGCCAGCTGCAGATTCTCTTCGACGAGTCGCAGTTGCGTGACCTGCGCGCCCCGGCCCTGGCCGGCCGCTACAGCGCCCGCGCCGCGCTGCAACGGCTGCTGGCCGGCTCCGGGCTGGAGCTGGTGGAGGCGGGGGATGGGTTCGTGATCCGTCGTGTTGCCAGTGCCGGCCAGGCCGCCGCCGATGACAACGTGCTGGAACTGGGTAGCACCAACATCATGGGCAGCGCCATCGATTCCAGCTCGGTGGGGCGTTCGGTCCTGACCCAGGAAGACATCAACCGCAAGCAGGCGGACAACATCGCAGAACTGCTCGACACCCTGCCGGGCGTCAGCTCCAGCGGCTCGCCCCGTCCAGGGGGCCAGACCCTGAACATCTGGGGCATGGGCGATGTGGAAGACGTCAAGGTAATCCTCGACGGCGCGCCCAAGGGCTTCGAGAAGTACCGCCAGGGTTCGGTGTTCATCGAGCCGGAACTGATCAAGAACGTCGAAGTGGACAAGGGCCCCCACAGCACCCTGTACGGCAACGGCGGTTTCGGTGGCGTGATCAAGGTGGACACCAAGGACCCCGCCGACCTGCTGAAGGAGGGCGAGAACGTCGGCGCCTTCCTCAAGTACGGCTACCACACCAACGACCGCCAGGAAATCTACAGCGGCGCGGTGTACGGGCAGACCACCGACAAGATGTTCGATGGCCTGCTGTTCCTCACCGGGCGTGACGGCGACAATATCAAGCGCCCTGACGGCACGCGCTTCGTCTACTCCGAAAACAGCCTCGACGCCTTCCTGTTCAAGAGCAACTTCCGCCCCAACGACGAGCATGTCTTCACCCTTTCTGCCATGCAGTCCGGCAGCGAGGCCTGGGAGCCCTTCGCCGCCAAGCGCGATGAGATGGCCGCCCCCACCGCGGCGGAGATCGCCCGCTATGGGTTGGACGGTGCCTGGAAACGCAAGCTGGTGAACCGTGACCAGGACGACGAGAACTACTCGCTGAAATGGAACTACACGCCGCTGGACAACCCGTTGGTGAATGTCACCGCCAGTTATGCCTATTCCAAGACCGACCAGCACGACAAGCGGCCGGCCAATGCGTCTGCGGGTTTCGCGTCCTCGCTGGGCAACGAGAGCTGGGTCAACTACACCGACCGGCTGGCGGAGCTGAAGAACGAAAGCCGCTTCGATACGGGGCTGCTGTCCCACGTCGCCACCGTGGGGGGGCAATGGCACGGGCATGATCGCGACACGCTGATGAAGGACCTCAGCAAGTTGACCGACAGGACCTACAACTACGGCCTCTACCAGCCCTACTACATGCCGTCCGGCGAGCAGGAAACCCGCAGTGGCTATCTGCAGGACGCCATCACCATTGGTTCGGTGACCATCACGCCGGCATTGCGCTACGACCATGTGTACAGCCGAGGCGAGCCCAGCCTGGCACCGCGCTACAACAGCCCGGACCCGGCCGTGGGGCACGACTACAGCAGCGTGACCTACAGTGGCTGGTCGCCGCGCCTGGGGCTGTTCTGGACCGCCACCGACAACCTGGCGTTCTTCGCCGACTACAGCAAGACCTGGCGCGCCCCTCTGATCGACGAGCTGTACGAGGTGCAGAGCGCGGCGAGCAGTGTGCCCGCCACCAGTCGCAACCTGGACCCGGAGCGCATCACCGGGGTGCGCCTGGGCAGTATCTTCAATATCGACAAGCTGCTGGTGGACAGCGACAACCTGCAGATCCGCACAACGCTATTCCGCAACCGTGGCAAGGACGAGATCTTCAAGCGCACCGGCGTCTATTGCCTCGCCAGCGTGACCGGCGGCAACAGTGCATGCCCGGGGCCGTTGGCCAATAACCGCAACCTGCCCGGCTACACCATCGAGGGGGTGGAAGTCGAATCCTTCTACGACAGCTCGCGCATCTTCGGCAGCCTGTCGGTGTCCTACATCCGCGGCAAGCGCGATGCCTCGCCGCGCAACCCCTGGGGCCACGAAACCTGGCTTTCGGACATCCCACCGCGCAAGGCGGTGGCGACCCTGGGCGTGAAAGTGCCGGAGATCGATATGGCCATGGGCTGGACCGGCAATTTTGTGCGCAAGCAGGACCGCTCACCTGTGGATGACGATCCGCTCGCTTCGGGCTGGAGCCTGCCTGAAACCCAGGGCTACGCCCTCCATGGGCTGTTCGCCACCTGGCAGCCGAAGTACATCAAGGGATTCGAGGCGCGACTGGCCGTGGATAACCTGTTCAACCGCGAGTACTACCCCTACCTCGGCGAGGCCGTCTCTGGCGTCGGCCGCAACATCAAGTTCAGCGTCTCGCAGTTCTTCTAGGCACCGCCCCATTGCATCCCCACCTTCGTGGGGATGCTTGCCTCTTGCCGGGGAGTCGGGCTGCACCCGGCCTACATCCCACGCAGACGCAGGGCGGGTGAAACCCTCGAATGTCGGTCCCGCTCAGCCGCCCAGCATCTGCAGCAGCGCGGCGGCGGTGGGTTCGGAGGAGGCGGGGTTCTGGCCGGTGATGAGCTTGCCGTCGGTGACCACGTGGGGCTGCCAGTCGGCGACCTTGGAATACTGGCCGCCCTGTTCGCGCAGCACGTCTTCCACCAGGAAGGGCACCACCTGGGTGAGGCCGACTGCTTCCTCCTCGCTGTTGGAGAAGCCGGTCACCGCGCAGCCCTGCACCAGCGGGCTGCCGTCGGCGGCGCGGGCGTTGCGCAGCACGCCGGGGGCGTGGCAGACGGCGGCCACCGGTTTGCCGGCGTGGTGCAGGTCTTCGATCAGGCGGATGGAGAAGGGATCGTCCGCCAGGTCCCAGAGCGGGCCGTGGCCGCCGGGGTAGAACAGTGCGTCGTAGTCGGCCGAGACCAGCCCGGACAGCGGCAGGGTGTTGGCCAGGGCCTGCTGCGCTTGAAGGTCGCCACGGAAACGGTGGGTCGCTTCGGTCTGTGCGTCGGGCTCGTCGCTCTTCGGGTCGAGCGGTGGCTGGCCGCCCCGGGGCGAGGCGAGGACCACTTCGGCCCCGGCGTCGCGGAAGGCGAAGTAGGGGGCGGCGAACTCTTCGAGCCAGAAGCCGGTCGGCTTGCCGGTATCGCCCAGACGGTCGTGCGAGGTCAGCACCATGAGGATTTTCATCGGCAACTCCTTGAGATTATCGAGGGTGTGACTGGCGCTCCTCCGGCAAGGTTCCGGCGGTTGGCCGATGAATTCTAGACGCGCCTGGGAACCTGTCCTCAGTCCGGCTGCGGGCGCCTGCGCGCGGTGAGGCCGCGAAGGAAGTTGCGCAGGATCTGGTCGCCACAGGGGCGGTAGTTCTTGTGGTCCTTCTTGCGGAACAGGGCGCCGATCTCGGACCGGGTCATGGGCAGGTCGGCCTCCTGGAGGATGTCGAGGATGTCGTCCTCGCGCAGTTCGAAGGCCACCCGCAGCTTCTTCAGCACCTGGTTGTTGCTCATCGGCAGTTCCAGGGGCAGGGGCGGGCGGCTCTCGTCCTTGCCGCGCATGGCGTACACCAGGCCGTCGAGGAAGCCGGCCAGGCGCTTGTCGCTGCAGGAGTGGTAGCCCTCTTCGTCCTCACGGACCAGCCAGGACGCGACCTCCTGTTGGCTCACTTCCTGGTCGGCCAGGCCGATGATCTCCACCACCCGGGCGTCGCTGATATCCAGCAGGTAGCGCAGGCTGCGCAGTACATCGTTGTTGGTCATGGGGTGTTCCGTCGGGATGGGAGGCCGGCAGGGTGCCGGCAACTAGACTGAGGACTTCGACGCCGATAGGCGGGAGGTCCATATGAAGGGCGCCATTGTGCTCGCATTCGCGGCGCTGGTCGCGGTCAGTTGTGGCATCCAGGCGCAACAGCCGCCGTTGCTGCGCTCGCCCGGCACGCCGGCACCGGGCTCGCCCGGTACGGCCACGCCGCAACCCTATCCCCAGGCGAGCCCGCCGAGCCTTCCTGCGGCTGCGCCGCGTTCGGGCAGCCCGCCGCTCTTGGTCAACCCGCCGACCACGCGCCAGGCGGACCCGCGCGACGAGCGCATTCCGGTGCTGCAGGAGCAGCTGGATCGCAACAGCAAGGGATTGGGAGGCAGTGAGAAAAAGCCGGCGCCCTAGCGCAGCAGCGGCGGCACCCGGGCCTCGAGCAGCTCCACCAGGGCCGGGTCCATGTACTCGTAGTCGTCGGGGATATCCAGGCTGACCACGCGCTTGCCCTTGAGGGCGGCGGGGAAGCGGGCGGCGAGCTTGCGTCGGTGGCTGCCCTCCATCACCAGGATCAGGTCGGCCCAGGCCAGGGCCTCGGGCGTCACCGGGGTTTCGGCCTCGGCCTTGAGGCCGGCGGAGTCGGTCTCGATCCCCGGCCAACTGGCGAACAGTTGCTCCGCGGTGGGGCTGCGCAGGCGGTTCTGCCCACAGATGAACAGCAGGCGCTGCACCTTCATCCGCGTACCTTCATTGGCCGGTCAGCCCCAGCACCTTGAGCAGGAAGGCGTATTCCAGGGCGACGTCGCGCAGCGCCTGGTAGCGCCCGCTCATGCCGCCATGGCCGGCGCCGAGGTCGGTCTTGAGCAGCAGCAGGTTGTCGTCGGTGCGTGTGGCACGCAGCCTGGCCACCCATTTGGCGGCTTCCCAGTACTGCACGCGGGAGTCGTTGTAGCCGGCCACCACCAGCAGCGCCGGGTAGGCCTGGGCGCGCACGTTCTCGTAGGGCGCGTAGCTGCGGATGCGCTCGAACACCTCGGGCTCGTTCGGGTCGCCCCACTCGTCGTATTCGGTCACGGTCAGCGGCAGGTCGGGGTTCTGCATGGTGTTGAGCACGTCGACGAAGGGCACTTCGGCGATGGCGGCGGCGAACAGGTCCGGGCGCTGGTTGAGCACGGCGCCCATCAGCAGGCCACCGGCGCTGCCGCCGCTGATCACCAGTTGCTCGCGGGTCGTCAGGCCTGCGCCGATCAGGTGCTCGGCACAGGCGATGAAGTCATCGAAGCTGTTGGTCTTGTGCTCCAGCTTGCCGGCGCGGTACCAGGCTTCCCCCAGTTCGCCGCCGCCGCGCACATGGGCGATGGCGAAGACGAAGCCGCGCTCCAGCAGGCTCAGGCGGGCGTGGGAGAACCAGGGGTCGAGGCTCTCGCCATAGGCGCCGTAGCCGTAGAGGTAGAGCGGCGAGGGCTGGCCCAGCACGTCGCGGCGGGCGACCAGGCTGATGGGCACGCGGGTGCCGTCGGCGGCGGTGGCCCAGAGGCGCTGGCTGACGTAGGCGTCGGCGTCGAAGGGGCCCTCCACCGGGGTCTGCTTGAGCACCCGTTGCTCGCCGTCGGCCAGGCGCAGCTCGCGGACCTGGGCGGGGCGGTTGAGTGCCTCGTAGCGCAGGCGGATCACCGGGCTGTCGAACTCCATGCCGTCCTGCACATAGAGGCTGTAGGCCGCGTCCGGCAGCTGCACGCGGTACGGCGCGGCGCCGCGTGGGTGCACCTGGATGATCGGCAGGCCACCCTCGCGCAGGCTGAGGGTGAAGGCGCCGGCGTTCATGCCTACGCCGTCGAGCATGCAGTCGGGGTCGTGGGCGATCAGCTCGCGCCAATGGGCGCGCTCGGGTGTCGCCTCGGGGGCCTGGTAGAGGGCGAAGTTGATGCCGGTCTGGTTGCTGCGGATCAGCCAGCACCACTGGCCGTCCACCTGGCCGTGGTCGGCGTAGTACTCGTGGCCTTCCTCGCGCGGGGCCAGGCAGCGGAAGTCGCCGTCGGGGGTGTCGGCGTCCAGCACCCAGCTCTCGCTGGTGGTCTTGCTGCCCAGCATCAGCACCAGCTGGCGCTCGGAGCTGGCGCGGTGGCAGCCGAGGAAGAAGCGGCCGTCGGCCTCCTCGAACACCAGTTCGGCGTCGGCCTCGCCCAGGCGGTGGCGGTAGAGGCGGTGCGGGCGGTGGGTGTCGTCCAGCTCGCCGAAGAACAGGGTGCGGCTGTCGTTGGCCCAGGTCATGCTGCCGTCGCAGTCGTCGAAGGGCAGGGCGGTGAGGCTGCCCTCGACCAGGTCCTTGACGTAGAGGCGGTAGATCTCGTCGCCGCTGGTGTCCAGGCTGTAGGCCAGCAGGCGGTGGTCCGGGCTGACGCTGAAGGCGCCGAGGGAGAGGAAGCCGCCATCGGCCAGGGCGTTGGGGTCGAGCAGCAGCTGTTCGCTGGCCTCGTCCACCTCGAAGCCTTCGGCCGGGCGCGCACAGCGGTAGTGGCGCGGGTATTCGTCGCCGGCGGTGGTGCGCTGGTAATAGAGGTAGGGGCCCCAGGGCGTGGGGAGGGAGAGGTCGGTCTCGCGTATGCGCCCACGGATCTCCTCGAACAGCGCGTCTCGCAGCGGCGCTTCGTCGGCCAGGCGCTCGTCGAGCCAGGCGTTCTCCGCCTTCAGGTAATCGAGCACCTCGGGGGCGTCGCGTTCCTCCAGCCAGCGGTAGGGATCGGCTCCGGCCTGGATGCGGGCGATGGGGGCTTCGGACATGGCGGTTCTCACGGCTAGGCGTTGCGGGCCGGGCGACGGCGGGGACGCCGGGCTTCGGAAAAGTCGCTATCATAAGCGCCCCTTTGCCCGCCTTGCCATGGAAGCCCATGAACGAACACGACTATCTCCTCGCCTGGGGCGCCTATGGCGTCGCGGCCCTGGGCTGCCTGCTGGTGAGCTTCCGCGCCACCGGCTGGATGTGGCGCTGGCTGCGCGAGCCCCTGCGCCTGATAGTCGCCGTACTGCTGCTGACCCCGACTCCCGTCGACCCCGGTCGCGACCTCTACGCGCCGGCGGTGGCGGTCACCGCGCTGGACATCGTGTTCAAGGTGGGCAACAACGCCTGGAAGGCGGTTTCCGACCTGGCCATGTACGGCATGATCGGCCTGGTGCTCTACCTCATCTTCGTCGCCATCCGCTGGCCCATCGAGCGCGCCATCCGTGCCCGTCGCGCCGAGCGCGAGAAGCCGGCCGCGGTGGACGAGGAGGAAGACGAGCCGACCCTGCGCCAGCTGATGGAGCGTGACTCGAACGAGCGCGTGGATACCCGCCTCGACGACCGGGGCGACCGTCGCCTGCGCATCGAACCGCGTCTCTGATACCGGCGGCGCGCCGAGCGCTCACGAGGAATGCCCATGGATTGTGTGTTCTGCGCCATCGCCGCCGGCAAGCTGCCGGCCCACCTGTTGCACGAGGACGAGCACTTCCTGGTGCTGCTGGACATCTTCCCCCTGCGGCCCGCCCACGTACTGGTGGTGGCCCGCGAGCACGCGCCGTACCTCGCCGACCTCGGCACCCCGGCGCGCCAGCGCCTGGTGGACCAGGCCCTACATATGGGCGAGGCGTTGCGCAGGGCGGGCTATGGTCGCCAGGGCATCAACCTGCTGATCAACGACGGCCCCGACTCCAACCAGCACGTGCCCCATCTGCACCTGCACCTGATTCCCCGGCAACGGGGCGACCTGGCTGCGCTGCTCTGGCGTATCCTCACCCGCTTCCTGCCCTTCGGCCGCGCCCGCATCCAGGCCCGGCTGGCGCGGGAGGCCGAACAACTGCGACAGGCATTGAAACGAGAGCCCTGAACCATGTGCGAATTGCTCGGCATGAGCGCCAACGTGCCCACCGATATCGTTTTCAGCTTCACCGGCCTGATGCAGCGCGGCGGTGGCACCGGCCCGCACCGTGACGGCTGGGGCATCGGCTTCTACGAGGGCCGTGGCCTGCGCCTGTTCCAGGACCCTTCCGCCAGCGTCGACTCCGAGGTGGCGCGCCTGGTGCAGCGCTACCCGATCAAGAGCGAGACGGTCATCGGCCATATCCGCCAGGCCAACGTCGGCAAGGTCAGCCTGGCCAACACCCACCCCTTCGTCCGTGAGCTGTGGGGGCGCAACTGGTGCTTCGCCCACAACGGCCAGCTCGCCGACTTCCATCCGGCCGCCAGCTTCTATCGGCCGGTGGGCGACACCGACAGCGAGGCGGCCTTCTGCGACCTGCTCAACCGGGTGCGCCAGGGCTTTCCCGAGCCGGTGCCGGTTGAAGTGCTGCTGCCGGTGCTGGTGCAGGCCTGCTCCGAATACCGCAGCCGCGGCGTGTTCAACTGCCTGCTCAGCGACGGCGACTGGCTGTTCTGCTTCTGCACCACCAAACTGGCGCAGATCACCCGGCGTGCACCCTTCGGCCCGGCGCGGCTGAAGGACGCGGACCTGACCGTGGACTTCCAGTCCGAAACCACACCCAACGACGTGGTCACGGTGATCGCCACCGAGCCACTGACCGACAACGAGACCTGGACGCTCTACCAGCCCGGCGCCTGGAGCCTGTGGCGACGTGGCGAGTGCCTGGCGTCCGGGCAGACCTGACGAGAAGGGGATTACCGATGCTGCGTAGCTACCTGCGACTGGCGCTGTTCGCCCTGGGCCTGCTGATCGGCGTGCAGGTGCCCGGGTTCGTCGACGACTATGCCAAGCGCGTCGAAGCCCATCGCCTGGAGGCGGAGAACGGACTCAAGGGCTTCCGCGAGACCGCCCAGAAATTCTTCGACGGCGACCTCGCGGCGCTGGTGGCGCACTACCGCGCGAGCAACGACCCGGTGATGCGCAGCGACGCCGACAGCGTGGCCACCCTGGTCAACCGCGACGCCTTGCTGCAGCGCGAGTGGCAAGCCATGCAGGGCCCCTGGTACGCCCGCACCTGGCACGTGGCGACGGGGGCCGATCACGACCTGCTGCTGGAAACCGCCAACGCCTACAGCTACCAGGTGCTGCTGGTGCCCGAGGCGATGGCCTGGGGCATCGTCTGCGCGCTGCTGCTGGCCTGGGTGGTGGAGAGCCTGCTCCTCGGTTTCGCCCTGCTCGCCGGCGGCAATGGCAAGCGCGTGCAGCAGCGGCACTGGCGCTGAACCCCCTGGTGGGCTGAAGCCCATCCTGCTGGCCAGTGGGGCCCCGCGTTCGCGAGGGTGACGAGGGGCGGGGCGCTTCCAGCAAGCACCGTCATCCCCGCGAACGCGGGGATCCACTTGAAAGCCCAGATACAGCGCGTAGGTCGGGCCCTCTCAGGCAATGGCTCACAGCCCGAAGCGATTGGCCTCCTCGCGCAAGGTGCCGGCCAGGGTGAGGAAACCGTCGTAGAGCAACTGGTCGTTGCTGGAGGCGTTGCTGACGCTGGCGCGGACGAACTGCGGCACCGTGGCGCGGCCCACGGCGAAGGCCTCGGCGGCGGTGATCAGGTAGTTCTTCAGCTTCAGGTCGGCTTCGATATCGGCGGCGCGCCAGGCTTCCGGCACTTCGATCCAGAAGTGCGGGCTCTGTGGATGGGTGCGGTAGTTCAGCCCGTCCAGCAGCCGCTCCACCAGCGCCTTGCGCCGGCCGATCTCGTTGATCTGCTGGCTCAGCAGCTTTTGTGCCGTGCCGTTCTCGATCCATAGCGTCGACAGCTCCAGCGCCAGCGGCGTGGCCATCCAGCAGGTGGCGCGCAGCGCGGCGGCGATGCGGCTGACCAGCGCCGTCGGCGCGTGCAGGTAGCCCACCCGCAGGCCGGCGGCCACCGCCTTGCTCAGGCTGCTGATGAGGATGGTGCGTTCCGGCGCGTAGTGGCTGAGGGGTGGCGGGCGATCCTCCACCAGCACCGCATGGGCCTCGTCCTCGATGATCAGCAGGTTGTGCTCGCGGCACAGGCGCGCGATGGCGTCGCGGCGCTGGTGCGAGAGCACGCCGGTGGTCGGGTTCTGGATGGTCGGGGTGCAGTAGAGCGCGGTCACCCGGTTGTTGCGGCAGATCTCGTCGAGGGAGCTGGGGACCAGGCCTTCCTCGTCCATGTCGGCGCCGAGCAGCTTGATGCCGAGCATACGCGCGAGGGTGATCAGCCCCGGGTAGGTGAGCTGCTCGGTGACCAGGATGTCCCCGGCGCGCAGCAGGCCCATCAGGGTGCAGAGCAGCCCGTGCTGGCCGCCGTTGACGCATAGCACCTGGTCGGCCTGGGGCAGGAAGTCGCCGTGGGCGAGCCAGTTCGCACCCACCTGGCGGTAGCGGGGCAGGCCGGTGTCCGGCGTGTAGCGGGTCAGGTCCTGCAGGGTCTGCGGGTCGTTGGCCAGGTCCAGCAGGCTCTGCGCCAGGAAGGCCGTCTCATGCCCCGGGATATGCATGTTGCGGCTCATGTCGTAGAGCTCCGGCGCCTCTTCGATGAAGTTGCGGAAGCCCTCGTCACGCTTGCGCTCCAGCCCCCGCCGGCGGACGAAGGTGCCGTCGCCGACGCGGGCTATCACCAGGCCCATGCGTTCGAGTTCGGCGTAGGCGCGGCTGACGGTGCCGATGGTCACCCCCAGGCGGTCGGCCAGGTTGCGATGCGGCGGCAGCTTGGCGCCGCCTTCCAGAGTGCCCTCGAGAATCCTGATTTCCATGGCTCCGGCGAGGCGCTTGTATTTCGCGCCCTGCCCGGAATCCAGCGCTGATTTCAGAATTGACACCGTGTCAATAATTGGTTTGACAGCCATTTTTCGTCCTAATAGCCTGATTGAGCTGTGTCAATCAGTGATTGATACCCAGGTTTTAGAGGTCAATTTAGCAGCAAGGATGAATTGCCATCATGCCAATGTCCGCCGTAATTGAAAACACCGGAAAATCGCAAAAGCACTGGTTGGCCGGATTCATCACCAGCCTGCTGTTCCTCGTGGTCTGCCTGAGCTGGGGGACCACCTGGCTGGGCATCAAGATCGCCGTGGAGAGCGTGCCGCCCCTGACCTCCTCCGGCCTGCGCTTCCTCATCGCCTTCCCGCTGTTCATCTGCTTCGCCCTGATCCGCGGCGACTCGATCCTCTTCCCCCGCGAGCGGCTGGGCTTCTTCGCCTTCGTCACCCTGAGCTACTTCGGCATTCCCTACTACCTGCTGAACTACGGCGAGATGCACGTCTCCTCGGGGCTGACGGCGCTGCTGTTCAGCTGCATGCCGGTGTTCATCCTGATCTTCTCGTCGCTGTTCTTGCGTGAGCGCATCTACCTGTCCCAGGTGGTGGGCATCGCCATCGGCTTTGGCAGCCTGTTCATGATCCTGCGCAGCCAGGGCCTGCGCCTGGACCACGCGGAGTTCCTCGGCGTGCTGGCGATCCTCGCCGCCGCGGTGATGCACGCGCTGTGCTACGTGATCACCAAGCAGAAGGGCGAGGGCATCAGCGTCATCACCTACAACACGCTGCCCATCGGGATCGCCGGGGCGATGCTGTTCCTCGCCGGGCTGGTGGTGGAGCAGCCGGACTTCGCCCAGGTCACCACCCGCTCCTGGCTGGCGCTGACCTACCTCGGCCTGTGCGCATCGGTCGGCGGCTTCATCGTCTATTTCTTCCTGCTCAAGCGCCTGAGCCCGGTGATCCTCTCCTTCGTCTTCATCATCTTCCCGGTGTTCGCCGTGGTCATCGGCTCCTGGTACGAGGGGCAGGCCATCTCCCGCGACCTGGCGCTGTACTCGGCGATCCTGCTCGCCGGCTTCGCCATCACCAAGCTGCCAGTTGAAAAATTCCTCACGCGCAAGCCCTGACAACGAGGACCACATGGACGTGATCGATCGCGACACCCTGCAGCCCATCTACCGGCACGCCTGCGAGACCTACCCCGAGGAGTGCTGTGGCTTCGTTTTCGCCGATGGCCGGGTACACCTGGGCAGCAACATCCAGAACCTGCTCAACCAGCGCAGCCCCGAGGTGTTCCGGCGTGACGCCAGCACCGGCTTCACCTTCGCGGTGGCAGACACCCTGCTGCTCAACCGCAGCCTGCGCAGCGACAACCCGGTGCGGGTGATCTACCACTCGCACCCCGACGTAGGCGCCTACTTCAGCCGCGAGGACGAGGACAAGGCGCTGTTCATGGGCCAGCCCATCCATCCCGTCGCCCACCTGGTGGTGGATGTGCGTGCCGGCCAGGCCCATGGCGCCAAGTTGTTCGAATGGAGCGGGGAATCCTTCGTCTGCAGCCGGGAATACCCCGGCACCCCATAACGACCTGCATAAAAGGAGTTGGCTATGAATACGGTGATCTTCCCGGATGTACTGGCACGCGTCGCCAAATTGCCGGATGCCCGCCTGCAAGGGCAGGGCACCACGGTACGCGAGCTGGTCGAGGATATATGCAGCCGCCATGCGGGCCTGCGTGACCACCTGTTCTATGGAAACGACCAGTTCAAGGAGCACTTCCTGCTCAGCGCCAACGGCGAGCTGGTGGATGGCGACAGCCCGCTGGAGGCGGGCGTCGAGCTGGACATCATGCTGGCCACCTCCGGCGGCCTGGACAGCGATGAGCTGAGCAACGACGAGGTGCGTCGCTACGTGCGCCACATCACCCTGCCCGACGTCGGTCGCCAGGGCCAGTTGCGCCTGAAGAAGTCACGGGTGCTGATCATCGGCACCGGCGGCCTGGGCTCCCCGGTGAGCCTGTACCTCGCCGCCGCCGGTATCGGCACCCTCGGGCTGGTGGACTTCGACCGCGTCGAGGCCAGCAACCTGCAGCGCCAGGTGGTGCACGGCACCAGCACCCTGGGCCTGCCCAAGGTCGAGTCGGCGCGCCGCCGCCTGCTGGACCTCAACCCCGACATCCGCATCGACGCCCATGACTGCGCCCTGACCCCCGACAACGCCCTCAAGCTGGTAGGCGACTACGACCTGGTGGTGGACGGCACCGACAACTTCGCCACCCGCTACCTGGTCAACGACGCCTGCGTGCTGCTGGGCCGGCCGCTGGTGTACGGCGCGCTGCACCGCTTCGACGGGCAGATCAGCGTGTTCAACCACCAGCAAGGCCCGTGCTACCGCTGCCTGTTTCCCAAGAGCCCGCCGGCCGAACTCGCGCCCAACTGCAGCGCGGGCGGCGTGATCGGCGTGCTGCCCGGCGTGGTCGGGCTGCTCCAGGCCACCGAGGCGGTGAAGCTGATCCTCGGCATCGGCGAGCCCCTGGTGGGCCGGCTGATGCGTTTCGACGCCCTGGCCATGAAGTTCAACGAGGTGCGCTTCAAGCGCCGTGCCGACTGCCCCTCCTGCTCGCCCGGGCGCACCTGCATGCAGCCGCTGAAGGAGGAGGTTTCGGCATGCACATCCAGCATTCCCGCGTCCAGCTCGTTGCCGGCCGACTTCCGCATCACCGCGCTGGAGCTGCAGCAACTGCTCGCCCGTGGCGCCGACCTGCAACTGGTGGACGTGCGTGAAGCCAACGAGCTGGAAGTGTGCCGCCTGCCGGGCAGCCTGAACCTGCCGCTGGGCGAGCTGGACGCCCGCCTCGACGAGCTGGATCGCCAGCGCCCCCTGTGCATCGTCTGCTACGGCGGCACCCGCGCCGAGCGCGCGGCCCAGTTGCTGCTCGGCGCCGGCTTCAACGAACTCCAGGTGTTGCAGGGCGGCATCAAGGCCTGGGCACGGGATGTCGACACCGACATGCCCCTGTACTGAGGAGGCGCGAGATGATCCACGAATCCCTGCTCCAGGCCATCGGCGAGACCCCAGTGGTGCGCCTGGCCGCCTTCAGCGCCGAAACCGGGCTGGAGGTGTACGCCAAGCTGGAGTCGCTCAACCCCGGCGGCAGCCACAAGGCGCGCATCGCCCTGGGCATGGTCCGCGACGCCGAGGCCCGGGGCATTCTCGTGCCCGGCAGCGGCCAGACCATCATCGAGCCCAGCGGTGGCAACACCGGTATCGGCCTGGCCATCGCCGGCAACATCCTCGGCTACCGCGTGGTCCTGGTGATCCCCGACAACTACAGCCCCGAGAAACAGAAGGTGCTGCGCCTCTACGGCGCCGAGGTGGTGCTCTCCGACAGCCGCCTCGGCAACAACTCCCATGGCGAGAAAGCCATGGAGCTGCAACTGGAAAACCCCGGCTACGTGATGCTCAACCAGCAGCGCAACGCCGCCAACCCCGAGACCCACCGGCGCAGCACCGCGCTGGAGATCCTCCGCGACTTCGCCGATCGCCCCCTCGATTGCCTGGTGGCGGGCATCGGCACCGGCGGCCACATCACCGGCCTGGGCGAGATGCTCAAGGCCCGCTGGCCTTCGCTGCGGGTGTTCGGCGTCGAGCCGGAGCAGTGCGACCTGCTCGCCGATCGCCATGCGCCGCACGAGATCCAGGGCCTGTCCATCGGCCTGGTGCCGAGCATCCTCAACCTCGAGGTGCTCGACGGCATGCTCAAGGTGGGCAAGGCGGATTGCCTGGAGCGCGTGCGCCGCACCATGCGCAGCGACGCGGTGAGCCTGGGGCTGTCCTCGGCGGCCAACCTGGTGGCCATCGCCAGCCTGGCCGGCGAGCTGCCGCGCGGCAGCCGGGTGCTGACCCTGATCTACGACGGTGTGGACGGCTACCTGCCGCATTTCGAATAACGAGCCTGTGGAGGGCGACAGGATGTGGGGATATCTCGACAGGTTGCGGCTCTATGACGAGCTGCTCGATCAGTTGGTGCATGCACTCAAGCCGGCGGACCTGGACCTGCTCATGCCGCACCTGGACGGCATCATGGACGAGGCCGTGCAGCAGGTGGCCGAAGACCTCCAGGCCTATGCCCGGCGCGACCCCGCCACGGCCGGTCGCATCGACCTCGTGCTCGGCTCCTACGCCTCCTTCAAGGCGGTGCTGTTCCATCGCCTGGCGCACCAGGTATGGATGCGTGGCGCGGTGGAAGGGCGCGAGGCCATGGCGCACAAGCTGGCCAGCACCGGCAAGCTGCTCTCCGGTGCCGAGATCCACCCGGCTGCCCGCATCGGCAAGCGCTTCGTGCTCGACCACGGCTTCGGCACGGTGATCGGCGAGACCTGCGAGATCGGCGACGACTGCTACCTGCTCAGCGGCGTCACCCTCGGCGCCTCGGGCATCGCCGACAACCCGGGTGGCAAACGCCATCCCCGCCTGGGCAACCAGGTGGAGGTGGGCGCCGGGGCGCGCCTGCTCGGGCCCATCAGCATCGGCGACAACGTGTTCATCAGTCCGGCGTGCGTGATCACCCGCGACGTGCCGGCCAACACCAAGGTGAGCATCGTCAACCAACTGCAGATGCAGCGCGCGTCGATGTCGTCCAACTGCGGCTACCTCGGTGCCTTCGCCCTCAACGAGCGCGTGCACCTGGTGGGCGAGCTGCCCGAGAGCGGCGAGGTGCTGGTGCTGGACGCCGAACACAGGCGCTTCGGCTGCATGGCCCTGGAGTGCACGGTGCAGGAGCGCAACCACCGCCAGTACCGGTTGCGCAGCATCGGCCTGGCCCTGCCGGCCCCGCGCTACCCGCTGCACCTGCGGATCATCGGCCCCGACCACGACATCACCCTGATCGACCCGCCCGGGCTCAGCGCCCTGGTGCGTTCCCAGCTGCAACCCTACTTCCTGAGCATCGGAGGCTGAAATGTCCGTATTCGCCATGCACACCCGCGCCCTGTTCGACGAGGCGCCCTACCAACGCACCTTCACCGCCCGCGTTCTCGCGGTGAGTGACCAGGGCGTGGCACTGGACCAGACGCTGTTCTATCCCACCGGCGGTGGTCAGCCGGGTGACCAGGGTCACTTCCTGCTGCCCGATGGCTCGGTGGTGGCTGTGGTCGGCACCCAGCGCGACCCCCTGCTGCGTTCGATGATCTGGCACCAGCTGGAAGAAGGGGCCGGCCCAGTCACTGCCGGTGTCGAGCTGCAGGGATGTCTGGACTGGGAGCGCCGCTACCAGCACATGAAGATGCACACCTGCCTGCACCTCCTGTGCTCGATCATCGATGCGCCGGTCACCGGTTGCAGCATCGCCGCCGACAAGGGCCGCCTGGACTTCGACCTGCCGGAGTCGACCCTGGACAAGGAGCGCCTGACCCACGCGCTGAACGAACTGATCGAAGGCGCCCTCGACGTGCGCACCCACATGCTGCCGGCCAACGAGTACAACACCGTGCTGGAGATCACCCGCACCCAGGCCGTGGCGCCGCCGGTGTTGCAGGGCATGGTACGCGTGGTCGATATCCCCGGCGTGGACATCCAGCCCTGTGGCGGCACCCATGTGCGCAATACCCAGGAGATCGGCCAGGTGGTGTGCGACAAGATCGAGAAGAAGAGCCGCCACAACCGTCGCGTGACCTTGCGTTTCGCCTAGGTGACGTTCTTTTGGTGGGCCCCCGCGTTCGTGGGGGTGACGAGACGTGGGGCGTGCTGGGCATGAGCGTCACCCTCGTCGCGAACCGGCGTGGGCTCCACCCACCCCACGATTGCCCGGCACTCGCGGGGGTGCCAGGAAAACGCAGTATTCCCATCTCCCCACCGTCATCCCCGCGAACGCGGGGAATCACTGGAAACAGGGAACACGGTGCAGGCGGGCAGGGTGGCGCTGGCCCTCACACCCACTGGTCGCTGCGCTTGCGCTTGACCCGCAGCATGGTCGGCAGGATCAGGCCCAGGAGCAGGCCGGCACCGGCGATGCTGCCGCCATAGACCATGTAGCGCATCAGCACCTGCTTGTTCTCGTCGCCCAGTTGCGCCTGCACTTCGCGCAGCTCGGAGCGGGCCTGGTTCAGTTCGCTGTCCAGTGTCGCGCGGGCGGCCTGGGCTTCGTCGATCAGCGCCTTGCGCGAGTCCATGGTTTCCTGCATGCCTTGCACGCGGGTCTTCCAGGTCTGGTCGATGCCTTCCAGCTCCGCGCTCAGCTCGCTCACCTTCTGTTCCAGTTGCGGCAGGCGCTCGGCCTGGCCAGGAACCTGCTGCAGGTCGCGGGTGGGAATCCACACCGCGCTGCCGTTCTCGCCGCGCACCTGGCTGTAGTCGCCCTGGGTGCTCAGCAGCTCGACTTTCTGCCCGGAGACGAGGGTGCCGACGATGCGGTAGCCATCGGTCGGGCCGCTGCGCACGTAAGTGCTCAGGCTGTCGCTGACCCAGCGCGTGGTGTCGGCCTTCTCCTCGGCCTGCGCGGGCGAGCCGAGCAACAGCAGGCCACTGAACAGGCCGGCACCGAGGGCGCGGGGGGAGAGCGAGGAAACACGGGCGAGCAGATGACGGGTCAGGGGCATGGGGCAATCTTCACATGGCAATGGAACGGAACCCGAAGTGCGGGCGTGATAAGCGCCGGCCAGGCGAGCATCGCGTTCATCGTGGGTGAAGCCTGCGCTGCTTCCGCTTCCCGGGTGGCGAATGGCCACGCCATCCACCCGGTTCGGGCCGACAGCGAACTGACCATTCGCGACCCCGCCTAGTTCACTCATGGCCCCGCAAGCGAGACGGGTGGTCGAGCTGTAAAGAGGTGGCATGCCGGGTAGTGGGTCGAGATACAAGGGTGGACCACGCTCTACCGGGCACTCCGTGCAGCTGCACAGCATGGGTTTCGCAAAGCTCTACCCATCCTACGGGGCGGCATTCGTAGGATGAGTAGAGCGGAGCGAAACCCATCATTTCGCAGCACAGCGATTATCTGGGCGTGGATGACGTTCTTTTCATCCACCCGCGATGCCGGGCCGCGTTGCCAACCCAGGGAGCCACCGTAGCCCGGGCTTCAGCCCGGGAGCGCAGGCCTCAATGCAGCGCCCGGGTCACCAGGTAGGTCAGCAGCTGCGGGTCGTCACCCGGCTCGATGGTGCGCACCGGCTTCGGCAAGCCGTCCAGCACTGCGCTCCAGAAGGCCTGGGCGGGTTGGTCCTCGCGGTAGAAGCGCACCAGCCAGTTGTGGTCGCCCTCCATCAGCACCTGGGTCGCCAGCAGGCGGCCGATGCCCTGCCTGCGGTAGCGCTTGAGGATGAACAGGTCCGCCAGCTCCAGGGCGTCGATGCTTGGCAACTCGCTGCGTTCGATCAACAGGAAGCCGGCGATGAAGCCATCCACCAGGATCAGGTTGGCGCTCCATTGCGGCTCCTGCCAGTAACGCGCCAGGTGCTCCTCGTGGATGTAGAAACGCCCGTCCGCCTCCACGTCCTCCTCCTCCCAATCCGAGGACTCGTAGGCGTAGAACTGGTACAGGTTGCGGATCAGCTCGGCCTGCTCGGGGCCGGTCTGCAGCAGTTCGAGGGTGACGTCGTTCATGGTCGGGCATTCGTGAGGGGGAGAGGGCGCGGCATTCTACCCAGAGCGCCGTGCCGTGCGCCTAGGGGAAGTAGTGTTTCTGTCGCTTCAGCCATACCGGGTCGCTGGGCAGGGCATCGATGGCCTTGTCCAGCGCCGGCAGCACCTTCTCGTACCGGGCCGGCACCAGCAGCTGGCGCCGGTAGCGGTACAGCACCGGCTCGGCGACATGGATTCGTTCGCGCAGCCCGGGCTGCTGGTGCTCCTGGTAGTCCAGGGTGCGCATGCCCACCACCGTGGCGTCGATCCAGCCACGCAGCAGCCGCTCCAGGTTGGCCAGCTCGCTGTTGGCGTTCTGCCGCTCAGTCTTGCCGCTGGCCAGCACCGCCTGCAGCTCCGGGTAGGCGTGCCCACCCACCAGCCCCAGGCGCTTGCCTGCGAGGTCGTCGATACCCAATCGGCTGGCCGCTCCTTCGCGGCGTGATACCAGCAGGTTGCCGTCGTCGATGAAGGCGTGGCTCCAGCGGTAGCGGCTGGCGTCGGCGAACCAGTCCGGGCTCACGCCCACCACCAGCCCGTCGAGCTGGCCCTGCTGCAGCAACAGGTCCAGGCGTCGACGCGGGATTTCCTGCACCGTGAAACGGTAGTCGGGCATCTGCGCTTCGAGGCGCTCGGCCAGGTCGAAATACAGGCCCTGGCGGCGCCCGGCGTCCACCACGTAGGGCGGTTTCTGCTGGTAGCTGTAGAGCAGGATTTCCCTCTGTTCGGCCTGCAGCGTCGTGCAGCAGCAGAGCCAGAAGATGAACGGTATCGACCTCAAGCTACCCCCGTTGGCTGGCGTCCTCGTGCATGCCGGCCCGTTGCCGCCCATGGTGTTTATGACCCCGCCGGAAAGCGTAGCGTTCGCTGGATGAACAGGCATGACCGCGTTCACGAAAGAGGCCGTCGAAGAAAAAAGCGGGAGCCCAGGCTCCCGCTTTTCATTCCAGGCCCCGCTTCAGCCCATCACTTGTTGCCGGTCAGCGCCGCGTAGCTGGTCATCAGGTTGCGGTAGTCCGGGATGTGGTTGGAGCACAGGGCGGCCAGGCCTTCCACGTCGTTGCGCCAGTCGCGGTGCAGCTCGCAGGCGACGCCGAACCAGTTCATCAGTTGCGCGCCGGCCTGGCTCATGCGGTTCCACGCCGCGTCGCGGGTGATCTCGTTGAAGGTGCCGGAGGCGTCGGTCACCACGAACACTTCGAAGCCTTCCTCCAGGGCGGAGAGGGCCGGGAAGGCCACGCAGACCTCGGTCACCACGCCGGCGATGATCAGCTGCTTCTTGCCGGTGGCCTTGATCGCCTTGACGAAGTCCTCGTTGTCCCAGGCGTTGATCTGGCCCGGGCGGGCGATGTAGGGCGCGTCCGGGAACAGCGCTTTCAGTTCCGGTACCAGCGGGCCGTTGGGGCCGGTTTCGAAGCTGGTGGTGAGGATGGTCGGCAGCTTGAAGAACTTGGCGAGGTCGGCCAGGGCCAGGACGTTGTTCTTGAACTTGTCCGGCTCGATGTCGCGGACCAGGGACAGCAGGCCGGCCTGGTGGTCGACCAGCAGGACGACGGCGTTGTCTTTATCGAGACGGTTGTAGGTGAAGTGGGTCATGGTGCGTTCCTCGCTTTTCGATAAGGGGTGCCGGTTCGGCGTGGGTGTTCTCTGCTTCGTTGCAGTGGCTGACTGCATGGAGGAAAGATTAAATTTGGCACCCTTGATCCGCTAGACTGCGAAAATTGCCTCTAGCGTTCTATATGGAGAACGAGCGTGGAAGACCTGAACACCCTCTACTACTTCACCCAGGTGGTGGAGCACGGCGGCTTCGCCCCCGCCGGCCGCGCGCTGGACATGCCCAAGTCCAAGCTCAGCCGGCGCATCGCGCAGCTCGAGGAGCGCCTCGGCGTGCGCCTCATCCACCGCACCAGCCGGCACTGCTCGCTCACCGAAATCGGCCAGGAGTACTACCAGCGCTGCGTGGCCATGCGCGTGGAGGCGGAAGGGGCGGCGGAGGTGATCGAGCGCAACCGCTGCGAGCCGCGCGGCCTGGTGCGCATCGCCTGCCCGACCACGCTGCTCAACTCCTGGGTCGGGCCGATGCTCACCCGCTACATGCTCAAGTACCCGCTGGTGGAGCTGTTCATCGAGAGCACCAACCGCCGGGTGGACCTGCTCCACGAGGGCTTCGACATCGCCCTGCGGGTGCGCTTCCCGCCGCTGGAAAACACCGACATGGTGATGAAGGTGCTGGCCGACAGCACCCAGTGCCTGGTGGGCCGGCCGGACTTCCTCACCCGGTTGCCGGCAGGCTTCGCGCCGGAGGAACTGGGCCGCCTGCCGAGCCTGCACTGGGGCGGCGCGCAGCGGGACTACCAGTGGGAACTGTTCGGCCCGGACGGGGCGCGGCTGACCATCCCGCATCGCCCGCGCATGGTCACCGATGACCTGCTGGCGCTGCGCAACGGCGTGCTGGGCGGGGTCGGCATCGCTCACCTGCCACGGGTAGCGGTGCGTGAAGACCTGGCCAACGGCACGCTGGTGGAGATGCTGCCGGGCTTCTCGCCCAAGTGCGGCATCGTCCACGCCATCTTCCCGTCGCGGCGCGGGCTGTTGCCCTCGGTGCGCTCGTTGATCGACTTCCTCGGCGAAGAGTTCGCCGGCAGCGACATGGCCTGAGGGGGGGGCGGGAGCGGTGGGCTGAAGCGGAGCGCCGCCCGGCCCACCCAACGCCCACCTGGGACTGAAGCGGGGAGGGGAGCCGGCGTCAGCCGAACTCCTCCATGCTGGCGCGCACCTCTTCCAGGGCATTGCCCAGCAGTTGCTCCAGCGGCTGGCCCGGGATGCCGTCGCGCAGCATGGCCTTGAGCGCCTGACTGGCACTGGCGAAATCGTCCTGGTGGTAATACAGGCTGCCGAAGCGGCCGTCGCGGTCGAAGAACAGGAAGTGGGCGCCTTCGAGGATGTCCGCCACCCTGTACCAACCGTAGCCGATGAAGCGCTCATTCAGCGCCGCGATCTCTTCCGCGCCGAAGTGGCGCCCCGCGTCGAACTCCGGGCGGTCCCCACCCCAATGGGCGCGTATCACGTCGATGATCCCGGCCGAGCCGCCTTGCTCACGCAGCCAGTCCGCCAGTTCGGCGGGGGCGGGAATCCAGAAACAGTGGGACTCGGATTCGGTCTGGTTCTTCAGCGCGCCGAGGGTGCGGTAGAAGCCTTGCAGCTCCGCCGGCAGCGGGCCGGTGAGGGTGGCCAACTGATCGATATCCTCCTCCGACGCGGGGCCTTCGGTGTAGAGCTCGTCCTCTTCCCCGTTGATCTCGAGGTAGGTCTGGTTATAGGCATCGATGCCGTCGCGGAGGGTGTCCATGCTGTCGTCCGATCTGTTGGCTAAGCCCCGTGGGGCGGATGGCGGCACCTTAGCCGAATGCCTCGAAGGCATTGTGAAACCAGTGCGCGTTTGCGTGATCCGGTGGTCGGTCCAATCCACTCCCACCGCTCATGGGATAGGTAGAGCGAAGCGAAACCCATGCTGCAATGTGGGATCGCTCCGCGCTCCCTGGGCGAATGAATTCGCCCCTACAGGTATTTAGCCTGTACTACCAGTCGGTGAAAGGCATCCGCCTCCAGCTCGGCTCGTCGCTGAGTGCCGGGTCGTCCCGGCTGGCGAGGAAGACCGGCAGATCCTGCCGGGCGATCCAGATATCCCCCTGCCATTTCAGAATGCCGATCCGCTGATTGGCCCAGCACATATGGGCCCTCCGGGGCGTCGCCTCGTCGTCGCGGTGGCGGTCGTACAGCGCTGGTACGACTTCCTCGCTGAGCCAGCGGCTGATACAGCGGTGTTCCGGATGGGCGAAGCGATACAGCAGCCGGTACGCACCGGCCTCGCTGATGGCAATCACCTCTTCGCTGCCGCCGCTGGCATGCCGCAGCACGACGGCACGGCGCTGGTGCGGGTCCACCAGGCGTGGCATCCGGTTAGGGCGCAGCGCGCCGATGAGGCGAGCGAAATCGATCGCGACCAGCCAGGGCTGGTTGTCGATCATCACGGTGCGCAGGAAAAGGTTGTGGCGTTGGAAAACGATGGGGGTGTATGCGTCGTGCATGGTGTTGCTCCCGAGCTACATGGAGGAACTGCCACGCTTCGCTGTCATTCGAAGGGTGGCAGACCGCACGGGGTTGACAGACCGGGCTCGGACCGGCAGACCCGCTAGGGTCTCCCCGCGCGATCTGCCATAGAGCAGAGCAGCCAAGAAAGCTGCATGCGTGCCGATGCCTGCAAAAAACGTCCGCCGTTTTTCGCATGCACCTTCTGGCGCATTCGCGCCGAGCAAGCGGGCTGTCAAACCCGGTCGCGGGATTGACCGCGACGCGGGGAGGATAAGAACGATAGAGAATATAGGCAAGACGAAATTTGATTAAAAATTAAAGGCAATAAGTTATGTGGAAAATATTCTTAACAATGAAATCCCAGTATTTATAAATAAGTATGCCGATGGCTGCAGCTGTAGGTGTTGTCGAGAGGATTGAGAAAAACGTCAAGACCCGGTGCGTGAACGTTTTCTGACTCTGTATTTCAGATGTGGTTTTTTTTAGTAGTTTTCTTAAGCTTTCGGGATAAGTGCTTGTTCTGGTGTCTAGCTTGTCTAGTGCAATGCTGAGGCTATTTTCAAGCCTGTTTATGCTGAGTTTTTGATTGTGCAGAATGCCTAAAAATATTAGAGATACCATTATTAGTCCGGCTGTAGTTACGGCCTCTTCCAGCGGTGTTTCTGCTTTCTTTAAAATTACTAGGGCCGTTAGTGATATTGGCAGGGCAAGTAATTTTCCGGCCAGGTCGCCAAATATACCGCTTAGCTTGCTGCCGTAGTCAAGTTCAGCTTGAGCTAGGTCTTTACGTGCCTTGTCAAATGAGAATCCATGCACGTAAGTTAGTAAGTTCTTCCTGTAGGTATCGAGTATCTCCTGCCAGTTCAAAAGAATATGCATGAACTGATCTTTTTGTTCTAGCGTGGGCAGGTTTACGGTGTTTGAAATGGCAAGATTAAGAATTGCCTTTCTTTCGTCAAAATGAAGTTTATTAGCGTTTTGCTCAGAGCTGGCTAGAGCAGACATTAGTTGTGCATGCCTAAGGTCGGCTTCAAGTAGTCTTTCATCTAGCCTGGTCTGTATGGAGAAAGTTCTAGGGGGCTTTCCTATCTCTGCTGGAATGGCAAATATTAGGTTTATGTAATAGAGGCTGGACTTAGTGTCCGATATCATTACTACTTGGCTTATGTCTTTAATGAATTTGCAGCACTTTTTGATTTTTTCGAAATTTTCGTTAGAGGTGCCGTCTGTTGTTGACCAGTCCTCGTCGAGAATATAGATGTTCGGTGGTAGTTCGCCATGCCCCAAAGTGGGGGTTCTTTGGATGAAATCAGCGAAGCTATTGTAAAAAGCCGAGTTTCCTGTGGCTGGAACCTTAAATTCAAAGGTTATTTTTCCGTTTTTATTTTCTAAAAATTGAAAGTCACCGAACTCATCATTTATTTCTTTGCATTCTGATATGAGTTCTAATAATTTTTTATTTTCCTGGCCATAATACGTAAATATTCCAAATTCTAAAGTGGGCTTTCCCGCTGCTCGATAAAGATTGACTACCTTGTCAAACATTACACTATCCTGCGTTTCGGTCTTTTATTTCTTTTGCTATGTCTTTAATTAGTTTGGGTGGCAGATCTTTTAATGTAATGGTTCCTTCGTTTTCGTTATAGAAGACGGTGCTGTTTGCGGTTGTGCCAAGTGCTCCTTTTTCAAATTGTAAAGTCCATCTATTTGCAATGGATTTTATTTTTGTTTTCCTGTTGAGTACCACCTTATTTACAGTGAATTCTTCTGGTACTCTGTTTTCTTCATTGTTTAACTGTTCGTCAAGAGAGTCTAAAAAGGTAGCATGATCTGCGATTTCAGCAGGTATCGCGCTAGCAGCAGCAGCCTTTACACCTCTAAGAGTAGCTTTCTCTTTTTTCTCTAAACGCTCTCGCAAGTATATGATTACATTCTCTTTGGCTTGCGGGGATATTGGGCGTAGCTCAGGGATGCCTCTAAAGAAGGCTTCTACAACATCTATAGCGTTGTTAGTGGCTCTGCCGCTGGCTACTCCTTTTTCGCAGCCTAGCGCTTTGATGAAATATGTAGATGCGTCACTATCCCTGCCTTTGCTAATGAAGCAAAGATATGTTCTGTCGTTGTTTTCTTCAATATTTTCGTCGCCTTCGAAAGTTGTAGGCAAAAGGCTTTCAGATAGCCGAGACAAATTTATGCGTGCGGCTTGCTGCACCTTTGTCATATCAATGTCAACACTTTCTATCGGGATGTAATCCTCGCCTAATCGCAGGCCATTTCTCTGCTTAATATTAGCAATTAGAAGGTAGGGGATTGAATTTGATATGTAGTGCGCAAAGAGTGTGTGGCCCCCAGTGGAAAGAGGCTCCTCCTTGGCTTGACCAATTAGTTGGTGTAGGGCTGTTTTTGCAAGGCTTTCAAAATTTTTAGCGTTTGGGGTTGTTAATAAGCTTTTTACAGTGTTAGGGAATGGACCTGGACGGCTATCGGAAAACTGTCCCCATATGACATTATTTTCAGGCTTGCCAAGAAGCTCATGAATTCCAGTTACCAAGGCTTGTACTGTTGGGATTTTTACATCGAAAAGTGGCTTCTCAACTATTGTGTCTCTGCGAACTACTATGGTGTGTTGTGCTTTTTCAAAGCTGTGAATAACAGCGAACTTCAACTCGTATGCCATGATTCGTCCTTGAAGGTTTTTATAAGGTGCAATCGTTTTGTAAGACCTATAACGTTTTAAGACTACTTCATCACGCTCGCTTGCGGGAAGCTTACTGTGTTAGAGGTAAGTCGTTGCTGTTGCTAATTTATTGATTTCAATGAAGAAAGGGCCCTTCCAGGCCCTTTCTTGTTTCACTTCGACAGGAACTTCATTCCCTCCTCCAGTCCGCTCAGCGTCAGCGGGTACATCTGGTCCTCGATCAGCTCGCGCACGATGTTGGTCGAGGCGGTGTAGTTCCAGGTGTCCTTGGGGTAGGGGTTGATCCAGATGAGCTTCTTGTACTTCTCCATGAAGCGCTTGATCCACACATAGCCCGGCTCCTCGTTCCAGTGCTCGACGCTGCCGCCGGCCTGGGTGATTTCGTAGGGGGCCATGGCGGCGTCGCCGACGAACACCACCTTGTAGTCCGGGCCGTACTTGTGCAGCAGGTCCAGGGTGGAGGTGCGTTCGGAGGTGCGGCGCAGGTTGTTCTTCCACACCGATTCGTACACGCAGTTGTGGAAGTAGAAGTACTCGAGGTGCTTGAACTCGGTCTTGCAGGCGGAGAAGAGTTCTTCGCAGACCTTCACGTGGGCGTCCATGGAGCCGCCGATGTCCAGCAGCAGCAGGAGCTTCACGCTGTTGCGGCGTTCGGGGCGCATCTGGATGTTGAGCAGGCCGGCATCGCGTGCGGTGTGGTCGATGGTGCCGTCCAGGTCGAGTTCGTCCTGGGCGCCCTGGCGGGCGAACTTGCGCAGGCGGCGCAGGGCGACCTTGATGTTGCGGGTGCCCAGTTCCACCTGATCGTCGAGGTTCTTGTACTCGCGCTGGTCCCACACCTTGGCGGCCTTGCCCTGGCGCTTGCCGGCGTCGCCGACGCGGATGCCCTCGGGGTTGAAGCCGCCGGAGCCGAAGGGGCTGGTGCCACCGGTGCCGATCCACTTGTTGCCGCCGGCGTGGCGTTCCTTCTGTTCTTCCAGGCGCTTCTTGAACTCTTCGATGAGCTTGTCCAGGCCACCGAGGGACTGGATCTGCGCGCGCTCCTCGTCGGTCAGCATGCGCTCGAACTCCTTGCGCAGCCATTCCTCGGGGATCAGCGCCTCGATGTGCTGGTTGAGGTTTTCCAGGCCCTTGAAGTAGGCGCCGAAGGCCCGGTCGAACTTGTCGAAATGGCGCTCGTCCTTGACCAGGATGGTGCGCGACAGGAAGTAGAACTCGTCCATGTCGGCGAACACCACGTTGTGCTTCAGCGCGTTGATCAGGTCCAGCAGCTCGCGGACGGAGACCGGCACCTTGGCCGCGCGCATTTCGTTGAACAGGTTGAGCAGCATGGCTGCGCCCTCTTGCTGGTTGGCCTCAGGAACGGGGTTCCCGGGGCAGGCCGTCGGCTATGGCGTACCAGTCGGCCTTGGATTCGGGGTAGATGTGTTTCTGCGGGATCTCGCCCAAGGGCGAGTCCAGCGTGCCCAGGGCGATCGACACCCAGTTGGGGTGGGCCTTGTCGCTGTACCACTGCAGGGTGGCGCCGCACTGCCGGCAGAAGCTGCGGGTGACGCCGGGGCTGGAGTGATAACGGGTCACCAGGTCCTCGCCCGCGGTCCAGCGGAAGCTGCTCCAGCGCACGTTGCCGTAGGTGGCGAACGCGGCGCCATGGCCCTTGCGGCACTGGCTGCAATGGCAATGGGTGGCGGATTCGATGGGCGCGTCGATCTGGTACTTCACCGCGCCGCACAGGCAGCTGCCGTTATGCATTCTCGCTGGCCTCTCCGTTGAGCTGGCGTTGGACTTCCAGGGCCCAGGCACCGTCGCTGACACCCGTCCCGCGGTTATGGCGGGAGGTCGAGGTCTGCTCTGTCACGTCATGCCAAAGGTTGCGGCCTTTGGCATCCAGCTCGGAGTAGTCCTCGTTGGTATCGAGGTCGAACTCAATGAACCGGCAGTCTTGGGTCAGCAGCAGGCCTCTGACTGAATGACCGCCGTATTGCTCTATATGCAGGTCGACCATGATGGTGCTGCTCCAGTCGATCCCCAGTGCCTGCGGGTGGTGCAGGAGCACGCGAGGCAATTCGTCTGGTTGGTTGCGGTAGTACTCGGCGGTCAGTCGCAGCCCTTCACGCCGGAGCAGGGCCTGCTCCTGAACGTTCTTCTGGCGCTTGCGTCTGATCCGCTCGAGGTCCATCGCAGCTTCAGCGGCTGGCGCGGCGGCTCATGAACGCCAGGCGTTCGAGCAGCTGCACGTCCTGCTCGTTCTTCACCAGGGCGCCGGCCAGGGGCGGGATGGCCTTGGTGGGGTCGCGCTCGCGCAGCACGGCTTCGCCGATGTTGTCGGCCATCAGCAGTTTCAGCCAGTCGACCAGCTCGCTGGTGGAGGGCTTCTTCTTCAGGCCCGGCACCTTGCGCACGTCGAAGAACACGTCCAGCGCCTCGGCGACCAGGTCCTTCTTGATGTTGGGGTAGTGCACATCGACGATCTTCTGCAGGGTCTCGCGATCCGGGAAGGCGATGTAGTGGAAGAAGCAGCGGCGCAGGAAGGCGTCCGGCAGTTCCTTCTCGTTGTTGGAGGTGATGATGATGATCGGGCGCTGCTTGGCCTTGATCGTCTCGTTGGTCTCGTAGACGTAGAACTCCATCTTGTCGAGTTCCTGCAACAGGTCGTTGGGGAACTCGATGTCGGCCTTGTCGATCTCGTCGATCAGCAGGATCACGCGCTCTTCGGACTCGAACGCCTCCCACAGCTTGCCTTTCTTGATGTAGTTGCGAACGTCGTGGACCTTCTCGGAGTTCAGCTGCGAGTCGCGCAGGCGGCTGACCGCGTCGTACTCGTACAGGCCCTGGTGCGCCTTGGTGGTGGACTTGATGTGCCAGGTGATCAGGCGGGCACCGAAGGATTCGGCCAGTTGCTCGGCGAGCATGGTCTTGCCGGTGCCCGGCTCGCCCTTGACCAGCAGCGGGCGTTGCAGGGTGATGGCGGCGTTGACCGCAAGCTTGAGGTCGTCGGTGGCGACGTAGGACTGGGTGCCTTCGAACTTCATCAGGGAATCCTCGAACGGTAACGCCCGGCTCGGCCGGGGCCTTCGGTATTTACGGAAAGGCCGACTATAACGCGCGGCCCGGCGCACTGTGAACGCAGACGGGGCATTCAGTCACTGAATGGGCGGTCACTCTCCTTCCAGCCTAGACACTCCCGGCCCGGCGCGTACCCCGACCTGCGATGGGCGGTGGCTCAAGCACGGGCCTGGCAGGCGGGCGGCTGTCACCTTCGGCAACAGGTTGGCCTGCCCTCTGGGAGCGGATTCATCGGCGAGGGGGGCCGGCCGTCAGTCGTTCTTCTCCGGCGGCGGGCGTTCGAAGCGGGTGGTGAAGGCTTCGATGAAGGCGTTGCGCAGGATCGACAGGAAGGCCTGGAAGGCGCTGATGTCCTGGCGATGCACGTTGCCGCTGAGCTCCACGCGGGTGGCGAACTGGTCGCGCTGCTGGTTCTTCAGCACCGTCTCGCCGCCGCCCACCAGGGCCTCCCACAAGGAACGGAGGAAGCCCTTGTCGTCGTTCTCCACGTCCTGCTCCCAATCGAAGACATCGACGTTGCGCAGCAGCGGCTTGATGTAGCCGCTGAGCTGGGCGTTATCGGCACGGGCCTCGATCACCAGGTCGCCGCTGCCGGCCTTGAAGTCGAACTTGCCGTAGGCGCGGGAGAAGTCGTTGAGCCGGGGCAGGTCGACGTCGCGGGCGCGCAGGCGCAGCTCGAAATCCTCGAAGTTCTTGAACGGGTCGAAGCGCGCCTCCACCTCCAGCGGCGCGTGGCCGAGCAGTTGCGCCCGGCCCTCGAAGCGCGCCACGCGCTCGCCGCTGTCGTCGGCGACGTTGGTCAGGTTGTAGAGGCTGGCGTTCACCTCGCTGGCGTCGATGTCCACCTTGGGCGTCGAGCTGAAGTTGTGGAAGGCGATGCGGCCGTTGACCACGCGCACCTCGTCGAGGGTGATGGGCAGCAGCTTGTTCAACTGGTCGCGCCAGTCGGTGCCGGCACCGGTCTGCGAGTCCTGCTTGTTCTTGCCGCCGTCGACGAAGTTCACCTCCGGCGCTTCGAAGATCACCCGCGCCACCACGCTGTGGTCGTACCAGAGCGAGTGCCAGCTCACCGCCAGGTCGATGCCCGGGGCGTCCAGCAGCGGCACCGGGATCGCGCCGTCGGCCTTGACGATGGACAGGCCGTTGATGCGATAGGCGCCGCGCCACCAGGCCAGGTCGACATCGGCGATATGGCCGCGGTACTCGCCCATGTCGGCGAGCTTGCCGTTGAGGTAGTCGCGGATCAGCCAGGGCAGCGCGAAGTGCGCCACCACCAGCAGCAGGACGAGGGTGAGGAGCGCCCCGAGGGGCAGGCTGTAGCGTCTTTTCATGGGGGCATCCGCCGGGGGCGATTCTCTTTCATGGACTGCCGCCCACTGCAATGAGTTCGGCTGGACTGCACTGGCGCGCGGGCATAGGCTGGTCGCCTTCCAACCGCCCGCCACCTCTAAGGACAGGCCCATGACCCGTATCTATGCAGACAACTCCAAAGCCATCGGCAATACGCCCCTGGTGATGGTCAACCGACTCGGCCCGAAGGGCGTGACCATCCTCGCCAAGGTCGAGGGGCGCAACCCCGCCTATTCGGTGAAGTGCCGCATCGGCGCGAACATGATCTGGGACGCCGAGGAGCATGGGCGCCTGCGCCCCGGCATGACCCTGGTGGAGCCCACCTCCGGCAACACCGGCATCGGCCTGGCCTTCGTCGCCGCCGCCCGTGGCTACAAGCTGATCCTCACCATGCCGTCCTCCATGAGCCTGGAGCGTCGCAAGGTGCTCAAGGCGCTCGGCGCCGAGCTGGTGCTCACCGAGCCGGCCAAGGGCATGAAAGGGGCCATCGAGAAGGCCGCCGAGATCGCCGCCGGCAACCCCGAGCAGTACCTGCTGCTGCAACAGTTCGAGAACCCGGCCAACCCGGCCATCCACGAGAAGACCACCGGCCCTGAGATCTGGAACGACACCGACGGCGCGGTGGACGTGCTGGTGGCGGGCGTCGGCACCGGCGGCACCATCACCGGCGTGTCGCGCTACATCAAGCAGCAATGCAACAAGCCGATCCTCTCGGTGGCGGTCGAGCCGGTCACCTCGCCGGTGATCAGCCAGACCCTGGCCGGCGAAGAGGTCAAGCCCAGCCCGCACAAGATCCAGGGCATAGGCGCGGGCTTCGTGCCGAAGAACCTCGACCTGTCCATCGTCGACCGCGTCGAGCAGATCACCGACGACGAGTCCAAGGCGATGGCCCTGCGCCTGATGCGCGAGGAAGGCATCCTCTGCGGCATCTCCGGCGGCGCCGCCATGGCCGTCGCCGTGCGCCTGGCGGAGAAGCCGGAGATGCAGGGCAAGACCCTCGTCGTCATCCTCCCCGACTCCGGCGAGCGCTACCTCTCCACCATGCTCTTCGACGGCCTGTTCACCGAGCAGGAACTGCAGCAGTAAGGCCTGCCAGCATGCCCCCGGCTCGCTGGGGGCATGCGCACTTGTGGGAGCGAATTCATTCGCGAAATCCCGGCGCCGATGTGCCGGGTTTAACGCCGAACCGGCAGGGCGGGTGCAACCCGCGTAGGGGCGAATTCATTCGCCCAGCCAGGCCACCGGTGCACACCCGCATCCCACTAGGCACAAGCGCTCCTTGGGGGGAGCGAATTCATTCGCGATGGGGCTGGCACCTATCCGCCGGGTTTCCCTTGTAGGGGCGAATTCATTCGCCCAACCAGGCCACCGGTGCACACCCGCATCCCACTAGGCACAAGTGCTCCTTGGTGGGAGCGAATTCATTCGCGATGGGGCTGGCACCTATCCGACGGTTTTCCCTTGTAGGGGCGAATTCATTCGCCCGGGAGCGCGAGGCGGTCCCTGGCAGCATGGGTTTCGCTCCGCTCTACGCCATCCTACGAAGCCGCTTCCCGCTTCCCGCTTCTAGCTTCCAGCTGCCTTTGCTTCATAACTCCCCGACTCATAGCTGACCCCGTGCCTCACCCGTGGCGGCTCCTCGCCTTCGTGGAGCATGGTCACGTTGTCGATGATCGCCTTGTCGGCGATGGTCAGGCGGTCGAGCATGCGCAGGTGCTGCAGCCAGTTGTCCACCAGGAGGATTTCCTGCCAGTTCTCCTGGTCGCTGGTGTCGCGGTACAGCGCCCAGCGGTCGGCGCCGTTGCGCAGGCGCAGGCGGCGGAGGATCTGCATGGCGCGGACGAAGTCGCGGGTGCGCTCCACCGGGATGCGGTATTCGATGGTCACCAGCACCGAGCCACGGCCGGGGTTGAAGACGAAGGTGGGCTGGCCGGGCAGGGTGGTCACCGCGTGGGCGATGCTGGTGGCGTCCAGCTCCGGCAGGCGCGACTGATAGAGCAGGAAGGCGCAGGCGATCATCAGGCAGCCTGCGGCGAACAGCGCGCCCTTCACCCCCATGGTTTCCGCCAGGTGGCCCCAGAGGAACGAGCCCAGCGCCAGGCCGCCGTAGAGCGCCGTCTGGTACAGCGCCAGGGCGCGCGCCTTGACCCAGTCCGGCACCAGGATCTGCACCGCCGAGTTGTAGCTGGCCACCGCCGCGATCCAGCAGGCGCCGCCCAGCACCAGCGCCGGGAAGATCACCCAGAGGCTGTCCAGCGAGCCCAGCGCCAGCAGCACCAGGCCCAGCAGCAGGCCGGCGAAGCTGATCAGGCGGCTGGTGCCGACGCCGCGTCGCGCCAGGTTCACCCCCAGGCTGCCGAGGATCGCCCCCACGCCCAGGGCGCCGAGCATGTAGCCGTACACCGCCGCGTCGCCGTCCGGGTTGCGGTGCGCCAGCAGCGGCAGCAGCGCCCACACGGCGGAGGCGGAGATGCCGAAGGAGAACGAGCGCAGCATCACCAGGCGGGTGACGCTGGAGTACTGTGTGAAGCGCAGCGCGGCGACCACGCCCTCCATCAGCCGCTCCGGCGGCAGGCTGCGCACCGGCAGTTCCCGGCGCCAGCGCCAGATGGCCCAGATCAGCCCCAGGTAGCACAGGCAGTTGAACAGAAAGACCCAGGCCGGCCCCACCGCGCTGAGCATCAGCCCGCCGATGGCCGGGCCGGCGGCGCGCGCGACGTTGTAGTTGACGCTGTTAAGCAGCACCGCATCGCCCACCATCTTCGCCGGCACCTGCTCGTTCACCGCCGCCTGCCAGGCCGGGATCGTGATTGAGCCGCCGATGGAGATCCACAGGATCGAGACGATCAGCAGCAGCGGGTCCAGGTAGCCGAAGAAGGCCATGGCGGTGAGGAAGGTCGCGCCGCTCATCTCGAAGGCCAGGCCCGCCATCATGATCTTGCGGCGGTCGTGGTTGTCGGCCAGCACCCCGGACATGATCGACAACAGCACCAGCGGCAACGCGGCGGCGACCTGGATCATCGCCACCGTCGGCGGGCTGGCGTGGGCCTCGGTCACCACCCAGGCGGCGGCCACCGACTGCGCCCAGGTGCCCAGGTTGGCGAACAGGTTGGCGATCCAGATGATGCGGAACGCGGTGATGGTGAAGGGGCTGAACAGGCCGCTCTTGGGGGGCTCCTCGGATTCGGGTGTGCGCGGCAGGTCGTTCTTCGGCGATACGGACTGGAGCATGCGGGGTTCCTTGCGAGGCCGGACCGGGCCATGGGCGCCGGTCCCTGGTTACCGCGCAAGTGTAGACACCACCCCGGCGGGCAAAGGCCGGATCGGCGGTTTTCGCCAGTGGCGTTCTTCCTCGCGGGTCCGCTGGGACTTTGGTGTGATTGTCTCGCCCGGCCACCGCGGTAAAGCTGGCGCAACGCCGGTATCGACTACGCTTGCCGTGCCCCGATTCCCAACTCGCAGCCAGGAAACAAAGACAATGAGAAGTTCCTTCGCGCCTCTGCTCCTGACCCTCGCCGTGTCCGGAGCTGCACAGGCCGCCGACACGGTGAAGATCTACAACTGGACCGACTACATCGCGCCCGACACCGTCGCCACGTTCAGCAAGGAGACCGGAATCCAGGCCACCTACGACGTCTACGACAGCAACGAGACCCTCGACGGCAAGCTGATGACCGGCAAATCCGGCTACGACATCGTCGTCCCGTCCAACCACTACATGGCCAAGCAGATCCAGGCCGGTGCGCTGAAGAAGCTCGACAAGAGCCAGCTGCCCAACTGGAAGAACCTCAACCCGGCGCTGCTCAAGGCCCTGGAAGTCAACGACCCGGGCAACGAACACGGCTTCCCCTACCTCTGGGGCAGCACCGGCATCGGCTACAACCCGGCCAAGGTCAAGGAAGTGCTCGGCGACAACGCGCCGCTGGATTCCTGGGACCTGATCTTCAAGCCCGAGAACATGGAGAAGCTCGCCAAGTGCGGCGTCGCCATCCTCGACAACGGCCCCGAGCTGCTGCCCATCACCCTCAACTACCTGGGCCTGCCGCACCACAGCAAGAAGCCGGAGGACTACAAGACCGCCGAGGCCGCGCTGCTCAAGGTCCGCCCCTTCGTGCGCTACTTCCACTCATCCAAGTACGTGGGTGACCTGGCCAACGGCGAGATCTGCGTGGCCGTCGGCTTCTCCGGCGACATCCTCCAGGCCGCCACCCGCGCCAAGGAGGCCGGCAACGGCGTCGAGATCAAGTACTCCACGCCCAAGGAAGGCTCGCCGATGTGGTTCGACATGGTCGCCATGCCGGTGGACGCGCCCGACGAGAAGGCCGGCTACGCCTTCATGAACTACCTGCTGCGTCCCGAGGTGATCGCCGGCGTCAGCAACTACGTGCACTACGCCAACGGCAACAACGCCGCCGAACCGCTGGTGGAAGCCGAGATCAAGGCCGACCCGGCGATCTACCCGCCGGCCGACGTCATGGCCAAGCTGTTCGCCCTGGAATCCATGCCGCTGAAGATCGACCGCGTGCGCACCCGCACCTGGAACACCGTCAAGACCGGCAAATGACCCCGCGCTGAAACACCAACGCCCCGGCTTGCCGGGGCGTTTTTCTTGTGGGAGCGGATTCATCCGCGATGGCCCACTACCGCAACACCGGGTTTCACCCGACCTACCGATCGATCACCGCCATACAGGATGTAGGGTGGACCGCGCTTCATCGGCCCACCATCGGAGCCACCCGCCACTGCGCTGGTGGACGTGAAGAGCGACGTCCACCTACGCAGGGCCCTGGCTCTTATGTAGGGGCGACTTCATTCGCGACCGGCCAACACCGCAACGTCGGGTTTCACCCGACCTACAGGCCAAACCGGTAGGGCGGGTGCAACCCGCGCAGGGGCGAATTCATTCGCCCAACCGACCAGCCGGCAACCCCTACGACGCCCGCTCCACCTCGACCGCCGCCACCGTCGGGCGCAGCACCAGCCACAGCGCCAGGGCGATCAGCACGCCGCCCTGCAGGTGCGCCCAGGACAGCGACTCGTCCAGCAGCAGCGCGCCCCAGAACACCCCGAACAGCGGGATGAGGAAGGTCACCGTCATGGTCTTCACCGGGCCGACGTTGGCGATCAGGCGGAAGTAGATGACGTAGGCGAACGAGGTGCACAGCAGCCCCAGCCCGGCCAGCGCGAGCCAGATGCCCGGCTCGGCCAGGGGCGCCAGGGGCATGGCGTGGCTGCTGGCGAGGAAGATCGGCAGCAGGCACAGCGTCGCGCCGGCCTGGGCGCCGAAGGCCGAGAGGCCGCTGTCCAGGCCACCGGCATCGTTGATCCAGCGCTTGGTGAAGAACCCGGCGAAGCCGTAGCAGGTGGTCGCCATCAGGCAGGCCAGGGCACCGCGCAGCAGGTCGGCGTCGAAGGCCACCGGCCCGGCGCCGGTCAGCACCGCCACGCCGGCCAGGCCCAGCAGCACGCCGGCGGCCTTGGGCAGGGTCAGCTTCTCGCCGAAGAACAACCCGCCGATCAGCACGCCCATCAATGGCGTGGTGGCGTTGAAGATGGCCGAGTAGCCCGCCGGCAGCACCTCGGCGGCGAGCGCGTACATGGCGGCGGGAATGCCCGAGCTGACCACGCCAATCAGCAGGATCTTGCCCAGCTTGCCGCGGAAGTCCCAGGTCACCCGCAGCAGCGCCAGGATCGCCACCAGGCCGATGGCCGAAATGGCCACGCGGAAGAACGCCGTCGGCAACGCGCCGATCACCGGCACCAGCACGCGCATGAACAGGAAGCTGGCGCCCCAGATGGCGGCGAGGCTCAACAGGCGGACGAGATCGGCGGGTTTCATGCAAGGGCTCCGAGGCAGGAGCGGCACAGCTTACGCCGCCCCGGCAGCGGCGCAATCGACACCTTGCGTTCAAATCGACGGCACAGTTCGGCTAGGCGTCTGGGCTGGGCGTTGTGGGGGCGGGTGGTTCGCCGGGCGAGTAAACATCCATGTTCGTGGTGCGTGGCTTTGCTTTTGGGTCCCACTATCAGACCTCGGCGCATGCAGCAGCCGCTCATTCCGGATGTAGGGTGTGCTGCGCGCACCTGGAGCCCGCCGGAAGCACCGAGCGGAGGTGCGCACGGCACACCCTACGGCACGCGTTCATCCTGGTGAAACCCGGCGTTGTGGGGCGGGGCATCGCGGATGAATCCGCTCCCACAAGGGCGCCGGGGCGGGGCTGTTACAGGGCGGCTTCGAAGACTTCGCGGCCGGCGAACCAGGTCTTCAGCACCTGGGTGTCGCGCAGGGCGTCGGGCTCCACCTGGAACACGTCGCGGTCCAGCAGGATCAGGTCCGCCTGCTTGCCGGGGGCCAGCGAGCCGATCTGCTGGTCCAGGCCGATGGTGCGCGCCGCGTTGAGGGTATAGGCCTGGAACATGGTCTCCCGGTCGATTTCCTCGCTCGGGTTGAGCACGCCCTTGGGCCCCTTGCGGCTGACGGCTTGGTAGATCGCCTTCCAGGGTTGTGGCGTGGTCACCGGCCAGTCGCTGGCGCCGGCGAGGGTGGCGCCGTTCTTCAGCAGCGAGCGGGCCGGGTACTGGTACTGGAAGGCCATGGTGCTGATGTAGGGCTGCACCAGGTCGAGGGTGGCGTCGTCGGCGCTGGCCCAGTAGAGCTGCATGGAGGCGATCACGTCGAGCGGCTTGAAGCGGGCGAATTCCTTGGGGTTGACCATCTGCAGGTGGGTGATGGAGTGGGGGATGCCGCTGTGCCGGTCGCGGCGTGCCTGCTCGATGCCGTTGAGGGATTCGCGCACCGCGCGGTCACCGATGGCGTGCACGTGCACCAGCCAGCCACGGGCATCGACCGCGCTGACCAGTTCGCCGAAGTGCGCCGGGTCGATCAGCAGCTCGCCGTACTTTTTGGAATTCTTGTAGGGCTCCAGCAGGGCGGCGGTCTGCGCCGGGTATTCGGGCACGCCGTCGGCGAAGATCTTGATCCCCGGCAGGCTCAGGTTGGGCACGCCCTGGAACTGCCGGCGCACCTGCTCGAGGGTGTCCAGGTCGGCCGGGCGGCTCTTCGGGTGGGCCACCAGCAAGGCGGCGACGTGGGCGGTCAGTTCACCCTTTTCGGCCATTGCCTTGTACACCGGCAGGATGCCGAGGGTCTGGGCGGTGGGCTTGAAGTCGAACAACGGCTCGCCGGGGGCGGCGTTGGCGGCCGGGTCCATCCAGGCGGTGATGCCCAGGCTGAGGTTGTAGCGCAGGGCCGCGCGGCCGGCCTCCAGCAACTGCTCGGGGGTCGCCGTCGGGTATTGCGCCAGCACCGGGTCGAGGCCGGCGTCGGCGAGGAAGCCGTTGGGGCGCATGTCTTCGTGGTGGCCGACGGTGGCCAGCTGTTCGCCCCTGAGGGCTTTCACCGTGTCGGCGTCGATGCCGGCGCGTTTCAGCATGGCCTGGTTGACCCAGCCGGTGTGCTGGTCCCAGCCGATGAAGGCGATGGGCACGTCCTTCCATTCGCCCTGGTTGAAGCGTCGCTCGAACTCCGCCACCTGGCTCCAGTAGGCCGAGGGCAGGCCGCCGACGCTGAGGATGTCGCCCTGGCGTGCCTTGCCGTCGTCGCGCCATTGGCGCAGGCGGCGCTCCAGCTCGTCCATGGGCAGGAGCTGGGTGTCGACGGTGGCCGCCGCCAGTTCCAGGCCCCCCATGACCGCATGGGAGTGGGAGTCGACGAAGCCGGGCATCAGCACCTTGCCGCCCAGGTCGACGACGCGGGTGCCGGCCTCCCTGAGGCGCAGCATGTCGGCGTCGCTGCCCACCGCTCGGATCTTGCCGTCCTCCACGGCCACGGCCTGCTGCAGGGGTTGGCCGGGTTCGGCGGTATAGACCTTGGCGTTGTGCAGGATCAGGTCCACCGCCGCCATGCTTTCCATGGAGGCACAGATCAGGGCGGTGGCCAGGAGGGTGGGGGCGAGGCATTTCATTGGCTGGGTTCCGGTTCTTGTTGGTCTGGCGCTGAGCCTAACCAAGCCGGCGCGGCGGCAGAATGCTATGTTCGCGCACAACTTCTATGCCGAATCGGAACAGGTCGATGGACAAGCTCAGTGCCCTCTCGATGTTCATCGCCACCGCCGAGCACGGCAGCTTCAGCCGCGCGGCCGAGCACCTGGGCAAGACGCCCTCGGCGCTGACCAAGGCGGTGGGCCACCTCGAATCCGAACTGGGAGTGCGCCTGTTCGAGCGCACCACCCGGCGCATGGCGCTGACCGAGGCCGGGCACATCTACCTGGAAGGGGCGCGCCAGGCGCTGATGCAACTGCAACTGGCCGGCGAGGAAGTGGACCAGCTGCAGCACGAGCTGCGTGGCACCCTGCGCCTCACCGCGCCGCCGTCCTTCGGCCCGGCCTTCCTCAACGAGGTCTGCTGCTGCTACATGGACGCCCATCCCCAGGTGCGCCTGGAAGTGGACCTCAACGACGCCTTCGTCGACCTGATCGACGGCGGCTACGACCTGGCCCTGCGCGACGGCCCCACCGACCTGCCGGGGCTGATCGCCAGGCCCCTGGCCGATAACCGCGTCTACCTGTGCTGCACCCCGGGCTATCTGGAGCGCAAGGGCATGGGGGTGACCCTGGAGAACTTCCAGCAGCACGACTGGCTGATCTTCCAGCACCCCATGCTCAACCGGCACTTCTGGTGGCTGCGCCTGGGCGAGGAGCGCATCCGCCTGGCCCATCCGGTGGCGCACCTGGCCAGCGACAACTACGACTTCCTGCTCGCCTGCCTGCTGCGCGGCCACGGCCTGCAGCCGCTCCCACGCTGGAGCGCCAAGCCGTACCTGGCCAGCGGCCAGCTGGTGCGGGTGATGCCCGAGTACCTGCTGGAGCCCGATGTATTCGGCCCCTGGGTGCATGTGCTCTACCTCTCCCACCGCCGGCGTACGCGCAAGGTCCGGGCGTTCATCGAGATGCTGGAGGCTTATATGCACGAGCAGGGGATCGCTTGATGGCCGGGCCATCGCGAATGAATTCGCTCCCACCCGTAGGATGGGTAGAGCGCAGCGAAACCCATGCTGTCGTTGGGCCCGCTGCGCGTGCCTTGGCGAATGAATTCGCCCCTACAGGGTCCTGGCTTTGGAAGTTGCGGATGGTCCCGACGGTGGACCGATTAAGCGCGGTCCACCCTTCCCGAGCCCGTAGGTTGGTGCCGAGCGTAGCGAGGCCCAACGCAACGGCGCTGACCCATTTCGCGAATGAATTCGCTCCCACAGAAGAGCCAGAGCGCAGCGAAACCCATGCTGTCGTCGGGCCCGCTGCGCGCGCCTTGGGCGAATGAATTCGCCCCTACAGGGCCTGTCAGAACGACTTGCTGACGCTCGCCACCACCGTTGCGCTGCAGGTGTCGGTGAAGCCGTAGTTGCTGGCGCACTGGCTTTCCGAGAGGTCGGTGTCGACGTAGGCGAGGCCCCAGGTGACGCCGAGGAAGTCGCGGGTCAGCTTGGCTTCCCACTCGCGGTACGACTCGCTGCCGGTGCCGTTGCGCGACCAGAACAGCGGGTCCTTGAAGTCCATGCGCCCGTAGCGCAGCTCCAGGCCCACCTCCAGGGGCAGCTGGGTCTCGTAGCCGACCCAGGTGTAGAGGGTGTCCTGGTCCTCGCCGATGATGTTCGGCGCATCGTCCGAGTAATAGGCGGCGGCCTTGAAGCCGTACGCGCTGAGGATGGCGTACACCTCGCTCTGGTTGAACTGGCTCTCCTTCGGGTAGGCGTACTTGATCACGCCCAGGTCGAGGCTCACCGCGTCCGTGGCCTGCCAGAACCAGCCGGCGTAGTAGTCCACCTCCTGGCGGGTCTTGAGGCCGAAGCCGAAGTCGACGTTGGAGGTCCAGGCGCCGGCGTAGAGGCCGCTGGCATGCAGCAGCGTGGCGCCGGCCTGGATGGCGGGGTCGCCCTGGGTCTGCGAGATGCCGCGGGTGCGGTAGTCGCTGGCCAGGTTGAGGTCGACCGCGACGGCGAAGTCGTCGGTGATCGGCAGCGCGGCCTGGCTGCACAGCGGGGCCAGGGCGAGGCCGGCGAGGAGGAGGGTGGTGGAACGCTTCATGGTGGATTCCCGATCTTGTGGTTGTTATGGGCAGATGAAAGGCAAGGCTTCGCCCGACCCCCATGCAGCGGGGGCCAGGCAGCAGCGGTGGTGCGGTCTTGTTATCGGGCGGCGGTGTAGACCTCGCGGCCACCGAACCAGGTCTTGAGCACCTGGGTTTCGGCCAGGGCCTTGGCGTCCACGGTGAACACGTCGCGGTCGAGGAGGATGAAGTCGGCCTGCTTGCCGGCGGCCAGCGAGCCGATGTGCTGCTCCTGGCCGATGGTGCGCGCGGCGTTGAGGGTGTAGGCGTAGAACATGGTGTCGCGGTCCAGGCGCTCCTCGGCGTTGAGCACGCCTTTCTCGCCTTCGCGGGTCACCGCCTGGGCCATGGCCGCCCAGGGGTTGGGCGAGGACACCGGCCAGTCGCTGGCGCCGGCGATGGTCGCGCCCTGCTGCAGCAGCGAGTGCGCCGGGTACTGGTAGCGGAAAGCGAAGGCGCTGACGTAGGGCTTGACCATGTCCAGCGTGTAGTCGTCGCCGGCGGCCCAGAGCAGCTGCATGGAGGCGATCACGTCGAGCGGCTTGAAGCGCGCGAACTCCTTGGGGTTCACCAGTTGCAGGTGGGTGATCGAGTGGGTGATGCCGCTCTGCCGGTCGCGGCGGGCCTGCTCGATGCCGTTGAGCGCCTCGCGCACCGCACGGTCGCCGATGGCGTGGATGTGCACCAGCCAGCCGCGTGCATCCGCCGCGCTGACCAGCTCGCCGAAGTGCGCCGGGTCGATCAGCAGCTCGCCCTGCTTGTGGCTGTTGCTGTACGGGTCGATCAGCGCCGCGCTCTGCGCCGGGTACTCCAGCACGCCGTCGGCGAAGATCTTGATCCCCGGCAGGCTCAGGTTGTCGATGCCCTGGAACTGCTGGCGCACCTTCTCCAGGGTGTCCAGGTCGGCGGGGCGGCTTTTCGGGTGGGCCACCAAGAGCGCGGCGACGTGGGCGGTCAGCTCGCCTCTCTCGGCCAGCGCCTTGTACACCGGCAGCACGCCGACGGACTTCTCCGTGGGCTTGAGGGCGAACAGGGGCTCGCCGGGGGCGCCGTTGGCGGCCGGGTCCATCCACGCCGTGATGCCCAGGCTGTTGTTGGTGCGCACCGCGTTCTCGCCGGCGCGCAGCAGCAGGGCCGGGTCCATGGGCGGCAGCACGGCGGCGACGCGGTCCCAGCCGGCGTCCACCAGGAAGCCGTTGGGCGCGCCGTCCTTGCCCAGGCCGATGGTGCCGCGCTCGGCCTCGGGGAGGGACTCGACCAGCTTGGCGTCGATGCCGGCGCGCTTGCGCATGGCCGCGTTGGCCCAGGCGGTGTGGTGGTCGCTGCCGACGAAGACGATGGGCACCCCGGCCCACTCGCCCTGGTCGAAGCGCTGGCCCATGGCCTCGGCCTGGGCCCAGTAGGCGGAGGTCATGCCCCCGACGTAGAGGGTGTCGCCGTGGCGCGCGGTGCCGTCGTCGCGCCAGGTGCGCAGGCGTTTTTCCAACTCATCCAGGCTCACCTGCTCGTCACCCATGTTGGCGGTGGACATCTCCAGGCCGCCGAAGATGGCGTGGGAGTGGGTGTCGATCAGGCCCGGCATCAGCGCCTTGCCGCCGAGGTCGATGCGCTGGGTGGAGGCGTCCGCGAGGGCCTTGATCTCGGCATCGCTGCCCACCGCCAGCACCTTGCCGTTCTCCACGGCGATGGCCTGCACCATGGGGCGGGCCTTGTCGGCGGTGAACACCTTGCCGTTGAACAGCACCATATCGGCGCCGGCCATGGCTTCCATCGAGGCAAAAGCCACCGCAGCCGCCAGTAGTCGTGGAACGAAGTTTTTCACGGGCTCCCCCTTTGTTTTTGTCGGTCTGCCAGCGAGACTAGCGGCTCCCCGGGGCTGGCAGAACGCCGGCAGCGTGCAAAACCCTTTTGCCGGAATGGAAAAACCATGGACAAGCTCGGTGCCATCGCCATGTTCGTCGCCACCGCCGAACAGGGCAGTTTCAGCCGTGCCGCCGAGCAACTGGGCAAGACCCCCTCGGCGCTGACCAAGGCCGTCAGCCACCTGGAGGCCGAGCTGGGTGCGCGCCTGTTCGAGCGCAGCACCCGGCGCATCGTCCTCACCGAAGCGGGGCGCCTCTACCTGGAGACCGCGCGCCAGCTGCTGCAGCGCCTGCACGATGTGGGCGAGGAGATCGGCCAGCTGCAGCACGGCCTGCAGGGCAGCCTGCGGATGACCGCGCCGCTGGCCTTCAGCCGCGCCTTCCTCGATGAGGTGTGCGCGGGCTTTCTCGCCGCCTACCCGCAGATCAGCCTGCGGGTCGATCTGTGCGACGCCTTCGTCGACCTGGTGGAGGCGGGCTACGACCTAGCCCTGCGCGAGGGGCAGAGCGACCTGCCGGGGCTGATCGCCCGGGTGGTCGGGCGCAACCGCCTGGCCCTGTGCGCCAGCCCCGCCTACCTGGCACGCAAGGGCGTGCCGACCCTCGCCGATCTCGACCGCCACGACTGGCTCGCCTACCGCCACCCGGCGCTGAGCCGGCAGTACTGGTGGGTGGAATGCGACGGCCAGCGCACGCGCCTGGCCCAGCCTGCCGCCCCGCGCCTGGAGAGCGACAACTACGACCTGCTGCTGGCCAACGCCCTGGCCGGGGTCGGCGTGCTGCACACTCCCCTGTGGAGCGCCGCGCCCTATATCGCCGATGGCCGCCTGGTGCGCCTGCTGGCCGACCACGAGATCGACCCGGACGCCTTCGGCGACCAGATCCTCGCCGTCTACCCCAGCCATCGCCGGGCCACCGGCAAGGTGCTGGCGTTCATCGACTACCTGGCCGCCTTCCTCGAGGCGCGGGGGCTGGCCTGAGCGCCGTGACCCATCGGTCGCGAGTGGTCCGGCCGGGGCTGATGCAGGGGGAGCTTTTTTTCGGGCCGGGCTGTGGCTAAGCTCCGTCTTCCGAATTCCCAGCTGAGTGTTCCCCATGGCGCAGCAATGGCCGGCCGCAGATATCGCGCGACTGATCCTCGATGGTTTCGACGACTACCGTGAGCATTTCCGTCAGATCACCGACGGCGCCCGCGCCCGCTTCGAGCAGGCGCAGTGGCAGGAGATCCAGCAGGCGGCCGCCGCGCGGATCGCCCTCTACGAGGAGAAGGTGAGTGAAGTGGGCGAGCGCCTGCGCGCCGCCTTCGACGAGGAGGTGCTGCTGGACGTGCAGCTGTGGCCGCTGGTCAAGAGCGCCTACATCAAGCTGATCGACCTGCGCTTCGACGACGAACTCTCGGAAACCTGGTTCAACTCGATCTTCTGCGGCCTGTTCAGCCATGACCTGATCAGCGACGGCTGCATGTTCATCCACACCACGCGGCCGTCCCTGCGCCCCCACGAGCGCGCGCCGCAGACCCGCAGCTACCACCCGCGCGGCGACCTCAAGGCGGCGCTGCTGCAGATCCTCGACGACTACCGCTTCGCCGTGCCCTTCGACGACCTGGAGCGCGACCTCGATCGCCTGGTCGCCCAGCTGCGCGACAGCCTGCCGGACTGGGTGATCAAGGACCCGGAACTGTGCGTCGAGCTGTTCTCATCCACCCTCTACCGCAACAAGGGCGCCTACCTGGTGGGCCGCATCTACACCCGCGACGAGCAGTGGCCGCTGGTCATCCCGCTGCTGCACCGCGAGGGCAAGGGCATCCAGGTGGACGCGCTGATCACCGACGAAGCCGACGTCTCGATCATCTTCTCCTTCACCCGCTCCTACTTCATGGTGGACGTGCCGGTGCCGGCGGAGTTCGTCGGCTTCCTCAAGCGCATCCTGCCGGGCAAGCACATCGCCGAGCTGTACACCTCCATCGGCTTCTACAAGCACGGCAAGTCCGAGTTCTACCGCGCCCTGATCAACCACCTGGCCAACACCGACGACCGCTTCATCATGGCGCCCGGCGTGCGCGGCATGGTCATGAGCGTGTTCACGCTGCCGGGCTTCAACACCGTGTTCAAGATCATCAAGGACCGCTTCTCGCCGTCGAAGAACGTCGACCGCAACACCGTCATCGAGAAGTACCGCCTGGTGAAGAGCGTCGACCGCGTCGGGCGCATGGCCGATACCCAGGAGTTCGCCGACTTCCGCTTCCCCAAGGCCAAGTTCGAGCCCGAGTGCCTGGCCGAGCTGCTGGAGGTGGCGCCGTCCACCGTCGAGCTGGAAGGCGATACCGTGCTCATCCGCCACTGCTGGACCGAGCGCCGCATGACCCCGCTGAACATCTACCTGGAAAGCGCCAGCGAGCCCCAGGTGCGCGAGGCGCTGGACGACTACGGCCTGGCCATCAAGCAGCTGGCCGCCGCCAACATCTTCCCCGGCGACATGCTGCTGAAGAACTTCGGCGTCACCCGTCACGGCCGCGTGGTGTTCTACGACTACGACGAGATCAGCTACCTCACCGAGGTCAACTTCCGCTTCATCCCGCCGCCGCGCTACCCCGAGGACGAGATGTCCTCCGAGCCCTGGTACTCGGTGGCCCCGCACGACGTGTTCCCCGAGGAGTTCCCGCGCTTCCTGTTCGCCGATATCGGCCAGCGCAAGCTGTTCAACCAGCTGCACGGCGACCTCTACGACGCCGACTACTGGAAGAGCCTCCAGGACGCCATCCGCGCCGGCAAGGTGATCGACGTCTTCCCCTACCGGCGCAAGGAACGCCCGGACGCCATCCAGTGACGGCCTGAAGGCCATGGGCGACCCGCTGTTCTCCAGGGCCACCTGGCTCAACTCGCTGCACATGTCGACGCTCACCGTGGCCTGCCTCGGTGAGCGCGGCATCGATGCCGCCAGCCTGCTGGAAGGCAGCGGCATCACCGAGGACGACCTGCGCGCCCTGCAACGGCTGATCAACCCCGGGCAGGAGCAGCAGGTGTTCGCCAACGCCCTGCGCCTCGCCGACACCCCCGCGCTGGGGCTCGAACTGGGCCAGCGCACGCGCATCTCCGCCTACGGCCTGCTGGGCTACGCGCTGCTCTCGGCGCCCACCCTGGGCGAGGCCCTGCGCATCGGCCTCGGCTACCCGGTGCTGCTGGGCACCTACTTCCACCTGCGCCTGGTGGAGGAGGGCGATCTGGCCTGGCTGCTGGCCAGCGGCTACGGCGAGCGCGAAGCGCTGAAACCCTTCAACACCGAACTCTGCCTGGGCTCGCTGCGGGTGATCTGCGCCGACCTGCTCGGCCAGCCGCTGCCGGTGGCGGCGCTGGAGCTGGACTACCCCGAGCCCCCCGGCGCCGCGCCGTTCTACCGCCAGGCCTTCGACCGCGCCCCGCGCTTCGGCCGCGCGCGCAGCGGCTTCGGCTTCCCCCGCCAATGGCTGGAGCGCCCGCTGCCCCTGGCCGACCCGGTGACCCACCGTGAAATGCTCGAACAGTGCCGCCGGCAGAATGCCGAGTTCGCCACCCGCCGCGCCTGGCTGGAGCGTGTGCGCGAGCAACTGGCCCAGCGCCTGGCCTCGCCGCCGGGGCTGGAGGAACTGGCCCGCGCCATGAACTGCTCCGCCCGCAGCCTGCGCCGCCACCTGGCCCAGCAGCAGACCAGCTACCAGCAACTGCTCGACGACCTGCGCTTCGCCCGCGCCAAGGAACTGCTGCAGCAGGGCGAGCTGCCCATCTACCGCATCGCCGAAGAACTCGGCTTCAGCGAAACCGCCAGCCTGCGCCACGCCTTCCAGCGCTGGAGCGGCCAGCCCCCCAGCCAGTTCCGCGGCTGAGCCCCGGCACAGACCAACCCGGGGGGCAGGGTGGATGGCGCTTCTCCCATCCACCAAGCGGAGCCCCCAATCGCGTTGAACCCACACGTGACGCGTGGGGTGGGCCGGGCGGTGCTCCGCTTCAGCCCACTGCTGCCGTTTCCCGCCCCCCACATTGCTTGCGTCCACGTTGTGTTCAGTGGGCCCCCGCTTTCGCGGGGGTGACGTATGGGCGGGGAGGTTCGCGTAGCCCCGTCATCCTCGCGAATGCGGGGATCCAGTGAAGGTGGGGCGTTGCCTCCGGCCACCGGCTTTCCGGCGGCCCTGCGCACCGGGTAGCCCGGGCTTCAGCCCGGGATGGCCCATGCGAGGAGTCAGGCGATCGCCCGTGCCTGGCGCAGCGCCGGGATCACTTCCTGGGTGAGCCATTGGCGCAGGTTGCGGTTCTCGGGGTGGGGGAAGTGGCGCTGGAGGAGGGCGTAGGCGCCGGATTCGCTGACCATCATTTCCTCGCCCACCGTACCGTCGCCGGCGGCGATGAGGCCGAGGCGCCATTGGTCGGGGGCGAGGCGCGCCTGGACCTTGTCGCCGAAGTGGATGCCCATCAGGCGGGCGAGGTCGCGGGCGGCGAACCAGGGTTCGTGCTGGATGAGGGTGGCGCGCAGCAGGCGGCGGTAGCGGAAGAAGCGGAGGGTGTCGAAATAGCGGTTGGTCATGATGCAGCTCCCTGTCGAATCCATTGGAGCCGCCACCCCGGCCATCCGGGTGTTGGGGTGGCGGACCGTGCAAGGTTTAGAACCCCCGGTAACAGACAAGGCAGATAACCGAGCGGGCGTGAGCCCCCCTTGCACAGTCCGCCATAGACAGCCAGGAACGACAGGAAGGGTTTCCTGTCGATCCTGCTTATGGCGTGCCTCATCTGTATTGGCTGGGGTTCTAAGCCCAGGTCGCAACCGAGGTCGCAACGGAGCGGGATGCTGCCCAAGCCCCTTGTAGGACGGCAATGCAGTTGTCGTGTCAGAACTGTCGGAGCCTGGCCGGGAGCAACCCTGTGGCCAGTCAGGTTGGCCATTTCGATCCCCTATTGGCCGCCCGTCCCCCTGCGCAAGGGGCCACGATCGGCCACAGAATCCATCCACCCATAACAAGATGAGGTTCCCGGCATGCTGACCGTGTACAGCGACGACCATCGTCTCCACTTCGGCCAGTCCGAACTGGTGGACGGCAAGCTCCAGCCCTGCTTCGAGATGCCCAGCCGTGCGGACACCGTGCTGGCGCGGGTGCGCCACCAGGCGCTGGGCGAGGTGATCGAGCCCCGCGACTTCGGCCTGGAACCCATCCTGCGGGTGCACGACGCCGCCTACGTGGATTTCCTCAAGGGCGCCTGGGCGCGCTGGGCCGCCGAAGGCCACAGCTGCGACATGCTGCCGAGCACCTTCCCCGCGCGCCGCCTGCGCCGTGATGGCCCCATCCCCACCGCGCTGCACGGCCAGCTCGGCCACTACTGCTTCGACACCGAGGCGCCGATCACCGCCGGCACCTGGCAGGCCGTGTACAGCTCGGCGCAGGTCGCGCTCACCGCCCAGGACCACATGCGCAACGGCGCCAACACCGCCTTCGCCCTGTGCCGCCCGCCGGGCCACCACGCCGGCAGCGACTTCATGGGCGGCTATTGCTTCTTCAACAACGCCGCCATCGTCACCCAGGCCTTCCTCGACCAGGGCGCGCGCCGCGTGGCCATCCTCGACGTCGACTACCACCACGGCAACGGCACCCAGGAGCTGTTCTACAGCCGCGGCGACGTGCTCTTCGCCTCGATCCACGGCGACCCGCTGGTGGAATACCCCTATTACCTGGGCCACGCCGACGAGCGCGGCGAAGGCGCGGGCGCGCTCTGCAACCACAACTACCCGCTGCCCCACGGCACCGGCTGGGACGGCTGGGCCGCCGCGCTGGAGGACGCCTGCGGCAAGATCGCCGCCTACGCGCCGGATGCGCTGGTGATCTCCCTCGGTGTCGACACCTACAAGGACGACCCCATCTCCCAGTTCAAGCTGGACTCGCCCGATTACCTGGCCATGGGCCGGCGCATCGCCGCGCTCGGCCTGCCGACGCTGTTCATCATGGAAGGCGGCTACGCGGTGGACGCCATCGGGGTGAACGCTGTCAACGTGCTGCAGGGCTATGAAGAGGTGGCCCGATGAGCGCGCGCCATCTCGTTGCCCTGGCGCTGCTGGGCGCCTCCCTCCAAGCCGCCGCCGAGCCGGTGGTGCGCATCTACAACTGGTTCGACTACATCGCCCCGGACACCCTGGAGAACTTCCGCAAGGACAGCGGCATCACCCCCAAGTACGACGTCTACGACAGCAACGAGGTGCTGGAGGCCAAGCTGCTCTCCGGCCACTCCGGCTACGACCTGGTGGTGCCCAGCGACGGCTTCCTGCCCAACTACATGAAGGCCGGCGTGTTCCAGCCCCTGGACAAGAGCAAGCTGCCCAACTGGAAGAACCTCAACCCGGCGCTGCTCAAGGTGCTGGCCGCCAAGGACCCGGGCAACCAGTACGTGATGCCCTACATGTGGGGCACCAACGGCATCGCCTACAACGTCGACAAGGTGCGCGCGGTGCTCGGCGAGAACGCGCCGGTGGATTCCTGGGAGCTGATCTTCAACCCCGACAACCTGGCCAGGCTCAAGCAGTGCGGCGTGGCCTTCCTCGACTCGCCCACCGAGGTGATCCCCGAGGTGCTGCACTACCTGGGCCTGCCGCCCAACAGCCGCAACCCCGAGGACTACGCCAAGGCCGAGGAACTGCTCACCCGCCTGCGCCCGCACATCACCTATTTCAGCTCCTCGAAGTTCGTCAGCGACCTGGCCAACGGCGAGATCTGCGTCGCCCTGGCCTGGTCCGGCGGCGCCATGCAGGCCGCCGCCCGCGCCGAGGAGGCGGGCAACGGGATGAAGGTCGTGTACCGCATTCCCAAGGAAGGCACGGCCGCCTGGTTCGACGTACTGGCCATCCCCAGGGACGCGCAGAACGTCGAGCAGGCCCACGCCTTCCTCAACTACCTGCTGCGCCCGGAGGTGGTCGCGCCCATCTCCGACCACGTGGCCTACGCCAACCCCAACCAGGCGGCGGACGGGTTGATCTCGCCCACCCTGCGCGACAACCCCAACGTCTACCCGCCGGCGGAGGTGCAGGCGAAGCTGTTCTCGGTGGAGATGCTGCCGCCCAAGCTGGAACGCATCCGTACCCGCACCTGGACCAAGATCAAGACCGGCACCTGAACCGACCGCGCTCGCGCACGTAGGATGGCGTAGAGCGAAGCGAAACCCATCGCTGCCCCAGGTGATGAGGGCACCAGGGAAGGGCCGCACTGCGGCCCTTTTCCATTTGTGCTTTAAAAATGAAATGCTATGTTATGTAGCATTTCGTATATGGATCGATTGCCATGGGTATCGTCAAGATTTCCGATGTTCTGCACGAAGAGGCGCGCATCGCCTGCCGCGCCATGTCCCGCTCCATCAACGCCCAGGCCGAGCACTGGATGCGCATCGGCATGCTCGCCGAGGCCCAGCCGGAGCTGACCTACGCCGACATCGTCAAGCGCCTGATGGAAGAGGCCCGCGAACTGGAGCTCTCCGCCACGCCGCCGGTGGAGGCGGTGGAGTGAGCAAGGTCACGATCAAGAACGCCGCCGAGATCGAGCGCATGGTCGTCGCCGGCCGCCTGGCCGCGCGGGTGCTGGAAGCGCTGGATGACTTCATCGTCCCCGGCGTCACCACCGCAGAGATCGACGCCTTCGCCGAGCGCTACATCCTCGACACCCTGCAGGCGATCCCCGGCAGCAAGGGCCAGTACGGCTATCCCTTCACCGTCAACACCTCGGTCAACCAGGTGGTCTGCCATGGCTGGCCCTCGGCGGAAGAGGTGCTGCAGGAGGGCGACATCGTCAATGTCGACGTCACGGTGATCAAGGACGGCTTCTACGGCGACACCAGCAAGATGTACTGCCTAGGCGCCGTCAGCGACGACGCCCGGCGCCTGGTGCAAACGACCCGGCAGTGCCTCTACGACGCCATCCGCCTGGTGCGCCCGGGCGCGACCCTGGGCGATGTCGGCCACGCCATCCAGAGCCGCGCCGAGGAGGCAGGCTACTCGGTGGTGGTGGAGTACTGCGGCCATGGCATCGGCCGGCAGATGCACGAAAGCCCCCAGGTGCTCCACGTCGGCCATCCCGGCACGGGCCTGCGCCTGCAGCCGGGCATGACCTTCACCATCGAGCCGATGATCAACCAGGGCCGCCGCAGCGTTCGTACCCTGGCCGATGACTGGACCGTCATCACCCGCGACGGCAGCCTCTCGGCGCAGTTCGAGCACACCGTCCTCGTCACCGAGAGCGGTTTTCGCGTGCTCACCCTGCGCGAGGAAGAGCGCGACGCCTTCCCGGCGATGCCGTAGCCGGCAACCTGTAGCCCGGGCTTCAGCCCGGGAATGTGCCGAGCAGCAGGCCGGGTAGGGCGGGTGAAACCCGCGTTGCCACCGCTCGGTGCCGTAGGTTGGCGCCGGGCGCAGCGAGGCCCAACGGTGCGGGGTTGGTCGGTACCTTGTGGGCGCGCCACCGCATGGGTTTCGCTTCGCTCTACGCCATCCTACGGGTGTGCGTCTGCGCCTTTGTAGGATGGGTAGAGGCACGAAACCCATCGATGCGGATCAGCCGGTTATCGCTCGCTCACCCCCTGCACACCACGGCTTCCACCTTCACCTCTTCCCGCGCCTTGAGCATCAGCCCGCCCGCCAGCAACAGGGCACCGGCGGCGAGCAGCAGGACGGGGCGCAGGCCGCCGCTGAAGTGGCTGCTGAGGGCCGCGAGCAGCGGCCCGCCGAGCTGGCCCAGGGCGAAGCCGGCGGTGAGCAGGCCGACGTTGCGCGCATGGCCCAGCGGGTCGATCTCCCGGGCCCGCTGCATCACCAGCAGCATGCTGGCGAGGAAGGGGCCGCCGCAGAAGATCACGCCCAGCGCGAGGCCGGTCATCCCCGGGAACAGGCAGGCCAGCACACCGAATGCCTGCAGCCACAGCGCGCCCACCAGCCAGCGGCCGGTACTGCCTGTGCCCGGGCGGCGCAGGCTGACCAGCAGCACGCCCAGGGTGGCGATCAGGCCGAAGGCGGGCCAGAACAGGTCGGCCAGCCACTGGCCACGGAACTGCGCGGCGGCCATCTGCGAAAGGAAGGTGGCGGGGATGATGTAGCCGATGCCCACCAGCGAGTACGCCACCAGCAAGGGATAGAAGGCCCTGGGGCGCGGGCCCGCCGGCTGCAGCGCGACATCGGCGCGCTCCTGCGGACGCGGCAGCAGCGGGTGGATGGCCAGGGTCAGCACCAGCGCGGTCACGCCGTACAGCAGCCAGGCGCTGGACGAGCCCTGGCCCAGCAGGTTCAGTGCCAGGGCCATCAGCCCGGTGGCCAGCACGCCCAGGCTCGGCCCGGTGAAGATCAGCCCGGCCAGGCGCGGCCGGCCGGCCTGCACCGCGACCTGGGCGGCGAGGGCCGTGAGCACCACCAGCACCCAGGCGCTGGCCACACCGGCGGCGAAGCGCAGCGCCACATGGGGCCAGAAGCCGAACGCCCAGCTGGAGGCGAGGGTGATGGCGACGCCCGCCCAGAGGCCGCCGAACAGGCGGCGATGGGCCTGGGCCGGCGCCGTGGCACGCAGCGCGTCGAGGGCGCCCACCAGGTAGCCGAGGTAGTTGGCGGCGGCGATCAGGCCGGCGCCGGTGAGGTCCACCTGGCCTTCGGCGATCAGGTGCGGCAATTGGGGCGTGAGGGAAAAGCGCCCCACGCCCATGGCGACGAACAGGGCGAGGGTGCTGGCGACGATGCGGATGATGGGCGACATGGCGGCCTCCGGAGTGGCGATGGAGGCCATGCTAGGTTTTTGACTTGTTCAGTTAAAACGAATAATAAAGAACAACTTGTTCATCCAAAGAGAATGGTTGCCATGGAACTCAGTCAGCTGCGCATCTTCCAGGCGGTCGCCGAAGAAGGCTCCATCGCCAAGGCCGCGGTGCGCATGAACCGCGTGCCGTCGAACCTCTCCACCCGCCTGCGCCAGCTGGAGGAGGCCCTGGGCGTGGACCTGTTCCTGCGCGAGCGCCAGCGCCTGCAGCTGTCCGCCGAGGGCAAGGTGCTGCTGGGCTACGCCGAGCGCATGTTCAGGCTGCAGGCCGAGGCGGAGGCGGCGCTCAAGGGCGGTGAGCCGGCGGGCGAGTTCGTCATCGGTTCCATGTACAGCACGGCGGCCATCCACCTGCCGGGGATGCTGGCGCGCTTCCACCGCCGCTGGCCGGCGGTCAACCTCCAGGTGCAGACCCTGCCCAGCGGCGAGCTGATCGAGGGGCTGGTGAGCGGCAGGCTGGACGCGGCACTGGTGGACGGCCCCATGGACTACGCCGAGCTGGACGGCCTGCCGCTGTTCGAGGAGACGCTGGTGCTGATCACCAGCCTCGGCCACGCCCCGGTGGCCACGGCGGCGGACGTGCAGGGCGAGTCGGTCTACAGCTTCCGCCCGCGCTGTTCCTACCGCAAACGCATCGAAAGCTGGTTCGCTGCCGCGCGGGTGCCCATGGGGCAGATCATGGAGATCGAGTCCTACCACAGCATGCTCGCCTGCGTGGTCGCCGGTGGCGGCGTGGCGTTGATGCCACTGTCCATGCTCGAGACCCTGCCCGGCCGCGAAGCGGTGGCGGTGCACCACCTGGCCGAACCCTTCGACCACACCACCACCTGGCTGATGTGGCGCAAGGGCATGCTCGGCGCCAACCTCAAGGCGTGGATCGAGGTGATCGAAGCGGAGGCGGCGCAAGCCGCATGACGCGATTGCCCTGTAGGGGCGAATTCATTCGCCCGGCGCCGCCGGATCGCGGGAGCGGATTCATCCGCGAAGGGTGTGTGCGGCAGCATGGGTTTCGCTTCGCTCGCGGAACGCCGCCCGACCCATCCGAAAGTCCGTGCGCACCACGTCGTGATGCGTTGGAGGAAGAAGTTGGAGCACCGCCAACGCCCCTCCAGGAGACCGAACGCAGTCGTTGCGCAGGGGGACGAGTGGCATGGATGCCACGAGAGGCGCGACTGGCCATGGATGGCCCTTCGCGCCGGCCCCCGGAGCGACGACGGAGTGAGGGCACCCGACGCAGTCGGGCCGGATGATGGGGCAAGCGCTTTTGGTTCCTTTTAAGGCGATTTTTAAAAGGGACTCGCCCGGCAAGGCGAAACAGGAATCATCAGCAAAACTCGGCAATCAGCTGGGCTCAAATCCCCTAGCAACACTTGACGCAGACAGCGCCAATTCATTCGCAAGCGCCGCCAGATCGTGGGAGCGGATTCATCCGCGATAGGACTCGACCCTTGCACGAGGTCCAACGCGCACCGTTGGGCCTCGCTGTGCTCGGCGCCAACCTACGGTGAGCTGATTGCGGACTACGCCACGCTCCCCTGGAAGCTCTGCCGCCACGCCGAGGGCGAGACGCCGAAGGCGCGGCCGAAGTGGTGGCGCAGGGAGACGGGCGAGCCGAAGCCGGCGAGGGTGGCGATCTTTTCCACGCTCTGGTCGGTGCCTTCCAGCAGGCGCTGGGTCAGGGCCAGGCGCTCGGCCAGCAGCCACTCGCCGAGGGTGCTGCCGGTGAGCTGGCGGAAGTGGCGGCTGAAGGTGCGCCGGCTCATCAGCACGCGCTGGGCCAGGCTGTCGAGGCTGTGCTCCTGCTCCAGGTTGCTGCGCACCCAATCCAGCACGCAGGTGAGGCGGTCGTCGCGCGGGCTGGTGGGCAGGGGTTGTTCGATGAACTGCGCCTGGCCGCCCTGGCGATGAGGTGGCACCACCAGGCGCCGGGCCACGCGGTTGGCGGTCTCGGCGCCGCAATGCTGGCGCAGCAGGTGCAGGCAGCAATCGATGCCGGCGGCGGTGCCGGCCGAGGTGAGCAGTTCGCCGTCTTCGAGGTAGAGCACGTCCGGGTCCAGTTGTACCTGCGGGTAGCGCTCGGCGAAGTCGCGGGCCCAGGCCCAGTGGGTGGTGGCGCGGCGGCCATCGAGCAGGCCGGCTTCGGCCAGCACATAGGCGCCCAGGCACAGGCCGACCATCTTCGCGCCGCGCGCGTGGGCGGCGACCAGGGCGTCCAGCAGGGCCTGCGGCGGGCGTTCGTCGGGGTGGCGCCAGCTCGGCACGATCACGGTGTCGGCGCTGGCGATGGCGTCCAGGCCAAGCTCGACGGCGATGGTGAAGCCGGCGGTGGTGCGCAAGGGGCCCGCTTCGGCGGCGCAGACGCGCAGGTCGAAGGGCGCCATCTCCGGGCAGGTCTCGCCGAACACCAGGCAGGGCACGGAAAGGTGGAAGGGGATGATGCGGTCGAACGCGACCACGACTATCACGTGTTCCTGCATGGGGAAGGCTCCTTGGGGTTGGCCCGATATTAGCGGAAGTTGGCAGTCGGGCCACTCACCCGTCGAGATCGCCAAGGCGAAGAATGCGCTCCAGTCCAATCACCACAAGGAGCTCCACCATGGCCCAGCCGAAGCGTGCGCTGATCGTCATCGATGTGCAGAACGAATACGTCAGCGGCGACCTGCTGATCGAGTACCCGCCCGTGGACCAGTCCCTGGCCAATATCGGCCGGGCGATGGACGCCGCCACCGCCGCCGGCATCCCCGTGGTGCTGGTGCAACACCTGGCGCCTGAGGATTCGCCGATCTTCGCCCGTGGCAGCCGTGGTGCCGAATTGCACCCCGTGGTGGCCGATCGTGCCCATGACCATTGGGTGCAGAAGGCACTGCCCAGCGCCCTGACCGGAACCGACCTCGGCCCCTGGCTGCGCGAGCGCGGCATCGACACCCTGACCATCGTCGGCTACATGACCCAGCACTGCGACGAGTCCACCGCGCGCCAGGCCCGCCACGAAGGCTGGAACGTCGAGCTGCTGCACGACGCCACCGGCTCGGTGCCCTTCGCCAACGACCTCGGCTCGGCCAGTGCCGAGGAAATCCACCGCGTGTTCACCCTGGTCTCCCACACCGGTTTCGCCGCCGTGGCCAGCACCGGGCAATGGCTCGCCACCGTCGCCACCGGTGAGGCGCTGCAGCCGGACAACCTCTACCTCTCCAACCAGCGCGCGGTGAAGGCCCGCGGCTGACGCAGCGGCAGGCCCGTCCCGGCGCTCTGGGACGGGCCTGCCGGCGTTGCAGAAATATTCCCTGAACCCCGCGGGCAGGGCCCGGTCGATGCAGTGTGCCCCTCACACGAAAAGGACCGAGCCATGGGCGAGCCCAATCCCCTCAATGTCGTCTTCAGCCTTGCCGCCGGGCTGTTCCTGGTGATCGTCCTGGCCGGCTTCGCCCGTGCCGATGACGCCTTGCTGCCCCCCGACCCGACTCACAAGGTGAAGAACTACAGCAAGGTCCAGGGCTGGGCCGATGGGCAGACGCCCGTCGCCCCCAGGGGCTTTCGCGTCAACCGCTACGCCGGCGAGCTGAACAACCCGCGCTGGCTGTACGTGACGCCCAACGGCGACGTGCTGGTGGCCGAGGCCAACACCGAGCTGAAGGACGACAAGGCCAGGGAAAAGGCGCGCAGGGACGGCAAGCTGCAATCGCAGAACTACGGCAGGAGCGCCGACCGCATCACCTTGCTGCGCGATACCGATGGCGACGGCGTGGCCGAGCAGCGGGTGACCTTCCTCGATGGCCTCAGGCAGCCGCTGGGCATGCAGGTGGTGGGCGACTGGTTCTACGTGGCCAACACCGATGCGCTGTGGCGCTACCCCTACCAGCCGGGTGACCTGAAGATCCACGGCGAGGGCGAGAAGATCCTCGACCTGCCGGCTGGCGGCTACAACAACCACTGGACGCGCAACATCCTCGCCAACGCCGACAACTCCAAGCTCTACATCTCGGTGGGTTCGGCCAGCAACCTGGGTGACCACGGCATGCAGGAGGAGGAGCGCCGCGCCAACATCCTCGAGATCAACCCCGACGGCAGCGGCGAGCGCATCTTCGCCAGCGGCCTGCGCAACCCGGTGGGCATGGGCTGGGCACCGGGCACGCAGGACCTGTGGACGGTGGTCAACGAGCGCGACAACCTCGGCGAGGACCTGGTCCCGGACTACCTGGCCAAGGTGGAGGCGGGCGCCTTCTACGGTTGGCCCTACGCCTACTTTGGCCCCCACGAGGACCCCCGCCTGGCCGGCAAGCGCCCGGACCTGGTGGCCAGGGCGCGCAAGCCGGATCTCTCCCTGGGCGCGCATACCGCATCGCTCGGCCTGGCCTTCTACACCCAGCAGGCCTTCCCCGAGCGCTACCGCGACGGTGCGTTCGTCGGCCAGCACGGCTCGTGGAACCGCAGCGCGCTCTCCGGCTACAAGGTGGTTTTCGTGCCTTTCGAGAACGGTGAACCGAGCGGTGCGCCGGAGGATTTCCTCACCGGCTTCGTCAAGGATGCGGACAAGGCCGAGGTCTTCGGTCGCCCGGCGGGCATCGCCGTGCTGCCCAGCGGCGCGCTGCTGGTGGCGGATGATGCCGGCAACAGCTTGTGGCAGGTTCGTGTCGAACCCTGAGGGGAAATTTGATCCAGGGCATTTTCGCTTTGGCGCGGCAGGACTACTCTGTACTTGGCAGCGGAATCGTTCCGTTCGCCGAGGGCGGCCAACCTGATTCGGGCCGCCCGACCAACCTTTTGATCGACTGGAGGGGCCCATGAAAGCTTGGCTGAGCCATATCGCCTGGCAGTTGTCCGTGACCCTTGGGCTGAGTGAGCGCCCGCGTCTGCAACCCATCCCCGTACGCAGCGACGAGCAACGTCGTCTGGCGGAGCAACGTCGGCGCCGCTAGGGCGCCTTGCGCGGGGCGCCTGCGCGGTCAGTCGTGCGCCTTGAACCAGGCACCGATCAGTTCGCGCAGACGTTCCCCGGAGAAGCTCGGGAAATGCCCGCCATGCACGGTGCGAACCGGAAGTTCGCGCAGCCGTGCGAGGCTTTTCGCGTAGTCATCCAGGTCCGAGTGGTAGGCGTCCTCGATCAGCGGCCCGTCGTAGACGATATCGCCGCTGAACAGCGTGCCGGTCCGCTCTTCCCACAGGCTGATGCCACCGGGTGAATGCCCGGGGGTGTGCAGCACCTGCAACGTCCTGTCCCCCAGGTCCAGCACATCGCCTTCCTCGATCAGCCGCGTGGCCGGCGCCGCCTTGACGCGGTACTCGGCGTAGCACAGCGGGCAGTCGGGGTGCGCCTCGAACATCTCGTCGCCGACGAAGGCGCGGGCCAGGGTGTTGTCGCCGTCCGGGGTGGCGAGGATGTCCGCCTCGGCGGGGTGCACCAGGCGTTCGTCGAACTCGTGATGGCCGGCGATATGGTCGAAATGGGTGTGGCTGGCCACCGCCAGCAGCGGGCGTTCGGTGAGCCAGGGCAACTGCTCGCGCAGGCTGACCAGGCCTGAGCCCGAATCCACCAGCACGTCGCGGTCGCGGCCCTGCACATGCCACAGGTTGCAGCGGTAGAAGGGGCGCACATAGGGCTCGCTGATCAGGCTGACGCCGTCGTAGAGATGCTCGACTTCGAACCAGCGGTCGCGGCTGACGATCTTCATCGGGGGCTCCTTTGTTGTGGTTGTGCGGGCAGCATACCTGTCCGGTGCGGGCCATGGAGGGGGTGTTTCCGGCATGGGCGCGTGCCTCGCCCGACTCCGCCTGGTGGAGGTGAAAAGCGACCTCCACCCGACGACCGTGGGAGCGAATTCATTCGCGAAAACGCCCCGGCACGTAGAGCCGTAGCCCGGGCTTCAGCCCGGGGCCAGGCGGGAGATTCCCGGGCTACCGGTTGTCCTTGGCTCAAGGCGCAAAGGGCGGGGCTTCGGCCACTTCGATGATCAGCGGGCGGTCGGCCGGGGCGTTGCGCAGCAGTTCCTGCAGGTGGGCGTGGTCGCGGGCCTTCTCCGCCTGGCAGCCGAAGCCGCGGGCGATGGCGATGAAGTCCGGCGTGTAGATGTCCACGCCCAGCGGGGTGATGTCGCGTCGCTCCATGTAGCGCTTGATCTCGCCGTAGCCCTGGTTGTTCCACAGCAGGACGATGACCCCGACCCGCGCTTCCACGGCGCTGGCCAGTTCCGGCAGGGTGAACTGGATGCCGCCGTCGCCCATCAGGCTGATCACCGGGCGGCCCGGTTCGGCCAGCTTGGCGCCGATGGCCGCCGGCAGGCCGTAGCCCAGGGTGCCGTAGCCGGTGGAGGCGTTGAACCAGCGGCGCGGGCCGTCCAGTTCCACCAGGTGGTTGCCGCTGTAGACGGTCTGCGTCGAGTCGCCGACGAAGCGGGCGTCCGGCAGGGTGTCGAGGATGCACGCGAACAGCCGACGATAGTGCGCCCAGCCGGAGAAGTCCTCGGCCAGTTGTGCACGTACCCCGGCGGCGCGCTGGGCGCCCGGGCTGGTGGTGCTGGCGTCGCGGGCCGGCAGCTCGGCCAGCAGCACGCGCATGGCCAGGCGGGCATCGCTGTGGATGGCCAGGGCCGGGGCGTGGTTGCGCACCAGTTGCAGCGGGTCGATGTCGATGCGGATCAGCTCGCCGCCGATGCGGAAGTTGCCGTCGAACACCACGTCGTAGTCGGTCTCGCCCAGCTCGGTGCCGATGGCCAGCACCACGTCGGCCTCCAGGGCCAGCTGGCGCACGGGGACCAGCGACTGGTTGCTGCCGATCAGCAGCGGGTGGTCGGGTTGCAGCAGGCCCTTGGCGTTGATGGTCAGCGCGGTGGGGGCATCCAGCGCGGTGGCCAGGGCGCGGGCTTCCGCCTGGGCCTCGACGCAGCCGCCGCCGAGCAGCAGCAGCGGGCGCCTGGCGTTGCGCAGGCGGCTGGCGGCATCACGCAACTGGGCCATGGCCGGGGCCGGGCGCGAGAGGGCGGCGCGGGGCTGCACCCGCAGGTGGTCGGCGGGCGCGGTGATGATGTCCAGCGGCAGCTGGATGTGCACCGGGCGCGGGCGCTGGCTGTCGAACACGGCGAAGGCGCGGGCCAGTACCGCCGGCAGTTCCTCGACGCTCATCAGGGTGTGGCTGAAGGCGGCGACGCCGGCCACCAGGGCGCTCTGGTCGGGCAGCTCGTGCAGGTAGCCGTTGCCCAGCCCCAGGCGCGAACGCTCGTTGACGCTGGAGATCACCAGCATGGGGATGGAGTCGGCGTAGGCCTGGCCCATGGCGGTGGTGATGTTGGTCATGCCCGGGCCGGTGATGATGAAGCACACGCCCGGCTTGCCGGAGACGCGCGCGTAGCCGTCGGCCATGAAGCCGGCGCCCTGCTCGTGGCGCGGGGTGATGTGGCGGATGCCGCTGCCGGGCAGGCCGCGGTACAGCTCGACGGTGTGCACGCCGGGGATGCCGAACACGGTGTCGACGCCCCAGGCTTGCAGTTGCTTGACGAGGAATTCACCGCAGGTGGTCATGGCAGTTTCCTTGCTCTTTCAGTGGCCCCCCGAAAGCGGGGACCCACCCGACTGATAAAACGAATCCCGGCCTGCGGGCGCAGGCCGGAATCCAAGGGTGGCCGCCGGGATGGTGCGGCCGTTCACGCAAACTCAGGCCAGGCTGGTGCTGGCCGCCGGGCGACGGGACAGCAGGCTGACCAGCACGAAGCTGACCAGGCCGACCGCCAGGCTGTAGTAGATCGGCGTGTTGGCATCGAGGCCGTCCTTGACCATCAGGGCGAGGACGGTGACGAAGCCGAGCACCATGCTGGTGATGGCGCCGGCAGTGGTGGCGCGCTTCCAGTAGATGGCGCCGATCAGCGGGATCAGCATGCCGCCCACCAGCAGGTTGTAGGCCACGGTCAGGGCGCTGATCACGTCGCTGACCACCAGGGCGATGCCGAGCATCACCAGGCCCAGCAGCAGGGTGGCGAGGCGGTTCTCGTGCACGTCGCCGTTGCCGCTCTCACGGCCTTTGCGCAGCAGCGGCAGAAGGTCCTGGGTGATGGTGGTGGAGGCGGCCAGCAGGCCGGCGCTGGCGGTGGACATCAGCGCGGCCAGGGCGGCGGCGATGACCAGGCCGCGGATGCCGTTTGGCAGGCTGTGCTCGACCACGCTGGCGAAGGCGTTGTTGACGTTGTCCAGGTCCGGCAGCAGCACCTTGGCGGCCATGCCGATGAGCGCACCGGCCAGGCCGTAGAGCACGCAGTAGAGGCCGGCGGCGGTGCCGGCCACCTTGGCCACGCCTTCGCTACGGGCGGTGAACACGCGCTGCCAGATGTCCTGGCCGATGAAGATGCCGAAGAAGTAGATAAGGAAGTAGGTGACGATGGTGTCCCAGCCGATGGCGGTGAAATCGAAGTAGCGCGCCGGCAGCTTCTCCACCAGGGCGTTCCAGCCGCCGGCGTCACTGATGGACATGGGCATCAGCAGGAACACCAGGCCGACGGTCATGATCAGGAACTGCACGATGTCGGTGAGGGTCAGCGACCACATGCCGCCGATGGTGGAGTAGAGCACCACCACCCCGCCGCCGACGAGGATGGCGACCCAGAACGGCAGGCCGAACAGCACCTGCATGACGGTGCCGATGGCGATGGTGGAGGTGGCGCCGATCATCAGCGCGTACACCAGCATGATCACCGCGCTGGACTGGCGGGCAGCCGGGTTGTAGCGGCGCTCCAGTACCTGGGTGACGGTGTAGATCTTCAGCTTCAGCAGCGGTTTGGCGAGGAACAGGCTGAGGCCGACGATGCCCAGGCCGATGGCGCCGCAGAGCCAGAAGCCGGAGATGCCGTGGACGTAGCCCAGGCGCACGGTGCCGATGGTGGAGGCGCCGCCGAGGACGGTGGCAGCCATGGTGCCGAGGTAGAAGCCCGGGCCGAGGTTGCGCCCGGCCACCAGGTAGTCGTCACGGGTCTTGGCGCGGCGCATGCCGTACCAGCCCAGGGTGAGCATCGCGGCTACGTAAAGCAGTACGACGAAGATATCCAAGGCCATTGTTCAGCTCTCTCTTTCTCATTGTTGTAGCTCAGGCGGGTCAGGCCCGAGGGTATGTGGCTCGCGGTCGATCCATCGGTGATGCACCGGGGCGGCAGTCCCCGGGTCGGTGGTGTCGCCGGCGGCCGGACCCTGGCCGCCGGTGTATCGGGTTGGGTTCAGGCGGCGCTGGCGTCAACCAGGCCGGCGGCGCCGGCGCGCTTCACGCGCACCCAGCGCGGGCCCTTGGGGCCGTATACCTCGGCGGCTTCGGGGAACAGGTTGAGCAGCGCCAGGTAGAGGAGGGCGGCCATGCCCAGGGTCACCGGCAGGCTGACGTCGATGCCGCCGGCCAGTTCGCCCAGCGGGCCGACGAACTGCCCCGGCAGGTTGACGAAGCACAGGCCCACCAGCGCGCTGGGGATCCAGGCGCCCATGCCGCGCCAGTTCCAGCCGTTGTGGAACCAGTAGCGGCCGCCGGTCTCGCCACGGGTGAAGACCTGCAGGTCGTCCGGGCAGTAGAAGCCGCGGCGGATCACCAGGCCGAGGATCATGATCACCATCCAGGGGCTGGTGCAGGTGATGATCAGCACGGCGAAGGTGGACACGCTCTGCACCAGGTTGAAGGCGAAGCGGCCGATGAAGATGAAGGCGATGGACATCAGCCCGATCATCACCGTGGCCTGCACGCGGTTGAGCAGGCGCGGGAACACCGAGGACATGTCCAGGCCGGTGCCGTACAGCGAGGTGGTGCCGGTGGACATGCCGCCGATCACCGCGATCAGGCACACCGGCAGGAAGAACCAGGTCGGCGAGACGGCCAGCAGGCCGCCGACGTAGTTGTTCTGCGCGATGTAGTCCGGCGCCTGGACGGCGACGATGGTGGCGGTGACCAGGCCGAAGAAGAAGGGGATCAGGGTGGCCAGCTGGGCGCCGATCACCGCCGCCATGATGCGGCCCTTGCTCGCCTCGCGGGGGATGTAGCGCGCCCAGTCGCCGAGGAAGGCGCCGAAGGACACCGGGTTGCTCATGGCCAGCAGGGCGGCGCCGATGAAGGCGGCCCAGAAGCCCGGGCTGCCCAGTTGCACGGAGCCGGCGTAGCTGGCGTCGAAGGGCCCGGCGAAGGCGAAGATGCCCAGCAGGAACAGCGCGCTGGCGCTCCACACCGCGACCTTGTTGACCCACAGCAGGAAGCGGAAGCCGTAGATGCACACCGTCAGCACCAGCACCGCGAACAGGCCGTAGGCCAGGCCCAGGGTCAGGTCGGTTTCCGGCAGGCCCATCAGGCGCTTGGCGCCGCCGATGAGGGCATCGCCCGAGCTCCACACCGAGAGGGAGAAGAAGGCGATGGCGGTGAGCAGCGAGAGGAACGAGCCGACGATTCGCCCGTGCACGCCGAAGTGGGCGCCGGAGGAGACCGCGTTGTTGGTGCCGTTGAGCGGGCCGAACAGGCCCATCGGCGCGAGGATCAGCGAGCCCACCACCACGCCCAGCAGGATTGCCCACATGCCCGCCTCGAAGGACAGGCCGAAGAGCACCGGGAAGCTGCCGAGCACGGCGGTGGCGAAGGTGTTGGCGCCGCCGAAGATCATGCGGAACAGGTCGACGGGCTTGGCGTTGCGTTCGTGGTCGGGGATCTGCTCGACACCGAACGTCTCGATTCGGGTCAGGCTTTGCTCGTTATTGTTGTTATGCATCGTTGTTCTCCCGGGGGAGCCTCATCAGGTTTGGGGCAGGTGCTCCGGCATGGCCGACAAGTGCTCGTGACAGGCCAGCCAACGGCCCTGTTCTTGTTGTTGGCGGAAGACGATGGTCTCCCGCTCCAGGCTCGTGATCGCCTCACCGCCCACACGCAGGCGGGTGACCACTTCGTGCATGAAGATCGCCACGTCGCCCTGCAGGCTCAGCAGCGGATTGCGCGATTCGCAGCCCAGCACGCGGAAACCCTCGCGCTGCCAGGCATCCCAGAGTTCGCGGTAGGCCGCGCGGCCCTGCAGCACACCGGGGGTGGTGTGGAACAGGAAGCTGGCGTCCTCGCTGAAGGCGGCGAAATAGGCCTCGGTGTCGTTGCGGGCGAAGGCGGCCACCAGTTCCCTGGCGGCCTCCATGACCTGTGCGTGGCGGTCCATGCTCAGCGACGCTCCACGCCGGGCAGGATGCAGAGCATTTCGTACAAGAGGTTGGCGCCCAGCAGGGAGGTGTTGCCGGTGGTGTCGTAGGGCGGGGAGACCTCGACCAGGTCGCAGCCGATGATGTCCAGGCCCTGGCAGCCACGGATGATCTCCATCGCCTGGATGGTGGTCAGGCCGCCGATCTCCGGGGTGCCGGTGCCGGGCGCCCAGGCCGGGTCGATGCCGTCGATGTCGAAGGACAGGTACACCGGGCCGCCGCCGACCTTCTCGCGCACCTCGGCCATCAGCGGGGCCAGCGACTTGTGCCAGCACTCCTCGGCCTGGACCACGCGGAAGCCCTGCTTGCGGCTCCAGTTGAAGTCCTCGGCGGTGTAGCCCTGGGCGCGCAGGCCGATCTGCACCACGCGGTCGCAATCGAGCAGGTCCTCTTCCACCGCGCGGCGGAAGGTGGTGCCGTGGGCGATCTTCTCGCCGAACATGTGGTCGTTGACGTCGGCATGGGCGTCGATGTGCACCAGGCCCACCTTGCCGTGCTTCTTCTTGATGGCCCGCAGGATCGGCAGGGTGATGGTGTGGTCGCCGCCCAGGGTCAGCGGCAGGATGCCGTGGCCGAGGATGCGGTCGTATTCCTCCTCGATGATGCGCACGGCGTCGAGCAGGTTGAAGGTGTTGATGGCGACGTCGCCGATGTCGGCCACGTTCAGCGAATCGAAGGGGGCGGCGCCGGTGGCCATGTTGTAGGGGCGGATCATCACCGACTCGGCGCGGATCTCGCGGGGGCCGAAGCGGGTGCCGGAGCGCAGCGAGGTGCCGATGTCCAGGGGCACGCCGACGAAGGCGGCGTCCAGGGCGTCGAGCTCGGCGGGGGTCTGGATGTGGGGAAGGCGAAGCATGGTGGCGATGCCGCCGAAACGGGGCATTTCATTGCCGCCCAGGGGCTGGTGGAGTTTCTTGTCCACGGGGTGGCCTCACGTTTGTTGTGGTTGTCGTGGGGCGATTCTGGTGACCTGGCGATGCGGGAAGAATCCCCATGGGCAAATAATCACTTCAGGTATTTCTAAACTATCCGCAGCAGGTAGACTGCGCCGATCTGTCGCAGTAGCACCGTTGTGGTGGGAGCGGATTCATCCGCGAAACGCCGCGAAGCGGCGCCTGGCGGCGGATTGGCGGGCCTGTGGCCCGCATCGCGAATGAATTCGCTCCCACGGAGCCCTGTCGTCGATAGTTTTGCCGGAGCCCTATGTCCAACACCCTTCCCGACCTCAAGCTGCTGCGCATCTTCGCCACCGTGGTGCGCAACCAGGGTTTTGCCGCCGCGCAGCAGGAGCTGAACCTCTCCACCTCGGCCATCAGCACCTACATGAGCCAGCTCGAAGGGCACCTGGGCCTGACCCTCTGCCATCGCGGCCGGGGCGGCTTCAGCCTGACCAGCAAGGGCGAGCTGTTCTACCAGGAGACCCTGCGCCTGCTCGGCGAGCTGGAAGGCTTCGAGCGCTACTCCGCCTCCCTCAAGGGCGAGCTGCGCGGCACCCTCAACCTGGGGGTGCTCGACTCCACCGTCAGCGACCCGGCCCTGCCGCTGGCCGAGGTCATCGGCGCCTACAGCCGGGAACACGCCGCCGTGCACCTGCACCTCTCGGTGATGAGCCCCTACGACCTGCAGCTCGGCGTGCTGGAGAACCGCCTGGACCTGGCCATCGGCGCCTTCTCCACGCGCATGAACGGCCTGGTCTACCAGCCCCTGTACCGCGAGCAGCACTGGCTCTACTGCAGCGACCGCCACCCGCTGTTCGCCGAGCGGCGCATCCCCGCCGAGGTCATCACCCAGCAGCGCATGGTCGGGCGCGGTTACTGGAGCCAGGCGGAGCTGGCGCGCCATGGCTTCAAGCACAGCGCGGCGACGGTGGAATCGATGGAGGCGCAACTGATCCTGGTGCTCTCCGGTGCCTACATCGGCTACCTGCCGGAGCACTACGCCCAGAGCTGGGTCGACCAGCAGCGACTGCGCGGCCTGCTGCCGGCCACCTTCGGCTACCAGGCGCCGTTCTCGATGATCCTGCGCCGGGGCCGTGCCCGCGAGCCCCTGATCGTCACCTTCCGCGACCTGCTGCGGGCCCAGTTGAACCTGCGCTGATTGCCGCTTCGCTGGCGTTTCCCTGACGCTTGCGGGGCTTCCTGCGCGTTGATGCCAAAATAATGGCTGGTGCCTCTGGCGGCGCTGCAAGCCTGTGCTAGACCTAATTTCTGTGGGCCAGGACGTACACACGTACCAATCACAGGGATTTGCGCATGCGCCAGAATCTACCCGTCACCCAGCGTGAAAGAACCTTCCCGGCCACCGAACGCCTGATCTCGACCACCGATCTCAGCAGCAAGATCACCTACTGCAACGACGCTTTCGTCGAGATCAGTGGTTTCTCCCGCGAGGAACTGATCGGCCAGCCGCACAATCTGGTGCGCCACCCCGACATGCCGCCCGCGGTCTTCGGCCACATGTGGGACACCCTCAAGCAGGGCAAGCCCTGGATGGGCCTGGTGAAGAACCGTTCCAAGAATGGTGACTTCTACTGGGTCAGCGCCTATGTCACCCCGGTGTACGAGAACGGCCAGATGTCCGGCTACGAGTCCGTACGCTCGCTACCCACCCGCGAGCAGGTGCAGCGCGCCGATGCCCTTTATGCGCGGCTGCGTGCCGGCAAGCCGCCAGTGCCCTGGATCGAGTACTGGACCTACGACCTGGTCCGTTCCTGGCCGGTGATCCTCGCCACCCTGGTCATCCTCGCCGGTCATTTGCTCATCGGCGGCCCGGCGCTCATCGCCCTGATGGTGGTGACCATGTTCGCCCTCGGTTCCTACCAGCTCTACAGCAAGCGGCAGACCATCCGCCGCACCCTGGCCGAGCACCCCAAGGCCTTCACCAGCGGCCTGGTGTCGCTGACCTACTCCACCAACAAGGGGGCGCAGGCGCTGCTCGACATGGCCATGATCAGCGAGGAGGCGCGCCTGCAGACGGCGCTCACGCGGCTGGAGGACGCGGGCATCAACGTCAAGCAACGCGCCTCGGACTCCTCCCGGCTGTCGCGTTCCAGCGCCGAGCTGCTTGAGCAGCAGCGTTCCGAGACCGACCAGTCCGCCACCGCCATCAACCAGATGGCGGCGACCATCCAGGAGGTCTCGCACAACGTGCAGAACACCGCCCACGCGGCCGAGGAGGCCGACCGCCTGGCACAGCAGGGACGCGGCCTGGCCGGGGAAAGCCTGAGCGCGATGCAGCACATGGCCGGCGCGGTGAGCGAGATCGGCCAGGCGGTGAACGAGCTGGCCAATTCCACCCAGTCCATCGGCAGCGTGGCCGATGTCATCACCTCCATCGCCGAGCAGACCAACCTGCTGGCGCTCAATGCCGCCATCGAGGCGGCGCGGGCCGGCGAACAGGGCAGGGGGTTCGCGGTGGTGGCCGACGAGGTGCGCTCGCTGGCCTCGCGCACTCGCCAGTCCACCGAGCAGATCCACCAGATCATCGCCTCCTTGCGCTCCGGCGCCGATCGCGCGGTGGCCACCGCCAGCCGGGGCGAGGAAATCTCCCGTGACAGCGTCGGCAGCGTCGAGGCCGTGGGCAAGGCGCTGGAAGGCATCAGCCAGGCGGTGACGCGCATCACCGGCATGAGCCAGCAGATGGCCGCCGCGTCCGAACAGCAGAGCCACGTGGCAGATGACATCAGCCGGCAGATCACACGGATCGCCCAACTCTCGGATCACAGCGCCGGCCAGGCCCAGGAAGGCGCGCAGATCAGCCAGGACCTCGAACACATGGCCGAGTACCTGCATAGCCTGGCGGAGCGCTTCAACCGCTAGCGACCTGGCATGGGCGGGCGGAGCCGCGCAGGAGGGCGCGGCTCCCGGGGCAGGGATGCCCCACTTTCCCGAACCCCGCCCCCGTATCCGTAGGATGGGTCGGGCGGCGTTCCGCGAGCTCCGCGAAACCCATCGATGCTGAGTTCCAGGCATCACAACGTGCCGCGCTCGACTCCGCCCGGTGGAGGTAAAAAGCGACCTCCACCCTACGCAGCGGTCATCTCCTTGCCTCTGTAGGGGCGAATTCATTCGCCCAACGGCGCACAGCGCCGTCCCTCCCGTGGGAGCGAATTCATTCGCGAAAATGGCCCACGCCGTGCTCGGCATCCATGGCAGAATCCTCGCCCATGTCCCGCCCCCAATGCCCCCGCTGCCAACGCCCCGCCAGCCATTGCCTGTGCCCGCTGATCCCCAGCCTGCCCAGCCGTACGCGCGTGCTCGTCCTGCAGCACCCGAGCGAGGTGGGGCATGCGTTGAACACCGCGCGGCTGGCGGCGCTGGGGCTGGAGAATGCCGAGCTGCGGGTGGGCGAGCAGTTCCCCGGACTGGCCGCCGAGCTGGCCGACCCGCGCCATGACGCGCGCCTGCTGTTCCCGGGGGACGAGGCCGTGTCGCTGGCGGATGTGGCCGGCAGCGCCGGGCGCCCGTTGCTGCTGGTGGTGCCCGACGGCACCTGGCGCAAGGCGCGCAAGCTGCTGCATAGCAACCCCGCCCTGGCGGCCTTGCCCCGGGTGACACTGCCGGCCGGGGGCATCTCCCGCTACCGCCTGCGCAAGGCCCCGGCGCCGGGGGCCCTTTCGACCATCGAAGCCATCGCCCAGGCGCTGGACCTGCTCGAGGCCCCGGCCCGCTTCGATGCCCTGCTCAAGCCCTTCGAAGCGCTGATCGACGGCCAGATCGCCGCCATGGGCGAGGAGACCTTCCAGCGCAATCACGGCCAGCCTCAGCCCGACACCGCCTCGCGGGAGAAGCCGTAGGCGCGCTCCACCCGGGCGATGCGCACCTCGAAGGCGTCGTACCAGTCCGCCCGGCCCCGTGCCCGCGCCAGGCTGTGGTCGGCCTGGCGTTTCCAGGCGAGGATCGCCGCCTCGCTCTCCCAGTAGGACACCGTGATGCCCAGCCCATCCGCCCCACGCGCCGACTCCACGCCGAGGAAGCCCGGCTGCTGGCGTGCCAGCTCGACCATGCGCTCGGCCGTGTCGCCGTAGCCGTCGTCGAGGGCGGTGCGCCGCGAAGTGAAGATCACCGCGTAGTAAGGCGCTGCCGGTGTCCGGGCGAACCCCTGCCCGCCGCCGCTCATTGCGCGCAGGCCTCGACGAAGGCCGCCACCAGCGGCGGCAGGCGCCCGGCCAGGGCTGCGCGTTCCGGCTGGAACAGCGTGGCGACGAAGAAGGGATGGCCCTCCAGCTCCACCGCGCGCACCTCGCCGCTGGCGTCCCGCGCGCCGACACGCAACGGCCCGCCCAGCAACGCCGCCTCGAACTGCGGGTTGAGCCCGTAGCGGCAGCGGTAGCCCTCGAAGGCCAGCTGTGCGCCATAGGCCCGGGCGATGCGCGACCCGGCCGCCAGGTGCACCGCGTCGATGGCTTCCACCAGGGAGCAGGCCAGTGGCGCGATCACCTGGCGGCCCGCGTCCGGTGCCGTCTCGCCGTGTTCGGCGTCGGCCCAGCCGAGCACGTTGCGCGCGTATTCCAGCAACGCGTGCTGGAAGCCGCCGCAGGTGCCGAGGAAGGGCACGCCGTGGCCCCGGGCATGTTCGATGGCGCGCAGCGTGCCCTCGGTGTCGCGGTAGGGGCTGCCCGGCACGCACCAGATGCCGTCGAAGCGGGCGAGGGCGCCCGCGTCGATGCCGTCGGTGGCCAGCCACTGGTGGGCCAGGCCGATATCCAGCAGCGATGCGGCCAGCGACAGCGCTTCGGGAATGGCCTGGTGGGCGGTGATCGAAAGGTCCTGGTCGCCGATCAGGGCGAGGCGAATGCGGGAAGTGCGAGGGCGGGCCATGTCCGTTCCTTGTCTGCGGCGCGATATGCGCGGTGGCAGGCGGACTATATAGTTGCGCTTCGGCACTCAATATTGGCGAAAATACAATTGATCATTGCAGCTGCGCACTATCGCCTGGAGCACGGCGACCTCGCCCTGGTGCTCGCCCTGGTCCGTGGCGGCAGCCTGGCGCGGGCCGCCGAGTTGCTGCAGGTGGACGTCTCCACCGTGTTCCGCGCGGTGCGCAGGCTGGAGAAGGCCCTGGGCGAGGAGCTGTTCGAGAAAAGCCGCGCCGGCTACCTGCCCGGCAGTACCGCGCTGCTCCTGGCGCAGCAGGCGGAACAGGCCGAGCACGCCCTGGAGGCCGCCCGGGTCGCGCTGGAGCAGGGGCGCGAGGTGCTCGCCGGCACCGTGCGCCTGACCTGTACCGACTCGGTGCTGCATGGCCTGCTGCTGCCGGCGCTGGCGCGCTTCATGCCCAGCTACCCGGCCCTGCACCTGGAACTGGCCACCTCCAACGACTTCGCCAACCTCAGCCGCCGCGACGCCGACATCGCCCTGCGCCTGACCACCGCGCCCCCGCAGCATCTGGTGGGGCGCTGCCTCGGTGCCGTGCCCTACGCCCTCTGCGCCAGCCCCGCCTACCTGCACGGGCGCGACCCGGCGGACCTGGCGGCCATGGCCTGGATCGCCCCTGACGAATTCCTGCCCAACCACCCCAGCGTGGTCTGGCGCCGCCAGCGCTTCCCGGCGCTGGTGCCGGCCTATCGCTGCAACAGCATGCTCGCGGTCGCCCAGATGGCCCGGGCCGGCCTTGGCGTCGCGGCCTTGCCGCGTTTTCTCATCGAGGACGGACTGCAACCGCTGGAGGCCGACCTGAGCCCTTGCGACACCGCCCTGTGGCTGCTGACCCGTCCCGATTGCCGTGCCTTGCGCTCGGTGGTGACGCTGTTCGACGAGCTGGGTCGCAGCATCCACCTGGAACCTTGAAAGGGCTGTGTTCGCTTAGCTCCATAGGTAATTAATAAATGAAAATTGATTATTTATGGATATAAAAAGTGCGGTGATAGTCTCCTCCCCATCGAGTCACTCCAGCGCTCCCGAGGAGACATCCATGAGCCGCACCGCAGACGTCATCGACCTCAACAGCTACCGTGTACGTCGCCAGGCGCGCCGCATGGCCGAGCTGATGTGGAGCATGTATGCCCTGCGTTCCGGCTACGCGGCCCACCAGCTCGTCCAGAGCGGGTCGCTGGATCGCTCGCGGGAGGCCTGAGGCATGAGCGCCCCCAGCTCATTCCTCGCCTCGGATAGCCCCACCCTCGAACTCGCCCAACCCAACGCCGGCAACCGTGACGACGACCTGATCAGCCAGCGGGTCGCCCACAACCTGTTGCGCCTGCGCAGCAAGCGGCAACTGTCGCTCGACGCGCTGGCGCGGCTCTCCGGCGTGAGCCGGGCGATGCTGGCGCAGATCGAGTCGGGGCGCAGCGTCCCGTCCATCAAGGTGTTGTGCAAGGTCGCCCAGGGGCTCAAGGTCTCGGTCGCCGCCTTCCTCGACGACCGCGCCTTTTCCGGTGTCGCGGTCCTGCCGGCGGCGCAGAGCAAGCGCCTGGTCAGCGCCGGGGAGGGCTTCGTCAGCCGCGCGCTGTTTCCCTTCGAGGTGAAGCGCCAGGCCGAGTTCTACGAAGTGCGCCTGGCCGGCCTCGCCACCGAGGAAGCCCAGCCCCACGCGCCGGGCACCCAGGAGAACCTGGTGGTCGCCCAGGGCGTGCTGGAAGTCAGCGTCAACGACGAGCGCTACCTGCTCTCCACCGGGGATTCGATCCTCTTCTATGCCGACCAGCCCCACAGCTACCGCAACCCGGCCAACAGCGAAGCGATCATCTACCTGGTCATGACCTACCCGGAAAGCCTGGACTAGATCCGCACCAATCGCGGCACTGTCATGCGTCGCCTTGTGGGAGCGAATTCATTCGCGATGGACTATCCGGCCATCCGCAGCCCTGTGCCTGCGGCGGGTCTTTCGCGGTACGGTTTCGTAGGATGGGTAGAGGTACGAAACCCATCAATGCGCGGTTGCAGGCATGCTCGAACACATCCCGCGTGAACAGTGACATCGAGCGTACCCACAGCTACCACCGCATGGGTTTCGCTCCGCTCTACCCATCCAACGAGCCACGGTCTGTCGGTCATCCATTCGGGACGCTCCGTAGGGTGGGCTTCAGCCCACCGCTCATGCCATCCGGGCCGTCCCATCGTTCACGGTGGGCGTCGCCATGACGGGATGAAAAAAACCCGGCCCAGGTTTCCCTGGCCGGGCTTTTTCACGGGCGGTGTGTCAGCAGGTGCAGCACATCACCGGCATGCCGTTGCAGCTCATCATCATCGGCATGCCGCACTCCATCATCTTCATCATCAGTGCGCAGCAGTTCTTGAACATGTCCATGTTCATGCCCTGCATCGGCATCATCTTGCACATCATGCCGTTGCCCTGCATGGAGCAGGTCATCATGCACTTCATCGACGGCATGGGCATGCCCATCATCATCGGCATCATGGTCATCTGCGGCATGCCCATCATGGGCATCATCGCCATGCCGGCCTGGGACATGCACATCATCGACATGTTGCCGCAGTGCATCATCATCGGCATGCCGCAATCCATCATCATCGACATCATTTCGCAGCTGTTGCGGAACATGGCCATGTCCATGCCGGCGGCCGGCATCATGGTGCATTCCATGCAATCGTCCATCATCTTGCAGGACATGGTGGCCATCATCATCGGCATGCCCATGGGCATCATCATGCCGTTCATGTTCATGCCGGCGTTCATCGGCATCTGCATCGCGTTCATCATGTTCAAACTCCCTGAAGCCAGAATTGTTCGGATGGGTCGAAAGGTTTCGTGGGGCCGATTCTAGGCAGCGCGGCGGGGCCAACAAGATGCTCAGGAAGCAGCGGTCGAGCCCGCATCGGCAGCGCTAATGACGGTATGGCAGGGAGTTTCGAGGCAGGAGCGTCCATTCGTCTGCTGGAGCGATCGAGCAGGGCGTGGGGAAGGCCGGATCGACGCTATGGATATTCACTTCAGCGCTATGCAAAGAACTGAAGTGAATAATCGATCTAACCAGCCGCCGGTTTTTCGCGGCGAAGAGGAGGGCGCTGCATCAGATGCCCCAGCGCGCCGCCTTCAGGCTCTCGCCCAACTGGTGTGGATGCAGCCGTGCGGGGCGGCGCCGGAGGATTTCCAGCAACTGCTGCAGGCCGTCCTCCAGGCGCTGGTGCAGGTCGTCGGCCAGGGTGCCACCCTGGTCGTCGTAGCTGACCTGGGCGTCGATGGCGAAGATGCCGTGCAGCACCTCTTGCGCCTTGAGGGCGGAGAGCACCGGCTTGAGCGCGTAATCCACCGCGAGCATGTGGGCCAGGCTGCCGCCGCTGGCGATGGGCAGCACCGGCTTGTCGCACAGGGCGCGCTCCGGCAGCAGGTCGAGCAGGGTCTTCAGCGCCCCGGAGAAGGACGCCTTGTACACCGGCGTGGCGATCACCAGCGCATCGGCGCCGGCCACCGCCTCGATCAGCGCCTGCACGTCCGGGCTGTCGAAGCGCGCGTGGAGCAGGTCCTCGGCCTTGAAGTCGTGGATGCCGAAGTGGCGCACGGTCGCGCCGTGCGCGACGAGCCAGCGCTGGCCGTGGGCGAGGATCACGCCGGAGCGCGAGCGCAGGCCGGGGCTGCCGGCGAGGGTGACGATCCGCATGCTGCGCTCCTCAGGCCGCCTGGCCGGTGGCGGGGGTGTCGTGGCCGGTCAGCTCGGTGAGCAGTTCTTCCTTGAGCTTCTGCAGCAGCGGCGAGGCGCGGTCGCGTGGGTGCGGCAGGTTGACCCGGATCTCGTGCTTGATGCGCCCCGGGTGCGAGTCGAGGACGATCACCCGGTCGCCCAGGTAGAGCGCCTCCTCGACGTCATGGGTGACCATGATCATGGTGCTGCGCTGCTGGATCCAGATGCGTTGCAGCTCGCGCTGCAGATGCACGCGGGTGAGGGCGTCGAGGGCGCCCAGGGGCTCGTCGAGCAGCAGCACCTTGGGCTTGTTCACCAGCGCCCGGGCGATGGCCGCGCGTTGCGCCATGCCGCCGGAAAGCTGGTGCGGCCAGGCATTCTCGAAGCCCTGCAGGTTGACCAGGGCGATGTGCTCGGCCACCAGCCGCTCCTTCTCGGCGGCGCTGAGGCGGTGGTTCTTCAGGGCCAGGGCGATGTTCTCGCGCACCGTCATCCAGGGGAACAGGCGGTGGTCCTGGAACACGATGCCGCGCTCCAGGCTGGTGGCGGCGATGCGCCGGCCGTCGAGGAGGATCTCGCCCTCGTAGTCGTTCTCCAGGCCGACGATCAGCCGCAGCAGGGTGGATTTGCCGCAGCCGCTGGCGCCGACGATGCTGACGAACTCGCCGGGGGCGACCTTCAGGTCGATGCCTTCGAGCACCGGCAGGGTGCGGCCTTCGATGCGGTACTGCTTGCTCAGGCCGCGGATCTCCAGGGCACCGGTCAGCGTGTGGGGCTGCCCCAGCGGGGCCTTCTGTGGGAGTGCTGTCATGGTCATCAACCTGTGTTCAACGGGTGTTGCGCCAGCGCAGCAGATGGCGCGCCAGGCGGGAAAAGGTGAGGTTCATCAGGTAGCCGAGCAGGCCGATGCAGAGCACCGCGAGGACGATCACCTCCATGCGCGAGCCGGCCTCGGCGCTCATCATCAGGTTGCCCAGGCCCGCCCCGGAGGAGAGGAACAGCTCGCTGCCCACCGCCGTCACCCAGGCGAAGGCCAGGGCGTGCAGCAGGCCGGTGGCGATACTCGGCAGCGCGGCCGGCAGCAGCACATGGCGGAACTGCTGCAAGGGGCGCAGCTCGAAGACCCGGCCCACCTCGCGGTAGCGCTTCTCCACCTGGGTGAAGCCCTCGTAGGTGTTGAGCACCATCGGGTAGAAGGCGGCCAGGGAGACGATCAGCACCTTGGAGAATTCGCCATTGCCGAACCACATGGCGATCAGCGGGATCCAGCCCAGCATCGGCACCTGGCGGATGGCATGGAACAGCGGGCCGATGAGCCGGTCGGCCACCTTCGACAGCGCCATCAGCACGCCCAGGGCGAGGCCTGCGATCACGCCGAACAGCAGCCCGCCGCTGGTGCGCGCCAGGCTGGCGAAGAGGTTGACCAGCAGCTCGCCGTTGCCCAGCAGCTCGACCGCCGCCCGGCCGATGCTGCTCAGCGGGACGAAGGCATAGGCGTTGGCGGCGTCCTGGCGCGACAGGGCTTCCCAGCCGGCCAGCAGGGCCAGCGGCAGCACCAGGCCGCGCAGGCGCGGCAGCCATGAAAGGATTCGGGACATGGGCATCTCCTAGCGCGACTGCCAGCGGAACAGGCGACGTTCCAGCAGGCGGAAAATGAAATCGAGGCCGAAGCCGATCACCCCGGTGACCAGCACGCCGACCATCACCACATCGATGCGCAGCATCTGCCGGCCCATCTCGATCATCTGCCCCAGGCCGCTGTCGGCGGCCAGCAGCTCGGCGGCCACCAGCACCACCCAGGCGCGGGTCAGGCTGATGCGCAGGCCGGTGATGATCGGTGGCGCGGCGGCGGGGAAGGCCACCTCGCGCACCAGGGTCGGCCAGCTCAGGCGGTACACGTCGGCCACCTCGAAGTAGCTGCGCGGGATGGCCTTCACCCCCTCGCTGGCGGCCAGGGCCACCGGGAAGAACGCCGCCTTGGCGACGATGACGATCTTGAAGGTCTCCTCGATGCCGAAGAACAGCACGAACATCGGGATCAGGGCGATGCTGGGAATCTGCCGCAGGCAATGGAACAGCGGGCCGCAATAGGCCTCCACCTGCTTCGACAGCGCCATCAGCACGCCGAAGGCCAGGCCGCCGACGGCGCCGAAGCAGAAGCCCAGGCCCAGGCGCGACAGGCTGCCGCCCAGGTGCTCCTGCAGCTCGCCGCTCTGCAGCAGCTCCTCGAAGGCCTGCAGCACGTGCAGCGGCGGGATCAGCAACTGGCGGGGGAACAGGCCGGCGTCGGCCACCACGGCCCACAGCGCGAGCAGCGCCAGGGGCGAGATCAGCCAGGTGAGCGCACCCGGCAGGCGTTTCAGGGTCGCGGTCATGTCAGGCCTCGTTCAACAGCGAAGGGCGGGTGCCGGGGTCCGTCGCCGGGCGCGCAGCCAGCAGGCGAGGGCGGTGGCCAGCACCAGGGGAATCCAGCAGAGGAACAGGTTGCCGAGCCCGGCCAGGTGGCTGACCAGCCCGCCGAGCATGGCGCCGCCGAAGCCGCCGAGCATGGTGGCGAGGTTGAACAGGCCGGAGATCTTGCTCTTGTCCATGGCGTGGCTGGCCAGTTGCGCCATGTTCACCAGGTGCACCTGCGCCGCGGCGATGCTCAGCAGCACCGCGCCCAAAGCCAGCAGCCAGTAGTCATGGGCCAGGCCCAGCAGGGCCAGGGCCGCCACCGCCGCCAGCAGGCTGGAGCCGTAGGCGAAGGCGCGACCGCCGAGCTGCACCAGGCGGCCCAGGCCGAACAGGGCGAGCACCGAGGCCAGCCCCTGGATCATCACCAGGCTCACCGCCTGGCCCTGGGTCAGCCCGGCCACCTGCATGGCCAGCAGCAGGATGAAGGTGCCGTAGAGCGAGCCGGTGGACGCGCTGACCGCCTCGATCAGGCAGCTCTCGCTGATCGCCGGGTTGCCCAGCATGGTGCGCACCTCGTCGAGCAGGCCGCTGCCCGGCACGCCGGCCACGGCCTCGTCGCCGGCGTCCTCTTCCCAGAAGCCCAGGCTGTAGGCGGCCATCGCGCCGAAGCACAGGCCGATCACCACGAAGCCCAGGGTGAAGCTGCCGGTGCCGCTCAGGGCGTTGCCCAGCAGCGGGCCGATCAGGCCCATGCCCAGGGTCAGGGCGCCGCGGTACCAGCCGGCCTTGGCGTGGCCGATGTGGCGCAGCTGGCGGAGGAAGGCGCTGTTCATCGAGACGATGCGGAAGGGGATGCACAGGCCGATCAGCAACCGCGCCACCGCCAGCCACAGCCAGCTGGCGAACACGGGGATCAGCAGGTTCAGCAGCATCGGCCCGAGGCTGGCGAGGAAGTACACCCGCCGTGCGCCGAAGCGGGCGATGACGAAGCCGGCTGGCAGGGTGACGAAGATCATCCCCAGGGACTCCATGGCGGCGATCACGCCGATCTGCATCGAGTTGGCGCCCAGCTCCAGCGCATAGAGGGTGGTGACGATCTTCGCCATGCCGATGGTGGCGCCGCTGAAGGCGGCCAGCAGCAGGAAGTTGAAGAGGAAGGCGGAGGGCCGCTGGCTCATGGTCGCGCCCCGTATTGCGGGAGCGGTGCCGTGACGGGCGAAGGTGGAGCGGAGGTCGGGAGCATCGGCTGGATCCTGGTCGAACAGCTGGCAATCGGTAGCGCAGGGCGCATCGACCGCATGGGCCGGGAGACATAGCAGCATGCGTGCCGCTTTTTGGTGTTCGTTCAACTCATTGAATTAAAAGGATTTTATGGGGCGTTTCGGCGCGACTGCGGCTGTCGTGCTGCAAGGCCAGCAGCCCGCTGCTTGCAAGGTGTTGCTGGGGCAGCAGTGGGGCGACAGGGTGTGTTTGTCGGGGCTGTGTGGGAGCGAATTCATTCGCGATGCGGTGCCACCAGCCACCCTCGGACTCGCCCGAAATGTAGATACCGTCTTGATTCCTAGTGAGCAAGGGCCAGTTTTGCGTCAAATGGCCGGCCCGATTTCAAGACGCCATAGGCGATGTTCAGCAGCTTGCGCATCGCTGCGCAGA